>CAZLWY010000248.1:0-12992 GCA_964563425.1 uncultured Acidobacteriaceae bacterium | reverse complement strand
CCCAGTGGTAGATCCGGGGATCGACTGCCAGCAGCCAACGTCTTGGTTTTGGAGGAGCTTGAGTCATCCGTCGAGAAGCGCCGCGCGCACTATACACGCAAGGATAAAATAAATGGAAGCCCTGTCTGCAAGATTTTCAGTCAAAAAGTGACAAAAATTGCCTGAGGGACACCTGCGGAGCCCCTAAAAGGAAGCCCTCAGGAGCCCACGTCGACGAAAACGTCGTCCCCGCGCACCTCGACTGCGTAGGCATCGACGCCGATGGCGGGGTTCTGGGCTACCTTGCCGGTGGTTACGTCGTATTGCCAGAGGTGCCAGGGGCAGGTCACGAGCGTGCCGTCAAGCTCCCCTTCGCCCAGCGGACCCCCTTCGTGCGCACATACGCTATTGATAGCGAAGAACTTACCGGCGATATTCGCGATGGCGACGGCCTGGCCGCCGACCTGGAACTCGTAAATCTTGCCTGGCGGCACGTCCTGTTTGCGAGCTGCACGAGCAAAAGCCATTGAGCACCTCAAAGTAGGTACTGTCGAAGGCGCCGTCTAGTGGGCGGCTGCTCCGGCTGCGTGATGGTACGTCTTCTCGCCTGCCTCGATTCGCAAGCCCAGCCGGTTTTGGGGCGGCGGGAGCGGGCAGGTGGTGTACGGGTTATAGGCGCAGGGCGGATTATATGCCTCGTTGAAGTCTAAAATCATCCGGCCGTTGGGCTCGATTTTCGTGTCCAGGAAGCGCGAGGCGGCGTAGGTTTCGTGGCCGCTGGTGAGGTCACGGAAGACGAAGGAGGCGTCCGTGCCGTTCACTTCGGCGTCGAGGCGTAGGTCTTTTCCGCCGAGGCTGAACGCGACGTAGCCGAGGATCGTTTCTTCAAGCGTGTCTCCCATTACGTTTTGGATTTCGATTTGCTTCGGCTTGTCGTAGGCGACGTATTTCCCGACGACGCGATAGGATTCGTCGACCGGAAACCAGCGCGTGCCGGCGAAGGTCTTTCGCAGGCTACTGTTCTTGTCGCGCAGGCGGACGGTGAAGCGCTCGCCGCTGGAGTGCACGTACAGCGTGAGGTCGCCGAGGACAAGCTGATCGGCGTTGGAATCCGGATGCAATTCCGCGGATTCGACCGCTTTGCCGTTAAGCAGCGCCGGGATGCCGGAATTTACGTGCACGACGGTGCGGCCGGCGTGGAATTCGAAGCTGCCGGCGTTAGCGGGCGCGGTGCTGGGAAGGACGATGTCGTTCAGCGGGCCGGAGCCGAAGGTGTTAGCGCCCTCGTGCAGCCAGAAGAGGCCGCTGACGCTTAGCCAGCCGTGATCCGATCTTAGATCGGTTTCATAGGCCTGCCGCCATTTTTCGACGGATGCGCGATAGGCGGGATCGGCGATCGGCGCACTCGGCGCGGACGCCACGCAGACAGCGATCAACGCCGCCAGCAGAATAAGCGAACGGCTATGGCTGGCCAGCGGCCTCATGCGGGAATTATACGTGACTTCCGCAGTTCCAGCAGAACGAGCCGACGCCCTGGCTGAGAGCGCCGCAGCGCGAACAATAACGCGCTGGTCCCGGCGCGGGGCCGGCGACGGCGTAGAACGGACGGCATTCGTCGGCCGTACAAGCCCAAATCAGCGCAACGAACCACCCAATCACCGTCCAGCCCAGCAGCAGATTCACCAGGAAAACGCCGGTGAAGGCGTGTTTCCGGTGGGCGACGATGGACGGGAGGAAATACAGCAGGCCACAACCAATCAGGAAGAACATGTTCGCGCTCCCCTACCCTCGGAGCTGCCTTTGCCTGCGGCAGCCGGTCTATAGGGAATACGTTGAAGCCCCCGAAATTGTTTCCTAGTGCTCGACCTTGCCGAGCAGCTCGGCGAAGCGGGCTTCGCGCTCCTTCTGGTCCAGGCCCTGGTAGATGTCGGCGATCTGTGTCGCGTTCATGGAGCAGAATTTCGGGCCGCACATGGAGCAGAACTTGGCTTCCTTGTAGAAATCGTCCGGAAGGGTTTCGTCGTGCATGGCCCGTGCGGTTTCGGGGTCGAGCGAGAGCTCGAACTGCTTGTTCCAGTCAAACAGGAAGCGGGCGTAACTGAGAGCGTCGTCGCGATCGCGGGCGCCGGGACGATGGCGGGCCACATCGGCGGCGTGAGCGGCGATCTTATAAGCGATCACGCCCTGGCGGACGTCGTCCGCGTTGGGCAGACCCAGATGTTCCTTGGGCGTGACGTAGCAGAGCATCGACGCGCCGTGCCAGCCGATCATCGCGGCGCCGATGGCGCTGGTGATATGGTCGTAGCCGGGGGCGATATCGGTGACGAGCGGGCCGAGCGTGTAGAACGGGGCTTCGTAGCACAGCTCGTTTTCTTTTTTCACCTGCAGTTCGATCTGGTCGAGCGGGATGTGGCCAGGGCCTTCGATCATTACTTGCACGTCGTATTCCCACGCTTTTTTCGTGAGCTCGCCCAGCACTTTCAGCTCGGCGAATTGGGCCTCGTCGCTGGCGTCGTGCAGGCAGCCGGGGCGCAGGCCGTCACCGAGGGAAAAGCTGACGTCGTGCTTCTGGAAAATCTTACAGATGGACTCGAAATTTTCGTAGAGGAAATTCTGGGCTTTGTGGAAGCTCATCCACTGCGCCAGGAGTGCGCCGCCGCGGCTGACAATTCCGGTGATGCGGTTGCGGACCAGCGGCAAGAATTCGCGGAGCACGCCGGCGTGGATGGTCATGTAGTCGACGCCCTGTTCGGCTTGCTCTTCGATCACTTCGACCATCACGTGAATGGTGAGATCTTCTGCGCGCCGGACGCGGGAAAGCGCTTCGTAAATCGGAACGGTACCGATGGGCACGGGCGAGGCGTTGATGATCGCCTGGCGGATGCCGGGGATATCGCCGCCCGTTGAGAGGTCCATCACCGTGTCGGAGCCGTAGTGCACGGCGCGGTGGAGCTTTTCGAGCTCGTCCTTCACTTCCGACGTGGTCGCGGAGTTGCCGATGTTTGCGTTGATCTTGCAGCCGAAGGCTACGCCGATGCCCATGGGCTCGAGGTTGCGGTGATGGATGTTGGCCGGGATGATGGCGCGGCCGCGGGCGATTTCGTCGCGGACGAGTTCGGGTAGGACTTTTTCGCGGGTCGCGACGTAGAGCATTTCCTCTGTGATCAGGCCTTTGCGCGCGTAATGCATTTGCGAAAAATTCCGCGCGCCGCCGTTCATTGCCGCCGCACGCTTTTCGATCCAGCCGTCTCGCAATGCCATGCGTTCCCCCAGTCTGCGCCCGCTGCTGCGGCGAAGCGCCTCACGTTCGGCGTCATTATCGCACCGCAATACTCGCGCGGCAACCTTGGCCCGCACACCTTGGCCCGCACGCCAAACGATTGACAGATCGAGTGCTCCGGGAGTACCCGCCGTTCTAATGCGCGAGGCTCGGAACGATTTGGCGGGCGGCTCCCCGAGATCCGCCTAAGCGTGCCGAACCGCTGCGAATCAAAACTTATATTTCAGGGCTAGCTGTATCAATCTTGGGTCTGCCGTGTTCACAACATGGCCAAACAGCGAGTTGTCTACGTCGCCGTTCACGGCTGCCGGACCGAAAAATTGTGTGTGGTTGAAAACGTTGAACGCTTCTACCCGAAACTGCAGCTCATTCGTTTCGCGGATTTCGAAATTTCGCTGCAGCACCAAATCCGTGTTGAACGAGCCGGGGCCGGAGAAAAATCGCCGCCCCGCGTCCCCGACTGTACCGATGGCATTGTCCTGGAAAGCGCCGGGATTGAAGTACAGTAGCCCGTGGCGCGGGTCGGAACTGATGTCCAGCGGCTCACCGGTCCGGTCCGGCATGTCCAGATAGCGATTGTTGACGCCGTTCGGGCTGCTCCCCTGCAAAGAATTATCGCCGTTTGTGCTCAGGGTAACAGGGAAGCCGCTGCTGACACGCGTAACGCCAGAGATCTCCCAGCCTTGCAGCAGACCGCGAGCGTGTTGCGTCAGCCGTTCCAGCGGCAATTGGTAATTGTAGGTCGCCACAAAGTTGTGTGTCAGATTCCAGGCCGAGAGCCCTCGAGTGGCGTTGAAATCGAACGGATCAAGAACATCGGAAAGCGACGAGGCTTGATCGATGGACTTGCTGTACGTATAGCCAAGCGAATAAGTGAGGCGCTTGGCCGAAGCTCTAACACTCACTTGCAGCGCGTCATAATTCGAATTCGCGACGCTCCCGTCGTAGTCGTCGTTTCCATAGTAATTCCCCGACTGCACGTTGTTATTGATGAGGCTCGGGTTCAAGCCCAAACGGGTACCCTGAAGGACTGCCCCCGCAGGATAAGTAACGCCTTGAAATGTGACCGGCTCAGTCAAATTGAATGTGCTGTTTTCATCGCCCGGCCCGCAAGACTCTCCCGCTGTAAGAACGCCAGGCTGATTGAGAGCCAGACAGAGCGCTGGATTGCCTGGGTCCGCGGAATAGACTCCGAGCAGATGATGACCCTGGGAACCGACGTAGCTGATGTCCAAAAGGGCTTGCCCGGGCAATTGGCGTTCAAACGAGAGAAAGTAGTTTTCCGTATACGGATAACTGTTCCACGGCGGAGGCGCGGTCATGCCCGACTGCGGGTTGTAAATGTTGTCGAAAATGACGCTTGTATTCGGATGGCTGGCCCTGGCGTTCAGAGGGGGGAACGTAAGCGGATACGGAGTGATCCCCGGTGTACCGTCCGCCAAATCGTACGGCGCGGCAAAGAGGCCGTTGTAGACCGTGCCGCTGAGGCCGTAGGGAGGCTGAGGTTCGTCAACGCCAAGCGTATTGCCCTCGATTATGGAGTTAAATATCCCGTAGCTGGCGCGGAGGCTGGTTTTTCCGGCTCCGCCGAAAACCTTTCCTAAAAGCCCGCCGCTCGGGTTCGGCGAATACGCCATTCCGATCCGCGGAGCGAATCGAAACTTTTCGGGCACCAGCGTATTCGGAATACCCGGGTCCGTCGGATAAACCAACCCCGGGAATGCGTTGGGGTACACCACCGACTGTTCGCCCGGCTGAAAGGTTGGAACCTGGTCGTACTTTTCCGACCAATATCGCATTAGCTCGACGCGCAGCCCGTAGTTGAATGTAAAATTGGGTTTAACCCGCCAGGAATCCTGCCCGTACCAGCCCGCGTATCGGTGGCGCGGATAGTACCTCCCCGAGTCTTGTTGGTTAAATTGGTTCGGCGCCCCGATGAGAAAATCCGCAAAATCGCTGCCGGTTTGGTAGCCATCGAATATAAAGGTCCCGTTGAATATCGCGTCGGGATTCACGTTTACCTGCTCGAGGCTCACATAGATTCCGACCTTTAGGGTGTGGTTGCGTACGACTTTGGAAAGGCTGTCGCTTATCGAAAACGTGTTGTTGGCTTGTGCCACGTTGGTGATTGGAAGTCCCATTGTGAAGGCGCCCTGGAACACGATGTTTTCGACCCCTTCGATTTGGGGAGCTAAAGGAAGGATGCCCGGCGTTCCTGCTCCGGTGACGAATCCCTGGGAGGCGTAGCTGACTCCCAGCCCGCCGGACGGCTGGCCCACGACGTTCGCGTCTCGCATGAAGCTGAAATGGGCTTCGTTTACCGTGTTTGCACCGAACGTCTTCGTGTCGCCCAAACTGATCAGCTGCGAACGACCGCGGTTCAAAGCATTAAAACCGGGAACGGTCGCGCCACCCTGGCTGCTAGGAAATGGATTGTTGACGAAATAATCATCGAAAAAGTAGTAGGCCGAAAGGTTTCCCCAGCGCAAGGTGTTCCAGTCCACGCGATAGCCGAACTTGTCGTCCCGAAGCCTCTCATTTTCAGAGCCGGAGAACGTGGTTGGGCCGTCATTGGGCAGCGGAACGTATTTCAGCAGGTTCTGCGCCGGAGCTGCCCAGGCCGACTGCGGGATGATGGCATTCGGAAACACGCACGTGGAACTCGTGCATCCTGGCATGTAATACGGCTCGCCGTTAGAAACTGCGTAGCCCAGGGAATTCTGAAGCTGCGCTGCCAGCCCCGCACCGGCCACCGTGAAAGGTACGCCTGACAGGGAAAAGGAGCTGGACATGTCGGAGAGATTGCCGGTCCGGTCGGCCAGCGTCGGCACCGTAACGAGCCCCGTATCCAGGCCTTCGATCGTTCGTGTTCCTTGATAGTCTCCGAAAAAGAAGAGCTTGCCTTTCCGGATCGGCCCACCGAGCGTGCCGCCGAATTGATTCTGTTGATAGGTCTCTAATTTCAGTGAAAAGTAACTCCGCGCATCGAAATCGGTGTTGCGCAGGAATTCGAAGGCGTTACCGTGAATCTGGTCCGCACCGCTCTTGGTCACCACGTTCACGATGCCGCCAGAATAGTTGCCGAATTCCGCATCGAAGTTGTTGGTCAGCACGCGGAATTCGGAAATGGAATCCAGATTCGGAATGATGCCGGTACCGCCGTTCATCTCCTCCTTGACGTCAGATCCATTCACAAGAAATCCGTTGGCGTCTTCCCGCTGTCCACTGATCGATTGGTTCCCAGGATTGAGATTGCCAGAAGGCGTGATCGCCACCGTGACGCCGGCCATTACGACAGAGTCGGGAGTCTGCGTCGACATCGGCACAATACCGGGCTGAAGTGCCAACAGGTCCGTGAAGCTCCTTCCGTTCAGCCCGACCTCCGTCATCACGGGGCCTGAAATGACGTCTCCCATTTGCGTGCTCTCGGTGTCAACCTGTACTGCATTTTCATGCACGACAATTTGCTCGGTCGCTGCACCCAGCTGCAGGTCCGCATCCACCTCCAGTTTCGAATTCACATCAAGGGTCAAACCCGTCCGCTTATAGGGTTTGAAACCAGGCGCAGAGAGATCGATCTCGTACATCCCGACGGGAAGGCTGGGGAACGCGTAGACCCCCTCCATATTCGTCTGCGTCGTCTGCACAACCCCTGTTCCTGTGTGGAGGGCGGAAACTTGCGCAGCAGCGATTACAGCGCCGCTGGGATCTTTCACCGTGCCCGAGATACTTCCTCCGCTCTGTCCCTGTGCCCGAATGGGCGCAAAAGCCGCGAGCGTCACGAGCAGTGCGAATCGGCACCAACGCGCAATCCGAATCGGCGTAAAGTCTCCTCAGCGCGACTCCCAATTTGCCGCAATCGCGCCCTTAGGTCCTGCGCGAATAAGGCGGGGCCCGAAGAAGCCCGACGGTCCGGCAAATCGTCGCACCCATCCACTTCCAAGCTATCGAGGGCCGCGGGGACGAACAAGTGATCTTTCGGCCATTTGTTGGCCGATGTAATCCCAGAATGCGAGACGGCCACAGGAGGATCGACGACGAACCTAACTCCATGATCCACAGGGGCCTTAGAGAGGATCCCTACCGAACGTGAGCGTGCAAACGCAGTTCGTCGAGCGGGGATGGCTGATGCGCTAAGGTTAGGTCGCCGTTTCCAGCGACCTTTCAATCGCGATGCGAACGAGCTGCGCACGCGTGCGTACGCCGGTTTTCTCGAACAATCGCTGCAGGGTCGCCTTTACGGAACTCTGCGACACTCCCGTTCTGTGCGCGATCTCCTTGTTGGTGAGGCCTTCGAAAACGCTGCGCAGAACCTCTAGCTCGCGGTGGGTCAATTGCGCCGCGGTTTGCTGGGCGGGCTGACCGGCGGCCGCAAGTTCCGAAGCGACTGCTCGGGAATCCATCCACTCGCCCCCGCGGGCCACTTGTCGAATGGCCTCCAGTAGCATGGCCGGTGAGTTGTGCTTCAGAAAGATTCCCGACACTCCCAGATTTCGCGCCACGGCAACGTCCAAGGGAATCATGCCGGCGGTAACCATCAGAATCTTGCCCTGGTAACCCGCCTGATTTGCATGCGCGACAAAACGGGTGCCCGTTTCGTCTCCCAGGTCGAAGTCCAGCAATACGACATCCACCGACGTTTGAGAAAGCACGTCGATCGCCTCGGCCGTTGTTCCACACTCAGCGACGGACTCAAAATCCGGCTCGGTTATGAGCAGGCGCCGCAGGCCTTCCCGAAACAGCACATGATCATCCAGCAGTAAGACTCTTAGGCGTTGCATCCTCACCTTGTCGAAGCTCCGTTGCCGTCACCAATTCCAAGACAAACGAGCATCCCGGGTATCGCGGGTCATGCCGCAAATCGCCCCCAAACGATCGCATGAAAGCGCGCGACAAATAGAGGCCCAGACCCGTCGCGTCCGCGCCCTTTTGCAAAGGCTGAAAGATCTTTTGATCGAGCGGGATACCCGGCCCGGTATCGGTGAACCGGATGGAGATTCCCTCCGCCTTCGCTGTGACGGTGATGTCGATCACCTTTTGCCGGGCCGGATCGAGGGCGCGCTGGCTGTTCTTCGCAAGGTTCAGCAGGACCTGCATCAGGCTGTGTCGGTCCGCCTGTATCAGGCCCAGTCTCTCCGGAACGTTCCAACGAAGCTGGATATCGGACTCCTCGCACATCTGCTCGAGAACGATTCGAAAATCGGTCAGGACTTCGCCGAGATCCGCGCTGCTCGATTCGACGGCTCCGGCGCTTCGTTTCAGTTCGAGCGAAGCGATCTTGCTGAGCGTTTCAACCAAAGACCCCAGGGCCTCGAAGTCTTGATCACCGCTCAGCGAGCCTTTGCGCACCAGGTTCTCATGTATCACGCCGATGGCGCCGCAAACATTTCTGATCTCATGAGATACCGCAGCGACCAGGATCCGCGACCCTGCGAGCAGTTGCTCGAGGCTGGCTTCCTCGCGTTCGCGCAGGTGTTCGGAAGTATCCACGACCATGGCCGCAAGCCGCGGACCGGCCGGCGTACCGTAAGTCGAAAAAAAGATGTTCGCCAGGAAGACATCACCGTTATCCCGCCGGCCGCGAGTTTGCATCTCCGTACGGAAGATCTTCGTGGCCTCGTCACCGGATGGGATGGATCCGAGCGCAGGAATATAACGTGCGATTTTCCGGCCGGAAAGCGAGCCTTCGGTCACTCCGAGAAGTCGCTGCGCCGCTGGATTGCCGAGAAGAATCTCGCCGGCCGCCGTCATCGTCAGGATCGCGGCCGGACTGGTCTCGATGAGGAACTTGAGCTGTTCCTCGGCGGCGCGTTGAATCGCAAGGCCCTGCTTCTCGCGGCGGTAACTCTTCGTCAGGTTCAGCGACAAAAGTCCGGTGACGGAAAGAGTGAGGAATACCAGGAGGTCTCGCGCCAGTTCCATTTCCATCGGGAACGGGTCCAGACGGTCCGAAAGCATCGTGCAGAAAAGGGCGGCCGCGACGATTTGCCACCAGCCCAGTGCCGTTCCCAACAAGACCATCGGAAAGATGTACAGAAAACCGAGCGTGGCGTTGATCTCCACCTGCCAATCCGTGATCGCGATGAGCGCGATCAAGAGGGCGGCGTATGCGATGGCGGCACGCGCGCTCCAATGAAGAATTCTAGGAATCATGGATTTCGTTTTAATCATATACCCCGGGACGGTCGCAGGGCAGGGAGTCGGTATGAAAAGGCCGCGAATGCGGGCGGGTGGGTGGTTGGAGGAGGCCGAGCTGCTTCGCGCGCCTCGTCGCGAAGCGGTGCTGCACGGTAGAAACACCGGTGATGACGGCCTTTCCACCCTGCCTCTCGCACGCGGGCAAGTATGACGGGGGATCGATCCGCAATCCCCCCATGGCGTTGTGCCGGGCTGCCGACGGTCTACTTGCGCTGGAAGAAGCCGCCCTCGTTCTGCCTGGAGGCCTGCGATGACATGGGCGATGCGGCCCAGTTGTGATTGGCCGCCATCGCTTCGCGCGGCTGGGCGACGGCTTGGTCCGGGCTGCGCCGCATGGTAGCTGCCGCGGCGTACTCGAAAACTTTGTGGAGGTACTCGCGGTCGAGGCCGTGGCTTTCCCGCTGGTATTCCCGGCGCGAATCTCCGTCCAGCACTCGCTGCACCTTGGCTTGCAGTTGTGCGAAGACGATTTTCGCGTCCGCGGAAGCGTCCAGCGTCTCGAAGTGAAATTCGAGACTGAGCTTGTCGAATTCAGCCAGCAGCGCGGCCTGATAACTCCGAAAACTCTCGTACATGTCCTGACCGGGGAAGACGTCCATGCCGGATTCCCAGTAGTCGAACCCGCGGGAGAAAATCACGCGCGGGATCAACTGCTCGACGTCCACGCGAAGGTAGAATACTGCATCGGGAATCAGAGCGGCGCTGTAAATCCCGCGAATCCACGCCGGGTCCATGCCGCGAACAATCGCACGCGCCATCAGCGAATAGATGTAGCGGTCGGTGAGCACGATAAAGCCCGCACGCAGCGCGGGAATCATTTCGTTTTCCAGGCGATCGACAAAATCGGTGGCGTAGAAAAGGCTCTGCGTCACGCGGCCAAGATTGTTTCCTTCCTTCGCGCGGCGAATTCCTTCACCGGCCAGAGACGACCGTGCCATTCCCGTATCGAGCACGGCGTGACCCTGTTGCTCGAGCCACGGGCGCAGCATATCAATCTGCGTGGTGCGGCCCGCGCAATCGGTTCCTTCCAACACCAGCAGTTTGCCCGCCAGATCCGGAAGTTTCATTCCCGGCAGCGCTTTTCCGTAGGTCTGTCTCATGGTCGCACCCTCAGGTTTCTCGCTCGATCGAGATGGGTTTGTACGATTTGGCGCACCTGCGCCTGTTGGACTTCCACGGGCAGCGTCGCGTCGATCGCCGTAAGGCCGAATTCGGGAAGCATTTTTTCGTATTCGTCGACGATGCGCCCCTGGAACAAGCGAAAGCTCTCCGTGGGATCGTCGCTCAAGCCAATGTCGAGCCCGGCTTCGTAGAATTTGAATCCGTCGCGTCCCGTGACCAGGCGGCCGATAGCGGTTTCAAGAGGCACGCGGAAATAGAAGGCGACCGTGGGTCTTGCGGCGAAGCCGTACAGATCGCGCACCCAGTGGCGGTCCATGCCGCGGGCCACGTCGCGTGCGAAGGCCGTGTAAATATAGCGGTCGCAAAGGACCACGGCACCCGCCTTGAGCAGCGGGAGGATATTTCGCTCGATGCGATCGGCGAAATCGGTGGCGTGGATCAGCGAGAACGTCGCCGGCGTCAGCATCTTTTTCTTTTTGCCCAGCTTCGTGGTGTCCTTGACCAGCTCGGACGAATTCCACTGGCTGAAGACGACGCCGTAGCCTTTCGATTCGAGCCATTTGTGCAGCAGGCTGAGCTGCGTCGATTTGCCCGAACCGTCGATACCTTCGACGACGAAAAGCCGGCCCGGAAAACCAGGCTCTCCACTGTGCCGCAGTCGCGGCGAAGAGCCCCCTACCGGAAAGAAAACCTCAAACGGACCAATGCGCGGATTAGTGCCCGTGTTGCCGCCGATATCCATAGGCCTCTCTTGTGCCTGTGCGCACACCAGCTCGCAGGTGGCGACACTTCAATTGTGTGTTGGGTTTCCGGGCGGCTGCGGACGTCGTTCCGGCGAACGCACATACTATCCGACAGTTTCGATTTTCTTGCATCAAAATTCTGCGGGGGCGTTCCAAATGCCGAAATCAGTGTCGCCAGTTTCAGGCGCGCCGATAGCGAGCGATCTATATTCTTGCGCTCGGCGGCGTGTCTGCCTAAGATGTTTGCTTGGTTTCAGGTCGACCGACTCCGGCAACGGCAAGACGGTCTAACTCACTGAAAACAAAGGCCACTTCAAACCTTTAAGGGCCGCAAGAGGCTGAGAGGGAAAATTGCATTTCCTACGATCGACCCTGGGAATCTCGTTGTTGTTGACACAGCTTGTGGGCGCGTCGCCGGCGCCGTTGGCTGCCGCAGCCGCCGCCGTGCGCCGGAAACCGGCGCCGGGGAGGTCTCAGTCAAAGGACAGCTTCACCGAGTTGACCCAGGACAAGGGCTACCGCTTTGATCGTGGCGGCTGGATCTACGTCCACTTGGAAGGCTCGCCGCACGACATCGGCTATCAGCACGGCTATCTCCTGGCGCCGGAAATCGCCGACGCATTCCAGAGTTTCCGGCTCGAAGCCACGCACAACAGCGGCCGCGACTGGGAATTTTTCCGTCGCGCGGCGCGAGAGATGCTCTGGCCCAAGATCGATCCCGAATATCAGGCCGAGCTGCAGGGAATCGCGGACGGCCTGCAAGCGAACAAGACCAAGCTCGACCTCGATGATATCGTCGCGCTCAACGCTTTTCAGGAACTGCCGGATTACTACGTGCCGTGGCTAAACTCGCAGACGCA
Source organism: uncultured Acidobacteriaceae bacterium (assembly GCA_964563425.1). Lineage (GTDB taxonomy): Bacteria > Acidobacteriota > Terriglobia > Acidiferrales > UBA7541 > Palsa-295. Next base: position 810 of record CAZLWY010000248.1, on the reverse strand, counting down.
GACTTCCCGAGTCTCGCGCGAGGAAATTCACGGGCATTGCAGCGCGTTCATCGCCACCGGCAGCTGGACCAAGGATCATCAGATCGTCATGGCGCACAGCAATTGGACCAGCTATATGGACGGGGAACGCTGGAATATCGTCTTCGATATCGTCCCGCAATCGGGCTACCGGATGGTGATGGATGGTTTCCCGGGCGTGATCGCGAGCGACGACGATTACGGAGTCACGTCCGGCGGATTGATGATCACCGAGACGACCATCGCCTATTTTCACGGCTGGGATCCCACCGGCAAGGCCGAATTCGTGCGTGCGCGCAAGGCTATGCAGTATGCGAACTCGATCGACGATTACGTGAAGATCATGCTCGATGGCAACAACGGCGGTTATGCCAACGACTGGCTGATCGGCGATCGCAAGACGGGCGAAATCGCGCGGTTCGAGGACGGGCTGAAGCACACGAAGGTCTGGCGCACGAAGGACGGATATTTTTCGGGCTCTAATTTCCCGAGCGATCCCGACGTGATTCGCGACGAAACGACCTATAACCCGAACGATCCCTCGAGCGGGCCGAACGCGCGGAAGATTCGCTGGGATCAGCTGCTAGGCGGCAACAAGGGAAATATCGACACGACGCTTGCGGTAATTTTCCTTGCGGACCACTTCGATACGTTCACCAAGAAGGAAGGTGCCAACCGCCGGACGCTTTGCGGCCACGGCGATGCGAGCGATACCGTGCCGGGCGCGAAGCCTTTTGATCCTGCAGGGGCCGTCAGCGGCAAAGTAACGGATAGCAGGATGGCTGCGGCGCT
>CAZLWY010000247.1:0-7292 GCA_964563425.1 uncultured Acidobacteriaceae bacterium | reverse complement strand
GGAATCTCCGTATTGCGCGCCGGGCGCGTCCCGCAGGCGATCAGGACGTGCTCACCTCGCAGCGTGATCTTGTCGCTTTCGCCGATCACTTCGACCGTATGCGGGTCGGCGAACTGCCCCATCCCCTGATAGATCGAGACGCCGTTGCGGCGAAGCTGCGCGCGGATCACGTCCGTTTCGCGTGAGACGATACTGGTGACCCGCGATGCCAGGTCCTGAACCGAGAAATCGCCTTTTCCGCGATAGCTGTTGCCGTAAAAAGTTCGCACCGCAATTCCGGTCAGCTGAAAGATCGCCTCGCGCACGCTTTTGCTCGGAATCGTGCCCGTGTGCACGCAAACCCCGCCCAACATCATGGTCCGGTCAATCACCGCCACGCGCTTGCGCAGCTTCGCGGCGCAGATCGCGCCTTTTTGCCCGGCCGGACCGCTGCCGATTACAATCAAATCGAACGATTGATCATTCATGCGAACAAGGCCGCTCTCTCATGCATGGAATTACCGCGATCGCCGGCGCACATTTTCCGCCGTGAATATTACAGCAATATGTACGCGGCTCGGCATCGAGCGAAGGGTTGCGCCGGATCGAGCATACCGATCGTGCGGTCATAGGGGTCGTTCGGGCACCCGTCACGCAGCCACGACCAGGTCGATTTCCACGAAGACGTCCCGCGGCAGCCGTGCCGCTTCCACGGTGGATCGCGCCGGCGGATTCTGGTCGAAGTAGCGGCCATATACTGTGTTCATTTCGGAAAAATCGTTCATGTCCTTTAGATAGACGGTGGCTTTCACCGCGCGATCAAGCGACGAGCCCGCCGCTTCCAGTATGGCCTTCAGATTTTCCATCACCCGCGCGGTTTGCTGCGCCACGCCTCCTTCCACGATCTGGCTCGTAGCCGGATCGAACGCGATCTGCCCCGCCGTGAAAATAAATCCTCCGGCTTTCACGGCCTGTGAATACGGCCCGATCGCCTTCGGCGCCTTGTCGGTCGAGATAATTTCCTTCACCTTACCTCCTCGAAAACTCCCATGGCGTTTCGTGCAGCTCGGCGCTTTCGCCCACGGCATTACCCTGATAGCGCAGCCGAAAGTCCTCGGGAATGCCTTTCCCGTTGAGCCACAGGCGGAACATCGGCGCGAAATCGCGGCTGCACGACCGCTCCAGCGCGGAGCGCAGGTCCGCATAGCCCGCCTCGCGCCCGCGTTCGGAAGCGAGCATATTCGCCAGGCCCAGGTGCATCGGCGCTTCGCCGCACACATCCTCTAGAGCGATGAAGAAGAGCGGCGCCTTGGCCAAAGCAATGCGCCGCGGGCCCGCGGCGTCCGTCGTCGTGATCGCGCTCAGCGGAGTTTCCGACGCGGCCGTCAGCGCTTCGTCGTAGCGGCGCAGATATTCGGTCACCCGCCTGCGGCGTGCCTCCCGGCCGTTGCGCGCTTCATCGATTACCACGGTCGCATATTCCGGCAGTCCCTCGCCCATCCCCACCGCCGCAGCATCGCTCAGATACATCGATTCGCCGAACCATTCCTGCGCCAGCGCGTGGGAGACGATCCGAAAGAAATCGTCGCTGCCGGGGCCAAGAGCAAGCGCCGCGGGATTCACGATCGCCCCTGCAGGAAACGCCACGCCAGCGGGCTCGGCTTCACCGGTCAGCCGTCCGCGCAATTCGGGTGATTCCACGATGTGCGGCGCGCGGATGTCTTTATCCAGCGGACCGAAGTCCTTCACAAGCGCGTCCCATACAGCGCCCAGCTGTTGCGCGCCCACGGCCGGATCCTCCTTCAGCGGCTGGAGCGTCCAGAAAATCGGACCCGCGGGCTTGCGCTCTGCCGGCCACGCCGCATATTTCCCCGCCACGACGTACGCGCCCAAGGTCGACGTCGTCAAATCGAACCGGTCCTCGATTCCGTCCCCGGTTTTCTTTTGTCCTTTCGGGATGCCGCCAGCCAGCAGTACGAAATCCGCCGGTGCGCGCACGGTGAATGTAACGACTTGGGGGGGGACGGGAGTGGGAGCCAGCACGCGCTTCGGCGGCTGAAGCTCTGGGAACCATCCGCGCGACGACAGATGGAAATTGTCGTCGCCAATTGTGACGCGCGAGCCGTAATTCCGCGGCGAGCGAAAGGTGTACTCGATCGACAGCTGCCGCGCGTGGCCCCGCAGCCACGCCGGATCGAGCGGAATGCGGATCGCGTCAGCCTGCGCCGGCTGCTCGGCCGGAGGGAGCTCCATCGGATTCGCGTCGTGCCCATCGACTCGCACGCGGAGGTTCCCCCGGCCGTACGCTTGCTCGGCCGGCAGGATCACGTCCACGAACGCCAGTTCGGCGGCGCCGGAATTCTGAAGCGTGTAAACCGAGTGCACCTCAAGCGCCGCGGGCGGGCCGGGAACGAAGCGCACCTCGCGCGATTCTTTGACGATTCGATATCCCGGGGCGAGCGGCACAGCGCACGCCGAGGCGCAAAACGTGAGCAGTGCGACGACAGCAGAGGCGAGCAGGCGCGGAGCGTGGCGATTCAAGGTAGGAAGATTCTACCCAGCCGTGCAGATCCGCGAAAGGCGGAAATCGAAGCGCCGCGGAAACCAGAGCGCGGGGAAAAATGACGCTCTAGAATCCGCCGGCGGGCAGCGGTGCGAAGTGGCTGATGATTTGCGCGTCGGTCGCGCCGTGGCGGCGAAACGCCAGAATCGCCGGGGCCTGCGAATCGGGAACTCCGCGCCGCGCGAGCTCGAGCAGCGTCAACTCGCGAACGCCCGCATTTTTTAGGTTGGCCAGCGACGCGCCGGCAAGCACGGGCTGGTTCGCCGCGCGGTGTCGGGCCACTTCGAGCAGAATTGCGTCGGAAAGGCCGGCCAGGCGCATGGCTTCGAGTTCGCCGGAACTGAGGCCGAGCTGACCCATTTTCGCCAGCTCGATGATCGTCTGATCGCTCACCTGGGCGCGCACAAGCCCTGCGATGTCGTCCCCTGCGTCGAACGCCTGACCACGGCTGCGATACGCGTTCATCACCGCGAGGCAGCTCGCGTCCGAAAAGCCACTTGCGCGCGCGGTAGAAAGCTGCGCGACCTCCGGCGCGGTGATCTTCAGCGCCTTCAACTGCGAGATCGTGTCATAGGTCATCCCGGCACCGTCGAGCGGCTTCGTATCGAGCGGCTGGATCGACTTGCAGCCGGCGGCGCCCAATGAGACGGCAAGCGCGGCACATGCGAAAAGCGCGCCCCAGCCATGCAAATGGCGCCTCGCTCGCTGCGTTGGCTCCGCCAGCCGGCCAGGAATCGCAAATTTTCCCATGATTCGATTGTACGCGGGTCAGCGAGCTGGGGAGCGCGGTGTCGCGGAACGATTACCGGTGAAGCCGAGGCGAACCCGCCGGCTAGACGTTGTAGACGCGCTCGATATCGAAGACGCCGGGGATGCGCTTGATCGCGCCGATGATGCCTTCGAGCTGCTTACGGTCGCGGACGTCGAGCGCCACTTCGATACGCGCGCGCGTATTATCGTCGCCACCGCTTTCAAAGCTGCGAATATTCGCGCCCGTTCCGCTGATGATGTTCGAGATTCCGGCGATCATACCGGGCCGATCCTCGGTGATGATGCGCAAGCGGACCGGAAATTCAGCCTGGGTCGACTCCGCCCATTCGACGGCGATGCGCCGATCGGCTTCGTAGAGGAGATTTTCGACGTTGGGGCAATTCTTGCTGTGGACGGCGATGCCGCGGCCGCGCGTGACGTAGCCGATGATGTCGTCGCCGAGAATCGGGTTACAACACTTCGAGCGGTAGACCATCAAATCGTCCTGACCGCGTACGACGATGGACGCGTCGTCCATGCCGAGTATGCGCTTCACCGTCGAGGCAAGCTTCGGCTGCTGCTCCTCCTGCGAGGGCAGGGGCCCGAGCGGCTTTCCGCTAACTTTCGCGATCACCTGCCGCGCCGACCATTTGCCATAGCCGAGATCAGCGTAGAGATCTTCGACGCGCCCGGCGCCGTATTCGGCAGCAACGCGCAGCCAGTCCTCGTCGGCGATTTTTTTCAGGCTCACGCCGGCCTGCCGCGCTTCCTTTTCCAGCAGTTTGCGGCCGACCTCCGTGGCTTCCTCGCGCTCGTGAAGGTGAATCCACTGGCGAATCTTGCTGCGGGCGCGCGACGTGTGGATGAACGATAGCCAGTCGCGTGACGGGGCATGACCCTTCTGGGTGATGATTTCGACGACGTCGCCATTGGCCAGCGCGTGGCGCAGAGGAACCATTTCGCCGTTCACTTTTGCGCCGGAACACTGGTGGCCGACTTCGGTGTGGACGGCGTACGCGAAATCGATGGGAGTTGCCCCGCGCGGCAGGACCACGACGCGGCCCTTCGGAGTGAACGTGTAAACCTCTTCGGGATACAGATCGACTCGCAGGGTCGAAAGAAATTCGCTCGGCTCCTGCATTTCCTGCACCCACTCGATCAAGTGGCGCATCCACACGATGCGCTGATCGTCCGCGGAGGACGCGACTTCGGAGCCCCCTTTGTACTTCCAGTGCGCGGCAACGCCCTGTTCGGCGATGCGGTGCATTTCCTGCGTGCGAATCTGCACTTCGAACGGTTGGCCGGAATGAATCACGGCGGTGTGCAGCGACTGGTAGAGGTTCGGCCGCGGCATCGCGATGTAGTCCTTGAACCGCCCGGGAACCGGCCGCCAAATCTGGTGGATCACGCCGAGCGCGGCGTAACAATTCTTCACCGTGTCGGTGATCACGCGCACGGCGAGCAAATCGTAGATCTGGTCGAGATTGCGCTGCTGTTTCTGGATTTTCATGTGCACGGAGTAGAGCCGCTTGATGCGCGCCTGCACTTCGGCTGGAATTCCGTTTTCGACCATCTTTTCGCGAATGGTGTGCTGCACTTCGGCGAGGAACTTGTCGAAAGTGTTCTGTTTGTTGGCGACCTTTTTCTGAAGCTCGAGGAATGCGTCGGTTTCCAGATAGCGGAAGGCGAGGTCCTCGAGCTCGCCGCGAATCAAGCCCATGCCGAGCCGGTTGGCGACCGGCGCGTAGATATCGAGCGTCTCGCGGGCGATGCGCAACTGGCGCTCAGACGATAGATACTCGAGCGTGCGCATGTTGTGCAGTCGGTCGGCCAGCTTCACCATCACCACGCGAACGTCGTTGACCATGGCGAGAAGCATTTTGCGGACGTTTTCCGCCTGGCGATCCTCGGGAGCCAGCAAATCGAGTTTGCTGATTTTCGTGACGCCTTCGACCAGCCGCGCAACGTCGGCGCCGAACAGCTCCGTGATTTTTTCGATGGGCTGCTTGGTGTCTTCGACGACGTCGTGAAGAAGGGCGGAGGCGATCGAGGTGGCGTCGAGCTTCATGTCCGCGAGCAGGTGCGCGACTTCGACCGGATGCGAGAGGTAGGGTTCGCCGGACAGGCGCGTCTGCGATTTGTGCTGTTCGGCAGCGAAATCGTACGCGCGGCGGAGAAGATCGAGATCGTCGCCGGGGCGGTTCTTGCGGACCTTGTCCAGCAGCTCAGAAAAACGCACATCAACGGTGCGGCGCGCCGCGATGCTGAGAGTCGATTTGCCAGCCGGCTCCATTTCTGAGCTTATTGTAAGCCCGCGCGCACCGCGCACGCGAGCGGTTGTGCCCGCGCGATTGATGCACAAAGCGGCTACCGGAACCCAGGGGAAAACCCCTCGGCCGAGGTTCGGACGACTCGGGTTTGTGTGTCACTGTGCGGGGTCCGCTTCATTTGTTTTCAATGACGTAAGCGCGAAATTACATTCGAGGGGGTGTCGGCCGGTCTGTGGCGGCTGAACGCCTCGGCCGGTTGGGAACGACCGCGGGCGATGCCCGGCGGGAATCATGGGAGATGCGCCTCGGGCTTGGGTTTTTGTATGATGGGCGGCAACCGGAAGGCCGGGGGTGAAAATCCAGAACGGGGGAATGAAATGAAGAAAGCGGCTGGGCTTTTGTTGTGCGGCATCGCGATTGTATTGCTGACGGCTGCGGCAGCGACACGATCGACGCAGAGCAGCTACGGCGAGGATCGGGCGCAGATCGAGGATTTGCAGGCGCGCTACATGTTCGCCTTGGATTTTCGGGATGCCGACACCTACGCATCGACGTTCACCGAGGATGGCGTGCTGGATTACGGTCCGGTGGTGCAAGGGCGCGACGCGATCCGGAAAATGATTCAGGGCATGGCGAAGGGCGACGCGGATCGGGCAGCGAAAGACACGTCGGGACTGCGCCCTGCGGCCGGACGCCACAATATTTCGAACATCGTGATCAAGATTGACGGCGATAAGGCGACCGGGCGCGCCTACTGGTTTCATTATTCGAACAACAATGCGAATCGCACGGCGCAGCTTGACTCGTTCGGCAACTACGAAGACGAGTTGGTGAAAGTGAACGGCAATTGGCTTTTCAGCAAGCGGAAGATTTACAACGAGCAGGTAAAGGATTGGGTATACAAAGGGCCGAATCCGGCCTGGTAGACAGGCGGGGACACAATTCCCGCCGTCAGAGGCTTGGCGGCTGCGTAGCCCGACGGGGGCTAGGAAGTCGGCGAAATATTCGCTTTCTTCTGCTTGATGGCCTTTACCTTGTCGACGAGCTCGTCGGCCTGCTTCAAATCCTCGTCGCGGGCGGACGCGGATGTTTCCGTGTCGGCCTTCTGGCGATAGAGCAGGTTCAGGTAGGCCATGGCGTCGTCGTAGTCGGGGCGCTTCTGGACGGCAGTTTGAAGGTTCTGGATGCCCTCGTCGACGGTCATGCCGTATTTATCGGCGAACTGCGTGGCCAGCGCCGGCGGCATGGGATCGCTTTCTTTTACCGGTTTCTTCGAGGTCTTGTTGTAGTTGTCGCGCATGTCCTTATTGGCGCGATAGGCGAGCGACCAATCGATCACGCCGACCCAGTAATACGGCTCGGGATCATCGGGTTTCAGCGCAATGTGCTTTTCGTGGTAGGACTTCGATTCCTGTAGCTTCTGCTCGTCAAAGGGCGTTCCGCCCATGTTGTAGAGGATCGAACCGATACCGTCGATGGCCGAGACGTTGTCGGGCTGGCCGTCGAGAATGTTCTTGAACTCTGCGACAGCCTGTTCGCCGTTCTTAACGTTCTCCGGCGAAGGCGCGCCGGGAATGTACTGCGTGGCATAGGCCGTGGCGAGGTAGAGCTGGGCGTTGGTGAGCGAGGGATCGTATTCCTTGGCGGCCTGAAAGTCCGCGATAGCCTCGTCAAACTGCGCGTTCTTGTAGGCGTTCACGCCCTTGTTGAGCTTGTCACGGGCGCGAAGC
>CAZLWY010000246.1:0-31301 GCA_964563425.1 uncultured Acidobacteriaceae bacterium | reverse complement strand
TTAATACCGCGGTTGTGTGGTGGTTGCTCTCGTTGGTTCACTGCTGAGAATGCCCGCCGGTTGTTCCTTCCAAAGTCTTACGCGTAATTAAAAAAGGATCTGGAATGCAGGATCTAGTGCGCGCTTGAAAACCAATCAGCGTGACGCCTACCGCATCCTCCAGAAAAATAGACACTTAGACAATGCAGACTTTTTCAGAATTACAAGTTTCAAACTATCTCAAGGAGCGCCTTGCCGCGAACGAGTTCAGCGTTCCGACTCCCGTACAGGCCGCGGCCACGCCGCTAGCGCTCGCGGGCAAGGATGTTCTTGCCACCGCGCAGACCGGCACCGGCAAGACCCTCGCGTTCCTGATTCCGGTCATCGAGCATTTGCTGCGCGATAAGACGCCGGGAATCGCAGCCCTCGTACTGGTTCCTACGCGCGAGCTGGCCATGCAGGTCGTCCAACAGTACAACGATTTGCGCGGCAAGCAGCTTTCTCCCGCCGCGCTCGTCGTCGGCGGGCTTGCCGAGGGTAAGCAACTCGATTCGCTCCGCCAGGGTGCGCGGCTCGTGGTCGCCACGCCCGGACGGCTCGAGGATTTCCTCGATCGCCGGCTCGTGAATTTCCGAGCGCTGCGTATGCTCGTGCTCGATGAAGCTGATCGCATGCTCGACATGGGATTTCTTCCCGCGATTCGCCGGATCGCTTCCGTGCTGCCGCGCGAACGCCAGACGCTGTGCTTCTCGGCGACGCTCGAAGCTTCGGTCGCGCATTTGGTGCACGACTACATGCGCCAGCCGGTCCGCGTCGAACTCGGCTCCGTTCTTAAGTCCTCCGAAAACGTTCGGCTGCGCGCGTTTGAAGTTTCAAGCGACCGCAAAGTCGATACGCTCTGCCGTTTGCTCTCGCAGGACAAGGGGCGCGTCCTCATCTTCGCGCGAACGAAGCGCGGAGCCGACCGCCTGACCCTGAGCTTGACTCGCGAAGGTTTCGCCGCCGCCACGATTCACGGCGACCGCTCGCAATCGCAGCGCACCGCCGCCCTTACCTCGTTCCAGCAGGGGCGTGTACGCGTCCTCGTGGCCACCGATGTCGCAGCGCGCGGCATTCACGTCGATGAAATCTCGCAAGTCATCAACTACGATCTGCCGGAAATGGCGGAAAACTTCATCCACCGCGTCGGTCGCTCCGGTCGCGCGGGCGCGCAGGGTTTGGCTACCACTCTGTTCGGAATGGATCAGCGGGGAGAGCTCGTCGCCATCGAACGCACGCTCGGCATCAAGATCGAGCGCATGCAGGCGTCCGATCTCCCGGAGCGCGCGGGCCGCAAAACCCCGGTGCATCGGACCCAGTCCGATGCGGCTTCTAGAATCGGCCGGATGCCAGGCGAATTCCTGCAAGCGCAAACCGTGTAACCAGCTCGCTCGCATCCGCAGGGTTGGGACAAAAGGCCCGGCAGAAGTTTCTGCCGGGCCTTTTCTTCGTGCGCTTGTAACGAAAAAGACTGTGCGCGGGCCGTAACGTCGGCTAGGACAAAAACCCGCGCCGCTAGCGCCCGCTTGAACGCCTGAAGTTACCGCCTGCTGAGGGATTCGAAGCGCGGCTCCATCCATCGTCTCGGAGTTAAATCCCCGTTGATACCCCTGCGACCAAGATGAGGTATAGTCACAAACGTTTTGCCAAAATAAAGCTCCGCCAGCAGGAAATCGATCCGCAACGCCGAGGTAGCCATGTTCGAGCAGACGCTGAATCCTACCGGTCACATGTGGCTCACGATCCTCGCGGCTTTGATTCCGCTCGTGGCGCTGATTCTGATGCTAACGGTTTTCCGCGTCACCGCATGGCTAGCCAGCATCCTCGCCGGCGTGGTTACCATCCCCGTCGCCGTCTTCATCTGGCACGCTCCGCTCGCGACCACGCTGAGGTCCTACCTCTACGGCGGGCTAACCGGCGTCTGGAATATCGACTGGATCACCTTCTGGGGCCTCATCATCTTCAACACACTCGTGCTCACCGGAAATTTCGAACGCTTCAAGGCTTGGCTCGTCCACCATGCTACCGCCGACATCCGCATTCAAACCATCATGATGGCGTGGGCGTTCGGAGCGCTGCTCGAAGGCCTCGTCGGTTTCGGCTATCCCTGGGCGGTCGTAGTGCCGATTCTCGTCGGGTTGGGCATCGCGGACCTGGACGCGATCCGCGTAGCCGCCCTCGCCAACAATGCGCCGGTTTCCTACGGTGCGCTCGGCGCTCCCATCATCGGCCTTGCTGCCGTGACCGGCCTTCCGCTTCTGGCACTGTCCGGCTCGATCGGCAACGTCGTCGCCGTTCTCGCGCTCCTGCCGCCCTGGGTGCTGATTTATCTCGTCAGCGGATGGGAAGGGGTCGCCGAAGCCTGGCCGCTCGCGATCGTCGGCTCGCTGTCCTACATCGCCGGACAATGGCCCGTGGCGCACTATCTCGGCCCTTATCTCCCGGATCTAAGCGGCGCACTCGTGTCGTTTTGGATTCTTTTCGTCTTCGTCAAAATCTGGCGCCCACGAACAGTTCGTGGCTTCGGCGGCGCCCCTCTCGAAATCTCGCCCACGGCCGCCGCCGACTCCGTGAGACTCACGTCGGTGGGCACCGCACTCACTGCCTGGATTCCCTACATCGTGCTGATCCTTGTGGTCGTCGCATGGACCGGCCCGTGGTCCACTCTCCCCGCGCGCAGCCTGCTGAAGCTTTCCGTCGCCGCGACCTCGTCAATCACGCATAAACCGCTCACGTCCCTGTTCAATTTCACTCCGCTCAACGGAGGCACGTCGATCCTCGCGTCGTGGCTCGTGATCCTGGCAATCTTGCGCCCGCGCGGAGAAACGATCCGCCGGGTTTTCGCAAAGACGTTCAAACAGATGTGGGGCGCGTTGCTCGTCGCATTTTTCGTTTTCGCGCTCGCCTACATTTTCGTTTTCACGGGGATGGCGAACTCGCTCGCCTACGGTCTGTCGAAAATCGGAGTCTTCTTCGTGGTCCTCGCGCCAATCCTGGGATGGATCGGCGTCGCGCTCTCCGGCAGCAACACGTCCACGAACGCAATGTTCGGCCCGGTGCAGGCCGTGACGGGGAAACTCCTGAATTTTCCGGTGCTGCTGTTGCCGACGCTCAATTCCGTCGGTGCCGAGGTCGGCAAGCCCATCGCCCCGCAAACCGCCAGCGTGGGCGTCTCCACCAGCAAATTCGTCCGCAGCGAAGGTCAGGTCATTCGCCACAATATGGGCTGGACGCTCGTCGTCCTCGCCTACCTCACGCTGGTCGCCCTGCTGTTCTACTACGTCTTCCCGAATTCCATGGCGCTCTAACCAGCTATGGATGAACGGGAGTGGCGTTTGACTGATCGAGCGTCACCAAATTCGCGCCCGGCCGCAGTTCGACCCTTACATCCCAAAACAAGACTTTCCGGTCCGCGGGATTCGGTGCCATCAAAACGCCCGAGCCCATAATCCAATACGTTCCCGGCGGCACGGCCGTGAACGTAGCCTTGCCGGCGGCATCCAGCCGCGTTCCAGCCGCCCCCGCGCCATTGATCGCATCGGAAGCCTTCAGGCAATCCGGCGACCGGTTCGCGCAGGACTTCAGCATGGCGATATAAGGCGATGCTCCCTCCGGCGTCGCGAACCCGCCCTTCGCCAGCACGTTGTCGAAGCTGTCGCGCAGCAACACAAAGGCCCGACCCGCAATCGGATTCTGCGTCCCTGCCGCGACCGTGAATCCCGAAGTCACGGACAAAACCGCATTCGCCGCCCCACCCGTGCGATTCATCGGAGCGGCAGACCCCGAAGCGGCGCCCCCTGAATTCGGGGCCGCCGCAACGGGCGAAGCAGCTGACGAACCGCTCGACGCAGGAACTGAAGCCGTCGCCGTAGCAGCCGGAGCGACTCCAGAAGGCGCACCCCCCGGCGCAAGCGTCCCAAAATTACAACTCGCATTCAGTGGTGCGAACGTCATTCCGTTATCGTTCTGCCCCGTAATCGAACGCCCGTGAACCATCACTGTCCCCGGCCCCACCAGCGAGCCATCCGGCCGAATCGCAAACGGATACGTAGCCGAATCCTCCTTCAGAGCCACGACCGGTCCGCCTCCGGAAATTTGCACCGAGTAGGGCAGCGCCTTGGCCGCCTCTCCGCAGCCGATAATCGCCGACTCAGGATAGAACTCGACGCTCGCCCCGCCTTCGCCGGCGTACTCCCCGCGCATCCGCAATCCCGGCGGCACCTTCGGCAAATCCTCATCCGAAAAAAACGAATTCAGCATCGACTTCGCCATATCCGTCTTGCTGGCCGCCACTCCATTGGACGACATCACCGGCATCGCGCACGTTTCCGTCTTCTCCGCATAGTGCACCTGCGGTCCCGAATCCACCGTCGCGCCCGGCTTGTACTCCGTCACCGTCGACGTCCGCGCCAGGTCGTACATCTGCCCGTTCTGCGAAAGCCCCGAATCGCCCGCATACGGTTGAGCCTCGAGAGGAGTCAATTCCTGATGCGTGGTCACGTCGTGCGATTCCACGTGCCCGGGCTCGGTCGTGGTCGCGCCTGCGGAGTAGCCCGCGACCACGTGCCCAGCGAGCGTCAGCGGCCCGCTGCCAGTAAGCCTTCCATCCGGCCGCACGGTCAGGACGATCGACTTTGGTTCCGTATCGATCGTGATCACCGCCTGGCCGTTCCTCACTACCACCGAATACGAATGTTGTTCCGGCACCAGCGTCCCGCAATTAACCACTGCCCACCGGTCGTCGAATTCCATCCGCCAACGGCCCGCGCCTTCGAAATTGCCGGCGGCGTCGGGACCCGGTGGCAGCGGTTTCGTCAGCTGTGGCAGCACCGAACCCACCACCTGCTCGAACGGTTTCATCAAAGCATTGCCCGTGCAGACGGTCTCGGGCCTTCCGGCCGTGATGCATCGTGCCAGCGCCCGCTCCTCCGGCGTTTGTTTCTTCCTCTCGCCGTACGCCAGCGCCTGAATACGCGCATCCTGCTGCGCCACCTGCGCATTCAGGTCATCCTCGGCTTTTTTCTGCGCCGCTGCCTGCGTGTCGTTCACCTTTTTGTTGAAGGCCTTTATTTTCGCCAATTCGTCCGGCGTCGGTTGCTTGCAGGTGGGTAGAAGTTTCTTCAAATCGCCGCGCGTCTCATAGGTATACTTCATCAATCCGTTTGGCAGGATCGTATCGGGATGCCCGATAAAGCATTTCGAACTGTCCGAAGTGTCGCGGATATTGCAGCTATCGATCATCAACCGCTCGCCGTTGCAAACATACGTAACGCCCGGCTCAATATCCTGCGCTGAAGCCATCGCTGCAGAGAACAAAACGATCGAAGCCGCGAACGCCAGCCATCCAGCTCGAACTTTCATTTCAAAGCCTCACACTTTGACCAAAAGGTGGTACGACCAAAAGTGGGACAGGCAAAATGCCCCAGGTTTAAGCGTCACAGACATTCCCGTTTCGACGGAAGCTCGCTAGAAGCGAGCCGAACGTGTCAGTGCCCTGGCGAGCGATCTGCCACAACGAGCGAGCGCACCCTCGCACGAAAGCCTTTCCGTCAAAGATGGTCACGCCGCCGGAATAAACATATGCTCGCAGCGATTGCACTGAAACCCATTCTGCTTCATCGCCGGCGGCACATCGGCAAACTTTGACTTCGTCTTCGCTTTCAGCCATTTCCGTCCGGCCCATCCCGCATACAACACGGCGCAAAAAGCGATGATCCCCAGATATGTGTTGAACATTCCGAACACGATCCCGAAAATGATCGCAAAAAACACGCTCGCCACCGGAATCCAGATATTCGCCGCGTACGCCACGCCGAACTTTGCGCCCATTTCCATCAATCCGCCCTTATTCATCGCCAAGCTCAACTTTTGCGTATCCGGGCTGCTGCAATTCGGGCAATTCAGGTTCATGATTTTTCTCCATCCTTTCAGATTTTCGATCGGTCTCCCCACGCCCCGTAGGAAACCCGACGTCGCCTTGCGGGATCCACGGGCACCACCCGTTGCCCGTGAACCGATCCCGGTGCTACAGTTCTTTGGGTAGTACGGGTAGCCGCTCATCCCTCGCCGAGAAGCACAGAGATCGCGGCCGTCACTACGCATTGCGCGAAGGAAATGAAAAAACCGTCATGAGAGGGAAGGATTCCCGATGGACCGCTAGCAAGGACGCAGTCGACCCGGGCCAAACCCCCAGCAACCGGCGCTCGGCCAAAGATCGCAAGGCGCTAGACCTTTTATTTAGTTCGACTTACGAGGAGTTGCGCCGCCTGGCCTCCTCCGTGCGCCGCGGCGACCCGAGCGCCACTCTGAATCCCACCGCGCTCGTCAACGAAGCCTGGATCAAGCTCGCAAAGTCTCCCGAGATCGCTTCCACCTCGCGCCTGCATTTCAAGCGTATCGCCGCCCGCGCCATGCGTCAGCTGCTGGTCGAAGCAGCGCGCCGCCGCAATGCCGGAAAACGCGGAGCCGGCGCGGAAATTACCGTCACCTTCGACGCCGCCGACGAAAAAGCTCCCAGTGGCCGCGAAGATCTGCTCGCTCTTGATCGCGCACTGGACGAGCTCGCCCAAATGAACGAGCGCCAGGCCGTAATGGTCGAAAGCCGCTTCTTCGGCGGCCTCGACATTCCCGAAACCGCCCAGCTGCTCGACGTTTCCGAAGCCACGGTCCTACGCGACTGGCGCGCCGCCAAGGCCTGGCTCGCCAACGAGCTTCGTCGGGCCGAGTGATCCGCCTCCAGAGCCTGTCCCGAAATTTTTGCGCGGAGTGTTACACTCGCGCCATCCGTCCCCGCAGTCAGCCGGAGCAAAAATGGATAGCGCGCGCTGGAATCGAATCCAGGCCGTATTTCACGAAGCTGCCGATCTACCCCGATCGGAGCATCGCGCCTATCTGCGCCTCGCCTGCGAGGGTGACGAATCGCTAATCGCAGAGGTTGAAGCTCTGCTCAGCGAAGACGCTCTGGGTTCCTCGCTGCTCGATCGCGACGTTGCCGCGGTCGCCCACGAAATTCTCGGCGATTCGGCCGCGCAGCAGCAGCCTCCGTTCCAGAATTTCGGCCCGTATCGAATCATCCGCCTGCTCGGAGAAGGAGGCATGGGCGTCGTCTATCTTGCCGAGCGCGAAGACCTCGGCAGCCAGGTCGCCATCAAGCTCCTCCGCGACGCATGGCTTTCTCCCGCTCGCCGCGGCCGCTTCGCCATCGAGCAGCGCACTCTTGCGCAGCTCAATCATCGCTCGATCGCCCGCCTCTACGATGCGGACGCGTCGCCCGACGGAACTCCATTCTTTGTCATGGAGTATGTCGAAGGCGTCCCGCTCACGGATTTCTGTGAAGCGAGCGCCTTCAGCATCCCCGAGCGCCTGGGTCTGTTCCGCACCGTTTGCGAAGCCGTGCAGTACGCGCACCAGCGCGCCGTGATTCATCGCGATTTAAAACCTTCGAATATTTTGGTCAAGCCCGATGGCAGCGTCCGCCTGCTCGATTTCGGCATCGCCAAGCACATTGAAAATCTCGGCGAATCCGTGGACCAAACGATGACCGGTCTCCGGCTGATGACTCCCGCCTATGCCGCGCCCGAACAAATCCGCGGCGAACAGGTCGGCATCCAGTCCGACGTCTACTCGCTCGGCGTCATCCTCTACCAGCTGCTCGCAGGACGCCTTCCATTCGACCTGGCCAATCGCACTCCCGTCCAGGCCGAAAAGATTGTCACCGAAACCGCTCCCGCAAAACCCTCCGCCGCCGCCGCGGAAAAAATCGCTGCTCTTGTGGAGTCAGGCTCGCGGGCGAAAGCGGCCGCCAATCGCGCGCAATGGGCCGAACTGGATGTCCTGTGCCTTAAGGCCATGCACAAGGACGCCCGCCGCCGCTACCAATCCGCCGAAGCGCTCATTCGCGATATCGATCATTACCTGAAAGGCGAGCCCCTCGAAGCCCGGCCGGACACCCCGGGCTACCGCCTGCGCAAATTCCTGACTCGCAATCGCGACGCCGTGCTCTCCGCCGGCACGATTCTCGTGATGCTCGTCGCGCTTGTGATCTTTTTCACCGTCCGCCTCGCCATCGCACGCAACGCCGCCCTCGCCGAAGCCGCCCGCACCCAGCGTATCCAGCGCTTTATGACCAATCTCTTCCAGGGCGGCGACGAATCCGCCGGCCCGGCCGACAACCTTCGCGTCGTCACGCTGCTCGATCGCGGTGTCCAGCAAGCCCGCAGTCTCGACGCGGATCCAGCCGTGCAAGCCGAGCTCTACGCGACGCTCGGCAATATCTACGAACAGCTCGGCAAGCTCGACCAGGCCGACTCGCTCCTGAATTCCGCACTCGAAGAACGCAAGCGAATCTACGGCCCCGACAATGCCGAAGTCGCCGAAAGCCTCGTGGCGCTCGGCCTACTGCGCGACGACCAAGCCCGCCTCGCCGACGCCGAAAAGCTCGTCAGCGATGGCCTCGCCATGACCAAGCGCCACGCACAGCCTGACAGCCCGGCCGTCGCCCGCGCCACCACTGCCCTCGGTAAAGTGCAGGATGATCGCGGCTCCTACGATGCCGCAATCAAAACACTCGATGAGTCCGCAAAAACGCAATCCGCGAAAAACACCGTAACGCCCGAGCTAGCCGCCAGCCTGTACGAGCTCGCCAACGCCCATTTCTACGCGGGCCACTACGATCAATCGCAGGAGCTCAACGAACGCCTCCTGCCGATGTACAAGCAGATCTACGGCGATCGCCACCCGCGCGTCGCGGACGTCCTCGTCAATCTCGGCGCAATCAAATACGATCTCGGCCATTACAGTGAAGCCGAAGCCTACGACCGCCAGGCACTCGACATCGTTCAGGATTGGTACGGCAAGGACCATCCGGAAACGGCCGAGGACCTAACCGTGCTCGCCCGCGCGCTCGTCAAAGAGCAGAAATACGCGGAAGCCAACGAGCTGCTCCAGCATTCGCTCGCAATCAAAGAGCGCGTGTACGGCAACGTCCACCCCAGCGTCGCATCATCGCTCAATGAATTGGGCAGCCTGGCGCTTCAAACGAATAAATACGCGGACGCCGAGCGGGATTTCACGCAAATGGCCGCCATCTACCGCTCGATTTACGGCGAGCATCACTATCTGTTCGCCACCGCGCTCTCCAATCTCGCCAGTGTCTACACCGCGCAGAAAGAATGGGCCCGCGCCGAAGAAATCTTCCGCCAAGTCATCCCCATCTACACCGAAACGCAGTCCGAGGACCACATCAACACCGGCATCGCACGAATCAAGCTCGGCCGCACGCTCCTGCGCCAGCAGCGATACGCCGAAGCCGAAACAGAAACCCGAGCTGGCTACGAAATCCTCGTGAAAAAAATGGACCCCAACGTAAGCTGGCTCGTAAACGCCCGCAAAGACCTGATCGAGGAATACGACGCGCTCAAGCGCCCGGCCGACGCCGCAAAATTCCACGCCGAACAAGCCAATGCGACGTCGTCGAAGTAGAGCTTCGCTCTATAGAGGCGCTGCCTTGCACAAAGTAAGAAAGGGTACAGCGTCCATGTTGGAATCGGAATCGACACGTCTCGATGAGCGGGGCGGCTGCGACAAATGCCGCGCTTCACTCGCGCTCTGCATGAATGTAATGCCGCACCGAAGGCGCCTCCAGCGCAAAACTCAACACCCGCTCCTCCAGCACGCGGTCCGCGACGGTAAACCGGTCATGCTGCCGTTCATGCTCTGCCCAGGAATTCACCAAAAACGTCTCGAGATAAACATGCGGCGACTGCACATCGTAGAAAATCCCCCAGCGCGTTGCCCCGTCCCTCCGCCGAATCCGCTGATAGCGATACATCGCCCGTAAAAACTCCGCCGACTTCGCCGGATCGATCAGATATCGAACCGTAATCAGCACCGGCCCTAGGTCCGGATCGTGAAGCTCGAACATCCCCGGCTTCGCCCAATGATTCCAAGAGCTCAAATCGACAGCCGTATTCGGCAACCGCATCGGAAATTGCAGCAGAATCGTCGCCCCGATCCCCACTCCCGAAATCATCAGCGCCAGCCGCGCGCTCGTATGCGTCGCGGCCAATCCCCAAATCGTGCTGCCCAGCGCCACGCTCCCCTGGAAAACGAAAAGATACGCCGCCAGCACCCGCGCCCGAACCCATTCCGGCGCCAGATTCTGCACCATGGTATTGAACGTCGAAAGAAACACCGTCCACGCCGCACCGCCGAAAAGCAACAAGCCGCAAAGAATCACGAGATGGTGCAGTGCCCCCGTGCAGATCAAAATCGTGCCATAGACGCCCGTGGCCACGGAAATCACCGCCTCGGTCGAGACGATTCTCGTCGCGCTCTGCAGCGCCACCGCCCCGAGCACTGCGCCCACGCCGAAGGACCCCAGCAAGAATCCATAGCCCAGCGGACTCTTACTCAGCTCCTTGGCAACCGTGGGCAGCAGCGCCCAAAAAGAGCTCGCGAAAAAAATCATGAAGCCCGAGCGCGCCATCAGCGTGCGCAGCCCCGGTGAATAACGCACGTAGCGGATCGCCGCCATGCTCGCCGCGCCCAGCGTCTCCGCCGGCAGGTTGCTCTTCCGCGCCG
This sequence comes from uncultured Acidobacteriaceae bacterium, assembly GCA_964563425.1. Classification (GTDB taxonomy): domain Bacteria; phylum Acidobacteriota; class Terriglobia; order Acidiferrales; family UBA7541; genus Palsa-295. Next base: position 20,702 of record CAZLWY010000246.1, on the reverse strand, counting down.
GCCGCTTCCACCTGAAAATCACGAAGATCACGCCGAGAAACGAAACCGCGTTCAGCACGAACGCGACAACCACGCCCGCGGCTGCCACGATCAATCCCGCAAGCCCCGGCCCCGTCGCCCGCGCCAGGTTGAACTCGATGCCGTTCAGAGCCAGCGCCGGCTGCAGATCTTCTTTCTTCACCAGCTCGGGAAAAATCGCGCGCCACGTCGGCGATTCCACCGCATCGCCCAGCGAGAGCGCCAGCGTCAGCAACAGCAATAGCCACGGTGTCATGCGCCCCGAGAACGTAACCGCCGCCAGCGCCACCGCCACCAGAAACATATAAATTTCCGTGCAAAGGATCAGCTTTCTCCGGTCGAAAATATCGCCGATCGATCCCGCCGGCAGCGCCAGCACAAAAAACGGCAACGCCGAAGCTGTCTGAATCAGCGCGACGTAAGTCGCGCTGCTCGTCAGCGTGGTCATGAGCCACGCCGCACCCACGGTCTGCATAAACGTGCCGATATCGGAGGCCAAATCGGCAATCAGCAAATTGCGAAACAAGGGGATTCGCAGGGGATGCCACGCGCTCAGGGGAGATTTTGGCGCGGCCCTGGCAGCGGTCGGAGCCGCACCAGGACGTTTGCTATCGTCGGGCATAACCCTGCGACTCTACATCAACGCCCGCCGGCCCGCGCAATCGCGAAATGCGGGTTTCTCGATAGCCGTCCGAAAGTTTCGGTGTATCGTGAACCGCCCGGAAATTGCCAGCATCTTCCGGTGATGCGTCTGTATTAGACTGTCGGCCACCACACGATGAATCCCGCCAAGAAGCAAAGGCTCCGTGAACCTCGTTGGCCCGCCCTCATCGGCATGTTGGCCGCCTCCGGTGTCTACTGGGCGCTTCCCGAGCCGCTGTCGGTTGGTCCGAGCTGGCTCCTTTCAGCAATTATCGTCCTGCTGGTGATTCCCCTGGGCATCTCGAACTGGCGCGGCGATCACAACGTCGCCCACCTTCTCTCCTTTCTCGCCAACGGGATTATCACCATTGCGATGATCGTCTCGCTCGCGCATTTGGTGCAGGGTATCCCCAAGCATCTGGAAACCCCGACCGCGCTCTTGCGTTCCGCGCTTTCGCTCTGGTTCGCCAACGTTCTTGTTTTTGCGTTGTGGTACTGGAAACTCGACGCGGGAGGCCCGGTGTCCCGCGAGGTTCCCAATGGCATGGATAAGAGTTCGTTTCTGTTTCCGCAGATGTCGCGACCCAACGCCGATCCGTGCTGGGTCCCGAACTTCGTGGACTATCTGTTCTTCGCTTTCAACACCAGCACGGCCTTTTCGCCGACCGACACGGCCGTCCTCGGCCGCTGGGCGAAATTAGCCGTCATGACGCAGTCGCTCATTTCTCTCGCGATCATCGCGCTGCTCGCCGCCCGCGCCGTCAACATCCTTTAAACCAAAAAACCAGCGCTGCGGCGCCGCCCGCAATTTATTTCTTTAGGGCCGCCTGGCCGTCTGAAAGAGGAATGTAGGAGCAACTCACAGGCCGAAAAAGTCGCTGCCGCGTACGGGGCGAAGGAGAACACTCGACTCCCCCTTTGCCACCGTGCCTGTTCAGTGGCTCGAGCGCATTGAGCGACATTGGAAACGGATTCCGTTCGCGGCTTGGAGAACGGTTTTTTCCGAGGCGACCTCCTGAACAAGCCAGAGTCCATCGAAGCCGGCCCAGTTCCGCAAACTGCGTCGAACGGGGGAGATCGATCAGGCTCGGGGTCATTGCAGGTCGTTGACTTGATTTGAGGCGAATCCTAAGATGTTGTGCCAATGGCGGTTCCTGATCCCCTCGTCGGCAAGGTCGTGTCCCATTATCGTATCGTCGAGAAACTCGGCGGCGGCGGCATGGGCGTCGTATTCAGAGCCGAGGACACCACGCTTGGCCGCCCGGTCGCGCTGAAATTCCTCCCTGCGGAAGTGTCCAGCGACAAACAAGCGCTCGAGCGCTTCCTGCGTGAAGCCCGCGCCGCCGCGGCGCTCAACCATCCGAACATCTGCACGATTTATGAGGCCGGTGAGCATGATGGCCGGCGGTTTATCGCCATGGAGCTGTTGCAAGGGCAGACCCTTAAACACCGTATCGAAAGCAGCCCAATGGATGTGACCGCAGTGCTGGACATTGGCTCACAGGTGGCCGATGCACTCGACGCCGCTCACGCGACCGGAATAATTCATCGCGACATAAAGCCGGCGAACATTTTCATTACTCAGCGCGGACAAGCCAAGGTGCTCGACTTTGGTCTCGCAAAACAAGTCAGTGAGGGATCGAGCCATTCTCAGGCTCCCACGCTGGGGATCAGCGACGAAATGCTCCTGACAAGCCCTGGGACAGCCCTGGGCACGGTGGCATACATGTCTCCCGAGCAGGCGCGCGGAGAGGACCTCGACGCCCGCACCGACCTCTTTTCGTTTGGCGTGGTCTTGTACGAGATGGCGACGGGCCGCCCCGTATTTCCGGGAGCGACGTCGGCCGTGATTTTCGACGGGATTCTACACGACACACCGACATCATTGCTGCAATTGAACCCGAAGCTCCCGGGCGAGTTTGAGCGCATTGTCAACAAAGCGCTCGAAAAGGACCGTAGTCTTCGCTATCAGCATGCTTCCGAACTGCGCGCGGATTTGAAGCGACTGCAGCGCGACAGCGATTCAGGGCGCCTTTCGTCGTCTTCAGCGCCGAGCTTAGCAACAGTCGCGAGCGGGAGTGCAACTGTCTCGTCCAGAGGCGCTGCCACGAAATCGCCACTGCGCCGACGAGTCACGGTTGGTGCAAGCGCCATATTGATTGCGGCTGCTTTGGTGGGCGGCTATTTTTATATTCATCGGGCGCCGAAGCTGACAGACAAGGATTCCGTAGTCATCGCGGATTTCACGAACACGACAGGCGATCAGGTATTTGACGGCACTCTTCGTCAGGGGCTTTCCGCGCAGCTTGAGCAGTCGCCTTTCTTGAGCCTCGTTTCCGATCAGCTCATCGCTCAGACGCTTAATCTGATGAGCCAGCCAAAGCAAGCACGGCTCACGCCAGAACTCGCGCGTGACATTTGCCAGCGCACAGACAGCGCCGCGACCATAGAAGGCTCGATCTCCAGTTTGGGCAGTCAGTATGTGTTGGGCCTGCGCGCCGTGAATTGCCGAACCGGCGATCTTCTGGGGGAAGCACAGGCAACAGCCAGCGGAAAAGAGCAAGTTCTCAATACACTCGGTGACGCCGCATCGAAAATTCGCGCCAAACTCGGGGAATCGCTGGCCTCGGTACAGAAATATGACGCTCCGCCTCAAAACGTCACGACGCCGTCGCTTGAGGCGCTGCAGGCTTATACCCTCGGCTATCAAACATCCGATGTGGCGAATGACTACGCCGCTGCCGTCCCCCTGTTTGAGCAGGCCATTTCCCTGGATCCGAATTTCGCCATGGCCTATTTGCGCCTGGGCCAGAGTTATCAACCCCTCGGTGAGATGGATTCTTGTGCCGAGAATACCCGCAAGGCTTACGAATTGAGGAAAAGGACGAGCGAGAGCGAAAAACTGGCCATTTCCTCATTCTACGAAATGGTCGTCACCGGAGACCTCGAGGCTGCCCGCACGTCCTACCAGTTGTGGGCCCAAACCTACCCGAAGGATGAGGAGCCGCCGGCGAGCCTCTGGGTCACTTACACCTTCATGGGAGACTATGACAAAGCTCATGCTGCAGCGCTTCAGGCCGAAAACAACAACTCCGCGAGCGGTAATAACCTTGTGAATTTGATCTACAGCTACCAGTGGATCAATCAGCTCAATCAGAGCAAAGAGGCCGCTCAGGAGGGACGAAAGCACAATGTCGACTCCCCGTGGATCCCTCTGGTTCTTTACACCGTCGATTTTGTTGACAACGACAGCGCCGGCATGGAGCGGCAGCTCGCCGAGGCAACGGGGAAAACAGGCATCGACGATCAGATTCAGTTCGTCGAATCCGAGACGGCCGCATATCACGGCGAGTTCGCGAGGGCGCAGGAACTAACGCGCGCCGCCGCCAGTTCGGCGCAACGAATCAATGAAAAAGAAACCGCCGGAGAATATCAGGCTCACGACGCTGTGCGCCAAGCACTGGTGGGAAATGTAGCTTTCGCTAGGCATCAGGCCGAGACTGCGCTCGCGACTGCACACGGAAGACAAGTTGAAGGATTCTCGGCAATTGCACTCGCGCTGGTAGGCGACGCCGCGCATGCCGAACGTCTGGCCAGCGACCTGACGCAACGATTCCCAGAAGACACGATTGTAAAATTCGACTACCTGCCCATGATTCACGCCGGCAATGCGATCCGGAGCGGCGACGCCGAGCGGGCGCTGGAAGCATTGAAAGTGTCCGCGCCATACGAACTTGGCGAGATGAACACTTCCTTCACTTTCGCGTTGTACCCCGTTTACTTGCGCGGAGACGCGTACTTGGCCGCTCAGCGAGGCGCCGAGGCGGCTAGCGAGTTCCAGAAGATTTTGGATCACTTCGGTGTCATCGGCAACGAGCCGATTGGCGCGCTCGCGCATCTCGGTCTCGGGCGCGCGTACGCGATTGAGGGCGATTCGGCCAAGGCGAAGGCTGCGTACCAAGATTTCTTCGTATTATGGAAAGAGGCAGACCCCGATATTGCCATCCTCAAACAAGCCAAAGCCGAATACGCCACGCTAAAATAGCCTTTGATCTGTGGCGTCCTTCGCACAGCCGCATAGACGAGCGATAAGTCCAATCCGCTGTCCGGCAAGCATTCGTCAGGCACTGAGTGGAATCGCCAAGACTTTGTTCTAAAAGCCGTCAAGGCGTTTGATGGGCACTAGTTTTGTCGGGCTTGGGTATCCCAGATGGCCTGAGTCCCTTACCTAGGCGCCAAACACTCAGTGTTATATCGAAGATTCCCATCGGCGTATCGAACGACACAGGTTGACGATCTTGTTATTCAGGACAAGCATTCGGTCCTGTTGGTAAGCATTCGCCGCAGAAGAATTTGGCTCCCCGGGCTAGATTCGAACTAGCAACATTTCGGTTAACAGCCGAACGCTCTACCGTTGAGCTACCGGGGAGTAGCAGGTGTTCGCAGCGGAAATACGCGAAGACCAAACCTGAAAAAGTGTAGTCGAGCGGCACAACGGAGTCAACGCGCCAGGGATCGCCGCCGGAGGAGCCGTAAACGGGGAGCAACAGCCTACTGAAGCTTCTGTTTCGCGGAATCGTGCACGATCAAATTCTCGAAAATGGCCAGGACGTGCCGGCGATACTCCACCACGCGCTCGAGAATCGGCCGGAGCGCCGGCTGTTTCACCGTTTCCTTGTCCCATTTCGCGAGCACGGGCGCCGGTACGGCGATATCCCGCCGCAGCTCGTCCGCCGAATGCCCGCGCAGGAAAAGCCCGTAAAAAAACGCCGCCTCCCGCTGCGGGAACTGGAAATCCTGCAGTGCGTCTTCCACCGGATTGGGCATCGTCGCCATAGCCGAAAGCGCAGTTTACACATTTCGCCGTCGCCGTCAAGTCCGCGCGCGGCGTTCTGTGAGCCCTTTTTTCGCATCCGGCAACCCACCGCCCTCACTAAAACTCATCCGCCTGGCATTGGTCGTGCTCTTAGGATCCGAAAAGGATCGGCATGGTAAGTGGCGCGTTTTGGCGTGTGGCAGTCCGAAGGGGGCTGCAACCGCAACTTTTTGCCCCCGCTCGGGTTTGGGTACTCATTGACCGCCAGCGCGCCGCGCGGGACACGTGGAGCGCTTCGGTCCGCCCTGCGCTGCTTGCGAAGGGCTTGCACGTAATATGCACGAACCCCCACCAGGGAGGCTCGGTCACCACCCGGGCCTCCCCCTCTGCCGATCTGATCTGGATCTTCGGCATCCTGAGGACAGCGTTTTGCATTGTTGCGTTCCGAAGGGTGCCTGCTCGCAATCCGAGAAGGGAAGCTACTCGACAGGCGGGCACAGGAGGGCCGTGCATTAACGCTTCGTGCATCTTCACCGCGCGCTGAAATATTTTCCCTGCGCCGCACGTTATTCTTTATAGAGGCACGATCATGAAGTACGCCACATCCATCCGCCCGGCCGTCGCCGCGCTCCTGTTCTGCGTAGCCTTTGCGGCCGTGACATTCGCGCCCGCCGCATCCTGCGCACAAAACTCGGCCAACAAGCCGTCCTCGGCCTCCGACGCTCCGCCAAGCCAGGGCGCCGCAAGCGCCGACATGCCCGACATGCAGCATGAATCGGAGCAGAATCCCGAAGCCGCCAAGGCCGCCAACGACGCCATGGACATGTCCGCCAACCCGCACATGTTCATGACCGAGCTGCAGGCCAAGCAGCCCGGCGACGACCGCCGCGCGGAGGAAATCGTCGAAATCCTCGGCAAATCCATCGCGAAATACAAAGACTACAAAGTCGCGCTCGCCGACAATTACAAGATTTTCTTCCCCAACGTGAAGCAGCCCATCTACCACTTCACGAACTACAAAAACGCCATGGCCGCCTCATTCATTTTCAATCCTGCGCATCCCACGTCCCTGCTCTATAAAAAGACCGCGGACGGCTACGAACTCGTTGGCGCCATGTTCACCGCGCCGAAAAACGCCACCGAACAGCAGCTCAACGAGCGCGTCCCGCTCTCCGTCGCCCGCTGGCACGAACACGTGAATTTCTGCCTGCCCCCGCGCGGCGCGGCCCCCTCGCAGATCGACTGGAAAAAATTCGGCCTGGCCGGCTCCATCGCCACCGAGGACGCCTGCGCCCAGGCCAACGGCCGCTGGATCAGGCAAATCTTCGGCTGGATGGTCCACGTCTACCCGTTCCAAACCGACCCCGACAAAGTCTGGGCGCATTAGCTCAACTGGGGGAACAGGAGCTCCCTTCTCTTGAGAGCGCCCTCGCCGAAACCGCTTACTTTGATACCGTAACGTCGTGTCAAAGTGTCAAACGAAGGTCGGGTCACGGTCTTTGAACGTCGTGGGTCAATCGATACGGGCGCCGTCCGCTGAGCTTCGCTTGAGGACGGTAACATCGATTTCGCGAAGTTCTCATTGCCTGGCAATCATCCACGAATTGTCGTGGGTCTTGTTAAACAAGTTCATCACGGACCTCAGAGCTTCCAGCTTCGATCAATCGCAGCATTGAGTCTTCAGGCCTGACACATCGCAGCGCAGCTTGATCAGATTGACTCCGAAATCGGGGGGGACCCTTGGCGGTCCTGTTTTCAGAAGCTGAATTGGGCTTGTAATTGAATTACGCGGACGGCGGAGGCGTTTCCGAAAGCGCCGCCGGCTAGGGCGTTGGAGGTGTCGAATCTTTGCGAGCCGAGGTTGCCGGCCGGCGTGGACGGATTGACGATGTTGAACAGGTTGCGCGCCTGCACGCTGAGGGTGAGGCTGTAACGCTGGCCGCTCGAGGCTCCGCCACCGCCGAAGTTAGGGCCGCCGCCCCCGCCTCCGCGACCGCCTCCACCTGGACCGCCGGGGCCTCCGCGACCGAGGGGGCCTTGCGGCCTACCACCGCCGCCGGGATTGGCAGCGCTTTCTTTTGGCGCGCCGAAACCGAACGTTTTCGAGACACGCAAATTAAACGTGAATTGATTCGGGCCCACGTAATTGTTGACGGGAATGAGACTTTCTCCGTCCGTGGGCAGAATGTCGAACGTTCCCAGCTGCGTACACAGGATGTTTGTGCCGACACTGACAACCGTGGGGCAGGTTTCGGTGGAGACGAGCGCCGGACGGTCGTTGAGAATCGACGTGCCCAACAGATCGAGCGGCACGGTGACGTTGAAGGGCGTGCCCGAATTGAAAATCATGAACGGGTTGAGGCGGAATCCCCTCGGCAGCGAGACGGTGCCGCCGAAGAAAACCCGGTCGCGAATGTCGTACGACGATCGGCCGTAGTCGGCAAGGATGTCGTAGGGATTCGATGGGAAGCTGGTGGGTCCGCCCGTATCGCTATTGGCGAAGTTGAGCGAATAGTAGCCGTTCAACGTGAGCTTGGAGCCGGCGCGCACGTTGAAATTCGTGATGAGCTGATTCTGGCGGAAGATTCCGGCGGATTCGTACTCGTAAATATTTTCCAGAATTCCATTCGGCCGTGTTCCGCTGGTGGGGTCGCCGATGACGAATGTGCCGGGAAGCGGGGCGTTGATGTTGTTGGTGAGAAGCTGGTCATTGCCGATGGAATTGACGTAGGAAACGGTGACGTTGACGACTCGCGATAGCTGCCGCTCCAGTGTGACTGCGGTCTGCATGGTGTAAGGCGCGTGCAGATTCGGCTGGATTTTATAAATCGTCGGAACGCTCGTATCGGAGGACTGAAGAGTGCTTATCGGCGGAATATCGGGATAGAAGGTCGGGTTGGTGACGATGTACTCCTGCTGCAGGATGCCGTTCTGGCGCTCGGCCTGAAGGACGAGGTCATTCGTGAACCGGTCGTAGAAAATTCCCCAGCCGGCGCGCAGGACGGTCTTCGGCGATTGCGATTTCCCCTGGCCGATGCCCCAGGCAACGCCGAAGCGCGGAGCCCAATCGGCGTGGTTGGAAATCTGGTTTTGCGATTCGAAACGCAGGCCGGCACTGATGGTTACGTTGGGGCGCCATCGCCAGTCGTCCTGGATGTATAGGCCGGCGTCGAAGAGATTGGAAGACACAGCGGGGACGCCGGTCACGATACTAAATTGAATCGGCTCGCTGGCTTCGAAAGCGGCGAGAGAGGGAAATGTGAACGTGCCGTTGAAATTGCTGGTGGCTCGATTGGTTTCCTGCAAGTCGCGGAAGCGCCCGCCGAATTTCAAGAAATGTTTGCCGAACGCAATAGAAGTGTAGTTCTGCAATTCATAGTGTTTCTGATGATCGATGATATTTCCGAGACTGCTGCCGCCGCTTTGGAACTCAAACGGCACGATCACGGCGGGCGCTACGCTGTTTGGAGCTTGATAGCTTGCGTCGCCGAGGTACTGAAAGCGTGTCTCGTTGACGATTTTCGAGCCGAACACCTGGGTGTCGCTTAGCTGGAGCGTGTTTTCGGTGGTGAGAATGCCGTACCCCGCCGATGCCAACGTGTATTGACCGACACCCTGGTTGCTTTCGTTGTCCCGATAGTATTGATAGCGGACTGTGAGCGTATTGTTCGTGCTGAGTTGGTAGTCCAGGCGCGGGTTGAAGTTGATGCGGGTTCGGGGGTTTGCAACCGCCGCGGTGAATAGCGGCGCGGGCGGGGCCATGAGCTGCGCGCTGACAACGGAAACGTTATTGATGTCGCGATATTGCCCGTCGATGGTGAACGACGCCTTCTTGCTGAGCGGGCCGCCGAAGTCTCCGTTGAACTGAACTGTATCGTAACCGGGCAAATTAGCCGTGCCCAGGTACGGACTGCGCGAGTTGAGGGCTGAATCGTTGCCGATCAGGGTGAACTGGCCGTGGAACTGATCGGTGCCTGGCTTGGTGAAAATTTCGATCCTGCCATAGCCGAGCTTGTCGTACTCAGCGGAGAATGGATTTTGATTGATGCGAATTTCGCGAATCGAAGACTTCGGCGGCAATTGGCCTGCGGTGAAGCCGTCGATGTACATCTGGCCGCCGTTGGGCCCGACCGACGGCCCGGCCAGCGCCGCCAGGTCCGACTGCAATTGATCGGGATCGTCGGAGAGCTCGTCGAGATCTTTTCCGGAGATTACGACGGCGCTGGCGTTGTTCTCGGGACTTACGCTCAGCTGCGCTCCGCCTTCCGCTTGTACCTCGACCTTTTGATGCTCCTCTTCGATCGTCAAGGGAAGGTCGAGCTTCTGGACTTGGCCCGCGGCGATTTGTAATTTATCGCTGTTGAACTGCTGAAAGCCTTTCGCGTTCACCGTCACCGTGTAAGTTCCGGGCGCCAGGCCTGGAATCTCATACGCGCCGTCACGACCGCTTTTTACCGTGGCAGCATGGCCGGAATCGCTCGTCACTACGACCGTGGCGCTGGGGACGGCCGCGCCGGAAGGATCGGTAACCTGGCCGTGCAGGGTACCCGTGGTGGTTTGGGCTACCAAGCCGACGGCGCAGAAAAGGACGGCGATTGAAAAGGCTGTAGCTCGAGACAACTTGGTCAGGGCGCGCGATTTCATCCGGTCTCCGGGCAGGATTCAGCTTTTCAGTGGGTCGAAAATCATTGCGCGGCATCTCCTGCGGGCGCGTCCAGACTCCACGGAGGCAATATCATCGCCTGGCCGCCGTTGGGCGAAGCCTGCAAAATGGGCTCGACGCCGGCAACGAGCGTGATCACCGTCGCGCTGCCGGAAACCGTTCCTTCTGTCGAAACGATCATCACGGCGTCTCCTTTTTGGACGTCGGAGATGGACGCCGGAGGGACCCTGCTCAACATCTGTTGGAGGTCCCCGCCCCCGCGTGGGCCGGCGCCGCCGGGTCCTCCATTCGGCGATTGCGCGGTCGCCGGGGGGGCGCCACCGGGTCCGCCGGCCGGATTCGCCGCTCCGCCCTTCAGTCGCATGGCCATGAGCTGCGCCATGGGGGGAGGGAGTTTTCGAAGCTGCGATTCGGGGGTGATTTTCACGGTGACGGGCTTTTTGCTGATCAGGTCGCTGACGGTCAGGGTGTTCGTCGATGCGTCCACCGCGGAAACGACGCCGGCAATATTCTGGAATGTGCCCGAGACGATTTCATCCGCCGCCAATTCGGTTCCGTCTGCGCTACGCGTGCCGCGCGCGCGGACCTGGTCGCCGGGTTTGATATCAGCCACCGAGCTCAATCTTGCATCGTCGAACCTTACGGAGTCGGGGGCGTAGCGGCGCACGATGGTCTCTTTCGACACCTGGATCGCGACGGATTTCGGTCCGGCGAACGACTGGAGCGAGATCGTGAGGGTTCCCGATCCGGGGTCGACCGCGCTCACGAGGCCGCCGACTGCATGCCGCTGCCATTCCTGGCGATCGTGCTCCTGCTTCGAGGCGACATCCGCTTTCTTCATGGCAATCACGGTGGTCGCGTCGACAGAATGGCCGTCGTCGGAGATTTTTCCGAGCACCAGTATTCGGTCCCCTGCGAGCAAATCCTGGAGGGTGATCGGGCTGGCGGTCTTCAAATCCTTCGCGCCGGGCTCGATGCGCAGGACCTTGGCGCCGTCCTCGACGGTGATATTGAAGACGGGGCCCGCATCGGAAGCGAGCACGATCGAACTGCCCGAGATTGTCTTGATCGTGCCGATCGGCTTCGCGCCGGTTGAACCAGCGGCCTGGGCGTGCGCCGGTCTGACGGCGGATGAGAGAAATATTGCCAGGATTGAAGTTACCGCCAGGCGCCGTACGAGTGACATGTCGCGGTGAAGTGCCATTGGAATCTCTATTTTGACAGCCGGGCCTAGGATGCCGGCAGATCCTGCGACGCTCTCTCCCGGGGTCTTATTTTCTACGAGCCTTAGACGCGCGAGCTGTCTCGGGCGTTCCAGCAGGTTACGTTCTTCCGGTTCTCAGAAGCAATCGGCGATCGCAGTTGAGAGGCAAACAGTTGGATGGGCCGGCATTTTGCCGGGTTGCACAGGCGAAAGCTTGTTGCTGCGTTGCCCGCCGGTGCTTTGCCTTTGACCATTGTGTGCGCAAGTGAACAGACATCCGTGTCCCGGGGCCTTAGGATCGAATGGAAACGTGGGGGTTCCAGGTGATCTCCAGGGCCCAATGGACGTGTTCGATTGCTGCCTGCCTCGCGGCTGCGGTGACCGCTTCGGCTCAAACGCCAATCGTACTCCCTACCAGCGACACCATCGTCGCCGAGATGTCGCAGGCGCAAGCGGCGAATCGCATCCAATTTCTCCCTTATACCGTGACGCGCGACTATCAATTGTTTGAGGGAGAGACTTCCAATCCTCCCAAGTCCCACGTGGTTGCCCACATCGTTGTGGTCCCTCCGGACTCGAAGAAATACACGATTCAGACGGCGGCGGGATCGGTACTCGCGGAAAGACTCGTGCGCAAAGCGCTCGACAGTGAAGTGGCTTTTGCAAACGATTCCCACGCGACGGACATCACGAAGGAAAATTACGATTTCGCGCTCGTCGGTGAGAACGAACTAAACGGTCAGCCCTGCTACGTGCTCGAGTTGAGCCCCAAGCGCAAATCCAAGAACCTGCTTCGCGGGACTTTATGGGTGGATGCCGAAACGCACCTGCCGCGCCGCGTCGAGGGGGCGCCGGCGAAAGATCCCTCCTGGTGGTTCACCGACGTGCGGATTGTTCTCCTCTACGGATACGTCGGCCCGATGTGGGTCCAGACCTCCTCGAAAGCCTCGGCCAACGTTCGCATCATCGGCCGATCGACCATGGTTTGGCAAGACACCAGTTATCAGCTCGGAGATTTTCCGCATAGCACCTCGCTGGCACAGAGTATCGCGCCAGCCGGCGAGACAGGCCCCGGGGGCCATCGCTGACGTGCTATCCCAGCGACCGAATCGTTAATTCAATACTCTTGCCGACTTCCCATCCTTGAGTATTGAGAATCCGAATTTCGTCATAGAGAAATTCAGCGCCTTGGAACGAAATCTGGGCTTGCTGTGGTTGCTGGATGAGAGAGCGATCGATGAGCTTTTCAACTGTTCCTGTGAGCGTGATGCTGTTCTGTGTCATGAAATTCTCCTGGGGTGAAGATTTTCATCCACCCGCACTTTAACCGTGGCGCGAAACCAAATCTGTCCAAAAGTGGACAGTCGAGCTCAGGATTTACCAACGATCTGTCTGTAAGGTTTGCGAGGCGAAGGTTGCCGGTCCCGACGTGAGCGAGGATCGGGAGAACTTAATCGTGCAGGACAACGCTCAGGAGGGATTTGTTGACGTGGATGTCGCCGTTGTATTGGATGAAGCCTTGTTTCCGGAATTTGTTCATGAAGAAATTCACTCGGGGCCGGGTTGCGCCAATCATTTCCGCCAGCATCTCCTGCGATACTTTGTGAATCGTCTTTTGAGGGCGACCTCGTGCGCCATAGCGCGCGAGGAGCAGCAAAGTACGGGCCAAACGCTTCTCGGTCGAGTTAAACAGCTGATCGACGAGATCCTCCTCGACTCGGATATTTCGTGCCAGCATGTAGTCGATGAAGCGGTCGGACAATTGCTGCTCTCGATGCAGCACCCGGATCATTTCGCTTTTGTCGATCACGAGCACGCTGGTGGGGGTAATCGCGGTCGCCGTGGCCACGCAAGTCGACTGTCCCGCGAGGCATCCTTCGCCCAAGAAATCACCGGGCCCAAGAATCGCAACCACCGCTTCTTTTCCGGCTCCATTCACCACAGTAAGTTTGGCGCCACCGTCCTGAAGGTACATCACATGGTTTGTGGGATCGCCCTGAGTGAAGATGGTTTCTTTCGGCCCGAACTTACTCACGCGTCTTCCCAAGCCCGTCGAATCGAGGAACGCGTCGACGTCAAACGCGTGCGATTTTGAATCCGCCTTTCGCAGCGGAGGGCGGGGTGGCGTGGCGGAGACACGCCGTGCGGGAGAAGGCGTCATATTCTAGAATAGCTTGGCAGCGGGTCGCAATACTGTCCAATATTGCACACTCGATCAAAAACGGTTAAATGCAAGGGGGGGCTTCCTAGCGGCCCTGCAAAACCTTCCGCAACGACTGGTGCACTTCGAGTCCGCCGTCGTAGTTTATGTATCCCCGTCTTCTGAATTTGTTCATGAACAAATTTACCCGCGGGCGGGTCGTGCCGACCATCTCCGCCAGGATTCGATGGCTGATCATGGGAATTTCAAGAAGGGGAGGAGCTCTTTTATCCAGGTGGGCCAGCTGCAGAAGCACGCGTGCAAGCCGCTGTTCGGCCGAGGACGTCAGCAGATCCACGAGGTGATCCCGGTAGCCCTCGGCGCTGGACAGCAACTGAGCCAGCAGGGAATTCGACGTTTTGCCGTTCCTTTGACGCAGCATCCCGAGCATCTTCGCTTTGCCGATGGTACGGATGGAACTGGCGGTCAACGCGACGGCTGTGGACATGCGCCGCGGGTAACCGGCCAGGCAAAGCTCGCCGAAGAAATCATTCGCGCCCAGTATCGCGGTGACGGCGCCGGCCCGGTGTTTCGTCCGCGTAATCAGGCGCACGCCGCCTTCCTGGATATAGAAGAGCGTGTTGGCACGCTCGCCTTGTGTGTAGATGTTCTGTTTGCGGCGATAGCGCGAGACCGTACCGCCTAGACTGGTTCCTGAAGTGAAGCCGGTGAGACGGGAAGCCATTGTCCGTGCCGTCGACGATCCTCAGCGCCTGCGGACAACGACTCCGGCGGCGGTCAAACCCAGCAGCAACAGCGGAAGAGTTCCGGGCTCCGGGACCGACGTCGACCCAGGAGCGTCGCTGTTTGAATTTCGATCCTCGCCGCGTCCATCAGGCCATCCCTTTTCCGGGTTCGTGTGGTCGAAAAAGCGCTCGAAGGAAGCAAGGTTTTTCAAATCGCGGGAAGATGCTTCTTCGCGCGAAGGAGCGAACGAGAAGAACGCGTCTTCCGGGGCGTACGAATTCAACCCTGGGGCAAAGTTGGCGTCGTGCGACACCTGCAAGCCACGCCCAAAATCAGCGGAGAATCCAGTCGTCGGTGCTTTTACGAATTGACAGCACGGGACCCGATCGGCCCAAGCCGGTGCCGTCGCGAACAGGACACCTACGAAAAGCAACACTGCCGGTCTCAACTTCATGTCGTTTCTCCCGAGTCTTTATAGACTGCTTTTTGATATTAGGCGCGGGTAGGAAGCGCGTCTGTTCCATTGGGGACAGTTCGGGTGAATGACTTTTCGGGCTTCGTTCCGGTGTTCGCGCCGAACCGGGTGGCGCGCCTGGGCGCGCGGTGTACCATTTCGGACAGACTCTCTCCTCCTGGTTCGCTATGTTTCACACCGGTTGCCTTCGAACCGATTTTGGCGACTGATCGCAAGGTGCGATCTCTTTTGAATCGGTGAGATTCTCAATGGCTTCAACCTCTCGCGAACGCGTCCAGCAAGCCGCTCTTCCCGTGGTCCCGCCCTCAGCGGCAGGCAGGCGGCTCCCTTTGCGCATTCTGTTCGTTCACAGCGATGCAGCGAAAGTCGAGAAGTGTTTGCAGGAGCTTCAGCGCGCGCGTTTCAACGTCAGCGCGGACGTCGCGCCGACCCCGGAGAGCTTCGCCGGATACCTGAAATCGAGAGTCTATGACGTGGTCTTAGCCGAATATCCCCCCGTGAATTGGCAAGGAATGCAGCTGCCGGAAATTCTGCGCGCAAGGGATCGGCGGATTCCCTGCATCCTGCTGGCCGATACGCTGCAGCCGGAAACGGAGGCGGAGCTTGTTTCACGAGGCGCCGCGGATTGCGTTGCAATGGATCACGCCGGGCACATTCCTGTGGCCGTTCGTCGAGCACTCAGCGATGCCAAGCTGCGCGAAGAACGCCAGCAGACCGAAAAAAAGCTGCGGCATTCCGAGGCACGCTACCGCGCGCTTGTCGGCAACCTGGCCTATGGAATGTGTCACTGCAGCGCGAAAGGCAAGTTTTTGGACGTCAACCAGGCGTTGGTGACGATGCTTGGCTTTCAATCGCGCGAAGAACTCCTGGCCGCGAACCTGGCCACGGAGATCCTCTCGGATCCATCCAAACGAGTGCGGTTGCTGGGTCACTCGAATGAGCAGGACCATCCGGATCCTCTCGAAATCGAATGGAATCGGAAGGATGGCACGTTTCTCAAACTTCGCCTCAGTGGACGTGCGGTCACCCAAGAGGGAAAGAAACAGAGCTACGAGATCATCGTCGAGGACGTCACCCAACAGCGCAAACTCGAAGATCATCTCCGTCAGCAGGCGGCCAAGGATCCGCTTACGGGTCTTGCCAACTACCGTCACTTGGTCGAGACGGTGAACTCGGAAATTAAGCGTTCCGAACGGACAGGACGTGAATTCGCCCTCTTGTTTCTCGATTTGGACGGACTGAAGCGAATCAACGACAGCTTCGGGCACCTGGTTGGCAGCCAGGCCCTTTGCCGCCTCGCCGATGTTTTATGTATCTGCAGCCGTGACATCGATACTTCGGCGCGCTTCGGCGGCGACGAGTTCGCGCTGGTGCTGCCCGAAACTGGGCGATCGCCGGCCACGTTGGTAGCGGGGCGCGTCCGGGATCGCCTGGCGAACGACGGCAAGGAACCAAAACTGTCCGTCAGCATCGGCGTTTCGATTTATCCCCACGACGGGCAGACGATTGACGCTCTGTTGGGCGCGGCAGACGCAGCCTTGTACTCGATCAAAACTGCTCGACGGGCACCCGGGGCGAAGAAGGCGAAGCAGTTCCCGCAACACCACCCCGATCTGGCGGCCGACGACAACCGAGGAGCGCTGAACCGATGAAACGCAATCACAACCTGATCAGCATCAACCGTGCCGCAGGCTTCCACCTGGACCCGGGTTTGACCAACGAAGAATCCATTATCCTGCGTGCACTCGCGGCGGGAAGAACCGACAGGCAGGTGTGCAACGATCTCCGCATGGAACCGACGAAGTTTCTCTCGATGATGCGCGAGATGCGGCAAAAGATCGGGACTTTGGACAACCTTTCTCTAGTCGCCTGGGCGAAGCGCCAGATCAAAGACGGCGACCAGAGAATCGATAAGCCCGAAGAATACGGTCGCCTCGCCTGAGTACGCACCATCTACACACAGATTAGGTCCCGCTCAGTGCGGGCCCGATCGCGATGCATCACGCAGCAGTCCCCGGGTTTGAGAACTCGGGGAGCGGCTTGCTCCGCCGTTCATTCGCCACGGCAGCCCGCTTCTGCCCGGTCACGGGCGGCCTTCTGCGGTCGTTGCGTCTGGGCCAATCATGTTTCGGAATCCCAAGGACCTCTCGATCCATCGCACCGCGTGCCCGCTGCCGGCGAACGGCGAAATACAATGGCAGAATCAAGAGAACGATACCGAGCACGGTGAAAAATATGGAATACGAAATCGCTGCTGAAGCGAACGCACGCACCCCAAGCCCCAGATAGCCTGCCACCAGCACGACAATCGATAGCAGCAGGGCGTATGACCACCGTACGCTCAGTTTTGTGCTCATTCGCCCCCCCCTAAAATCGCTGGACATATTTCGTGCCTAGCTTGCAGGCGACGGGTGGACAGAATCGTTCCGGCGTTCCGTCCGCACAATTCGGGACGGAACACCCGGTGCGCTGCGGTTCAATGAATCGCCAGAGCTAATCGTGATCGGGATGTTCGTGGCGCCAATTCCAATACGCTCTCTGCGTTTTGTGGTTCTGTCGGTTGTACTCACGATAGGTTTCGTGCCGTTCCGTCAGAAAACCCCGGTAGGCGCGATCTTCGTGATCATCCCAGTTGTGATAGTCGCGGTGGTCCTTGTCATACACCCGAATCTGAACATTGGCATCCTGAGGTGCGGCGGCGGCCACGACCGACAAGGGTGCCGCGATAGCTGCCGCCAGGAACAGCGGAGCGATATAGCGAAGTGCACGGTGCATGTTGTAGTCCTCCGAAATCCGAATGTCCGCTCACGAAATCGCGGCAGGCCGACTATGGCTCTACCCCCGGTAGATTTCTGTCTGGTTCGGCACAGGTCTGAGGGTGTGCTCAAGGGGACATCAATCGAGGGGGCCTGGGCGCATGATCATGGCGGATTTCGCCCTCAGATCCCCTTCGTGAGGTTTTCATGATTGCCGAACTTCGTAAGAGCTACGGTGGAGTGTGCTGCACGAATTGCACGGAGCCAATTCCCGTTTCTGCCAGAATCAGGCGCTTACAGGATGAACTGGAAAACAGCGACGCGAGCTCGCCGCAGTCATTCATAGCTCGCTGCCAGCAGTGCGAATACGAAAACACATATTCGATCGCCGAGGTTCGAGACTTTGACGGGGAACCACGCAAGAGGCGTTCGAAGGCAAGGTCGGCCGGTGCCTAGAATCCGGAGATTCGTGGCGCAGCCGTCGGCGTGCGCCAGGAACTTTCTCCCTGTGTACGTAGGATGTGGAAGGCATTTCAGGGAAGCAAAATAATGTCAGAAATTGGCTTCCGAGTCGGCACCGAGAAATTTTCCGTCGGAATCCAACCTCCCGGCAGGCGGGATGCCAAGGCCGGTGTTCTTGCGCGCGTCCTCCAACACCTCGTGTAGTACATCTTCTCCATAGATTTCTCCGACCGCAAATCGGAAGCCGGAGAGATTGCCGCGCCAAAATTCTGATTCGCGGCTTGCTGCGTTCTTCACGCATTCCGCGTGATAGTTGGACAGTAGAACTGTCACTTTTTCCAAGAGATGACCTACAGTGTCAGCGTTCGGATTCCGGCGTGTCATGGCTGAATCAGGGTACGGCTAACGGGCCGCCAATACTGTTCCGTTCAGGACGCATTGGACTCTCGATTCCCAGCTTCGGAGGAACGCACCATTCCCTGATCCCTCAGGTACCGCAAACTCAAAAATGCTTCCGTAATGGCTTCGCCTTCTGAGTCGGCGGTGGCATTCACCCGCAATTCCTGAAGACGCTGAGATATTGCCGTCTCGGCTTCTCTGACGAGCCGGGGTAATCGGGGAGAATCAAGCGGCTCTGAAATCGCCTGCAGGAAGTAAAAGTACCATCCGTGGAATTTGCCGTTGGTCATGCCGCTCCTCAGGTTTTGTATTTACCGGTTCTCGCCCGCGAGTGTAGGGTTCCGTTTCACCCCGCATCTGTTCCTTATTGAACACTTCGCGAATTCGTTTCCGGGGTAGTTTCATCTGCTGTTTTCTTCGGGGATCGTGCGCTGCCCCAGTTTTATTCCATCGGCAGGGCCTCGAAAACATTTAATTCAATAGTGTCCGCAACGGGACAGACCTCACGCCCAGCTTCCGTTAATGTTCCGTTCGCAAGCGCAGGACCGCGGATCGTCTCGTGGAAACACGGAGGTGGGGCATGCTGGGGTTAATCGCCGCAGTGCTGATCATTCTTTGGCTGCTCGGGTTCTTTGCCTTTCACATAACCGCGGGGTTCATTCACATCGTCCTGGTCATAGGTCTGATCCTGCTCGTGCTGCATTTCGTCAGACGCGCCTGACCAAACGCGCGAATCAGGGAGGCAACAAAATGAAATCGAGTATCGCGAATCGACTCGCAGGCGAACTTCACGAAGCAAAGGGCAAGTTCAAGGAAAAGGTCGGCCGGCTGACGAACGACACCGAGACGGAATCCGAAGGTCTCACCGAAAAGATCGCGGGCAAAATTCAGAAGAAGATCGGCCAGGTGCAAAAGGCCGTCGCAAAGCGCTAACCCGCACTATTTTCTCGCGGCCGGTCCGCGAGCCTGGGATGTGCGTAAACGATCCGGGCCAAATATCTCGACTCAAAACTGGAGGCAGGTCATGAATTTATCGCAATTCAGCACCACGCAAATAGGCATCGCCGTTGTTGTGTTTGCACTTCTACTCGGCGTAGTCATCGGCCTTTGGTATTCGATCCGCAAGCGCCGCACCACCAAACTCCGCAATCGATTCGGCAGCACGGAATATGCTCGGGCCGTAAATGAAGGCGGCAGCCAGCGCAAAGCGGAAGCGGCGCTCGACAAGCGCGCCGAACGAGTGGACGCATTGCATATCCGCCCGCTGGCCGCGGCAGATCGTGCGCGGTTCGTCGAGTCCTGGGCCAGGGTCGAGGCGCGGTTCGTGGACGGCCCGGGAGGCGCGGTGATGGACGCGGACAAGCTGCTGGGCGACGTGATGTCCACGCGCGGCTATCCTATGAGCGATTTCGAACAACGCGCCGCGGACATTTCCGTGGACCATCCGCTGGTTCTCGACAATTACCGTGCAGCGCATCAGGGCGCGCTTCGCCAGACCCGCGGTCAGGCCAACACGGAAGACCTGCGTCAGGCCATGATCCATTTCCGCACGCTCTTCGAAGAACTCGTCGGCCCCCCGGACATCGCCCGCGCTCGAGCGGTCTAACCGTCGATTGATCGCCGCGACCCAATACGGGTGCAAAAAAAGCCGCCCCGAGATGAACCCGGGGCGGTTCTCAAAAGAGATTCTTCGACTACGCTCGGGACACCGAAGCGTATGGCATCGTTATTTCTTCGCTGTCGAATAATTGTCGGCGGCTTGGGACCAGTTGACGACGCTCCACCAGGCTTCAATGTAGTCGGGGCGACGGTTTTGGTATTTCAGGTAATAGGCGTGCTCCCAGACGTCCAAGCCGAGGACGGGTTTGCCGCCGTCCATCACAGGGTTGTCCTGATTGGGCGTGGATTCGATGGCGAGTTTGCCGTCCTTCAGGAGCAGCCAGGCCCAGCCGGAGCCGAAGCGGCCGGTGGCGGCTGCTCCGAATTTGGTCTTGAAATCGGCGAAGCTGCCGAAAGCGCTGGCGATGGCGCTGCCCAGGTCACCGGATGGCTCGCCGCCTCCGCCTTTCTTCATCAACTTCCAAAACATGGAGTGATTCAGGTGGCCGCCGCCGTTGTTGCGCACGGCGGTGCGGATATTTTCAGGAACTTTGCCGATCTGCGCGCAGAGCTCTTCGATCGGGAGCTTGGCGAGGTCGGGAGCGGATTCGAGAGCTTTGTTGAGATTCGTGACGTAGGTGTTGTGATGCTTGTCGTGATGAATCTCCATGGTCTTGGCGTCGATGTGGGGCTCGAGCGCGTCGAACGCGTACGGGAGAGGCGGAAGCGTGAAACTCATGTGAGGAGCGGCTCCTTGTGCCGAAGTGGCTGACATAATCTA
>CAZLWY010000245.1:0-2801 GCA_964563425.1 uncultured Acidobacteriaceae bacterium | reverse complement strand
CGGCGGCACGCCCATCGAGTGGTACACATCGCCGAGAACTTTCAAGGCTTCAAAAACCGCTTCGCCGCTGAGCGGGACGATCGGCGAAAAATCCATGTGACCCTGGGTTTTACCCAGAAATCCAAAGACCGAGAGATTGGGAATTCCCAGGCCCTGGCGCAGCACGGTGTCGGAATCGCTCAACTGGACCGGAAAACGGTACGTGCGGCCTTCCTTGAATGTCGCGCCCGGGATTGCCCCGAATTTTTCCTTCGCATGTTCCCACTGAAGATCGACGACCTTGGCTGGACCGTAGAAATGCAGGTCGACGCTCCAGTAGGACATGTTCTGCTCGCGGCCCACGCGCTCGAGCTCCGCCACGGAAATATCGCCGGGAAGATCGACCACGCCTCCGCCCTTCGACACGCGATAGGTGAGCAACGGACTATCGAGCGCGCTGGTACCTTGCACGATTTGAGAGTTGTAGAGATAGGCGAGCACCTCGACGAATCGAATGAGATCGTCGTGGAGCGGAACCGAGACCGTGCCCTCGCGATAGGCTTCCGGCTCGGGCAGCAGCCATACACCCATTTTGGTGACGATGCCGAAATTCGACTGCGAAAACATGCCGTCGACATAAGGGCCGAAGCCGTAGCGGTACTGCTGCCACGTCTTCGAGCCAGGCATCGCACCCATGCCGGTGCGCATCAGTTCGCCATTGGGCAGCACGACTTCCAGTCCGCAGACCGTGGCGAAATGGTCGTGCAGCGGTCCGCGGCCGCCGCCGCGTTCGAGCGAATTTCCCACCGGACTGCCCCAGCCGGGATCGGGTGGATCGATCCAGACTTTGAGCTTGTGTTCCTCGATGTACTGATAAAGATCGAAGTAGCTGACGCCCGGCTCGACGAGCGCGTAGGCGTTTTCTTCGCTTACCTCCAGTACTTTGTTCATGCGCTTCAGATCGAGTGTCACGCTGCCGGAAAGGCGCGGGGCCGAGCCGCCGTACGCCAGATTTTTCCCGGTTGAAATCGTCCAGAGAGGGATTTTGTATTTGTTCGCAATGCGGACGATTGCCTGCACTTGCTCGACGGTATCGGGCGCGACTGCGGCGGACGGGACTGAATCTTCCTGCTCGTGCCAGTAGGGCGAAAATGAATCGCGGTAAAGCTCGAGGTCTTCGTCGCTGGTGAACACCTGGGGCTCGCCGACGACAGCCGCGAATTGTTCGAGCGCCGCGGAAAAATCGGCAGAGCTGACGCCCGGCGGGGTCCTCATGCTTTTTGCTCCCGCAGATGCTTGGGCCAGATTCCGTAGCGGCCGGCGGAAAGGATTCCATTGGGATCGATAGCGTCCTTCACCGTCTCGTGGAATCGCAGAAGGGCGTTGTTGTTAAAAGAATAGGTCGCCATCACCGAGCCTTGATGCGCCGGTGCGGTGCGGTACTCGCCCCATCCGTGCGCGCCGGCTATCTGGACGATTTTCTTGAACGCCGCGCGGTTTTTCTTGTTCGTTTCGACGTTCTCCGTGATCGGGAAGCCGAAAAGATAGATGAAGCCGCGCTCCCAGTAGCAGGTGGGGAGGCTGAAACGCGGGACGGGCAGATCGAGTTCCTTCGCGGCCTGCGTGAAGACCCGATTGGCTTCGAAAATCGCTTCGCCGGTACGCGGGATGATGGGCGAAAACCAAATGTGGCCGCGGCCGGGATTCGGGTTTGCATCCGAGCGCGCGTCCATGGAGAACATGCGCAGGCTGGGAATGCCGAACTGCGGCACGTTGACCTTGTCCATTTGCGCGGGCGTGAGGGGAAGCTTGTAGGCTTCGCCGTCGATAAATTTCGCGCCGGGAATCGCCGAGAATTTCTCTTTGGCGAATTCCCAATTGGCGACGTTGGCGGCGGCCGCCCCGTAGAAGCTCAGCGTGGTGCTGAAAAAACCGATTCCCTTGCGCTGGGCGTATTCGTCAAGCTGCGCCCAGGTCTCTTCCACGGGTTTTGCCATGAGCGCGGTCAGTTCCGCATCCGGAGGCGGGCCGCTGGGGCCGAACGGTCCGCCGCGGCTTAGCAGCGGGCTGCCGAGGAACGGCATGCCGGTGGTGCAGTTCGTGTTTTCAAGCCAGCCGAGGACGTCGATCATCTGGTTCAGGTCGGAGTGCTTCGGCACCGTCACCGTGCCCGAAAGATACGCGTCAGGCTGCGGCTGCATCCAGAAGCCCATTTTCGTGATCACTCCGAAGTTCGATTGCGAAAACATACCGTCGATCCACGGGCCGAAGCCGGATTTGTACTGCTGCCAGGTTTTCGCCGCGGGCATGGCGCCCATGCCCGTGCGTAGAATTTCGCCGTTCGCGAGCACCACCTCCATACCGCAATGCGAATCGAAATGGTTGCGATAGAGTGCGGTGAGATAGCCGCCGCCGCGATCGAGCGAGTTTCCGACGGGGCTGCCCCAGCCGGGATCGGGCACGTCGACCCAGAGCTTGATTCCTTTCTCCTGAATATAACGATAGAGATCGAAGTAGCTGACGCCGGGCTCGACCAGGGCGTAGGCGTTGTCTTCGTTCACTTCGAGAATGCGATTCATGCGCTTCAGGTCGAGCACCACGCTGCCTGAATAGGCGGGCGCGGAGCCGCCGTAGCCGAGGTCTTTACCCGTGGATTCGGGGTAGAGCGGAATCTTGAATCGGTTGCAGATGCGGACGATCTTCTGGACGTCTTCGACATTGTCGGGCGCAACGGCGGCCGAGGCGACGAGCTCGTCTTGTTCGCCGTAGAACGGTGAATACGCGTCGCGGTACATGGCGACGTCTTCGTCGCTGGTGAAGAC
>CAZLWY010000244.1:0-2211 GCA_964563425.1 uncultured Acidobacteriaceae bacterium | reverse complement strand
CCTCGCGCGCGCGACGGCCCTGCGTGAGCATGTTCTGAAGCAGAGCCTGCGAGAGGACGGCCATAATCAAAATCATACCCATGACCATCAGGAAGGCGTATCCCGATTCCCCGGACTGACGAGCCGGGCTCGCAGACGTGCGGCGGGCGACAGCAGAGCCGCGCAGCCGGTCGAAGATCGATCGAGCGGTCACTGATTCCCTGCTCCCTGATCGGGTGGCTGCACGAGCGGCAACGAGGCGTGCCGCCCCGAGGAAACCTCTTCGACGTCCGCCGATTCGTTGCCAATGTGGATCAGGCGATAGTTATTCAGGAATTTGTCGCCTTCCGCGGCCACCAGCACGTCGTCTCCGCTGGTGAAAAATGCGACGCGCTTGCCCCCGGACTTTTGCGAGGCATACCCGAAGAACTCGGCGGGAATATTCAGCGGCGGAGGCGGCTGGTAGATGGGTCCGACGAACGGATGCGCCGCGGCGGCGGCCTGCTGCGCAGTCGGCTTGGGCGGGGGCGGAGGCTCGGCCACGAAAATATTGCGATGAGAGCCGGTGTATTCGAGCTTGCGGAGCTTGTCGAGCTCGTCGATCCGCAGTCCAGGCTCTTGCACGTCGAGAGGCTCGAACTTCGTATCGGACGCCAGGACCCCGGTGGGCCCCGTCATCGGTCCCATGCTCGTATACCAGTAATACCCCGCGAAGCAGAGAGCCACGGCGAGCCCGATCAGCAAATAAATTTGGTTCTTCCGCGACATCGCTCAGGTCCTGAAATACGTGTGAAGTTCGAGATTGAGCCGCAGTCCGCCCGTGGACGCGGACGTGAGATGCAAGCCATCGAGCAGGTAAAAATCCTTTGACCGCTCGAGGCCGTTGATGAATTGAATCATCCCCGCATAATCCGCGTCCAGATCGGCGGCGATCTGGATTTCGGTGACCCCGCGATCCTTTACTTCCTTCTGCTTGAATGTGATGCCAGAAATCTTCACGCCGGATTTCACCGCGATTTCGCCCAGGTCGGCTTCGATATGCGAGTAGCCCGTCGAGGAGTCCCGGAACGATTGCTGATAGAAATTGTCGCAGTCTTTTCCGGCTTGCGGCAGCGACGCGCGGATTTTTTCGCCACGATCGACGTCGGCGCGGAGTTTCTTGGCTTGGAGCTCGAGTTTGTCCCGCTCGGCCTTCAGGGCTACCGGCTCCTCCGACGACATGTGCCAGAGGTAGCCGGCCAGGGCCAGATCGAGCGCGAGCACGAGGACGAGGGCCGAGCCGATCGCGATCTTCCAAGCCGGCCATGTGGTCTTTATCATCATGTCGTCGAGTACCAGACCTTTAGGTTCAGCACGATTTTGTCGGCCTGGTTGGGCTGGTCGCTGTGGTGTTCACTCGTTACGACCAGGCCGGAAAATGCTTTCGATTTTTCGATAGCCTGAAGGAAGGCGATCTTGCCGTCGTCATTGACCGCGCCGATTTCGAGCGTCACCTCAGCACGACCATTGACGAGTTCCGGCTCAATACTCACCACGCGCACGCCCGGCGGCAGCGTGTTCTCGAGATCCATGAACACTTTGGTCCAGGGAAAACTGCGCTCGTCGATCAGGGAATTGAGGAACGCGGACCGCCCGAGCACCTGCTGGTCCCCCGGAGTGCGGAACTCCGCGGCCAGCGCGCGCTGCCTTTCCTGGTCCGCTTCGATCGAACTCGACCACCGGTTCATGTCCGCATGCAGGTCGCGATTCGCGTGCCACGAGTGAATCGCAGCAAGTGAAAGCAGTGCCAGCGCGATGATGCCGACGACTCCGAGCAATGCCGAATAGGCGACGAACGGCCGGTTGTTCGGCTGCGGCGCGGTCGCTAGATTGAGCTGAAGGTTCATTTTTCGCCGTTCAATTCGCTTCGGAAAAACTCAGGGGCGCCCGTTCATCATCCAACCGGCCAGGGCGTCGAGGCCTTGGTTCACGATGTCTTTGGCCGATCCGTCGAGGCCCAGAACGCCTTCGGCTCCGCCGATGGGCGCCGTCGGCACTTGCAGCTCACCGGCAAGAGCGGCGCCAAATAGCTGCTCTTTGTCCCCAAAGCCTGTGATGCGAGCGCGATCGATGGTCGAGCCCCAAGTGTCCTGATAATACGCCACAGCGGGAAAAACTTCGTCGAGAACTGCCTGCGTCTCGAGCTGCGCCGCCGCCGCAGGCATCTCGCTTGAGCGGTAAACGCAAAGATTC
>CAZLWY010000243.1:0-78196 GCA_964563425.1 uncultured Acidobacteriaceae bacterium | reverse complement strand
GCAAAAGCAGGTATAAGTTTGTTCGGATCCTGGAAATTATTTTCCAATGCGTCGACCAAAATTCGCTCGCTTTCAGCGATGAAATCTGAATACAACTGTACGCGGTAGAAGATTTTTCTCGCGAGCAAGTCACGTTGGTCTGCGTGCCTCTGAGTGATCCAGGTGCTGGCACCGGAGCCCAGCGCTCCCACCAAGGACCCAAAAAGAGCTGCCATTGCTGGGTTCATTGTCACGGGCATCGGCGTCATCTCTTATCGAGCACCAAGAGAGCGAACAGCAATGGA
The DNA here is from genome assembly GCA_964563425.1 of uncultured Acidobacteriaceae bacterium. Classification (GTDB taxonomy): domain Bacteria; phylum Acidobacteriota; class Terriglobia; order Acidiferrales; family UBA7541; genus Palsa-295. The sequence continues at coordinate 77,912 of CAZLWY010000243.1, read as the reverse complement.
AGGTAAACGATCGAAGAGGCCAGAAGTTGCCTCGCCGTGATGTTTGACCGGTGAAAAGCAAATCGGCCGCTGAAGTAAAGAAAGACCAAACTGAGCAGGACTGCGCCGACCGAATAAACGGTGCCCGAGCCTGCCGTGAGACCTGGAATTAAGGCCATGGGGACCAGGGCGAGTGAACAAACGAAGCTCTGCCAGCTCACAAAACGATTTCGCGAGCTCTGATTCGGCAGAACGTGATAGCCAGCCCGCGCGTAATCGTCGCGGTACATCCAAGCAATCGCCATGAAATGAGGAAACTGCCAAAGAAAGACTACGATATAGAGCACCCAGGCCGCTGCGTTCAGCTGGCCTCGCGCCGCAGCCCAACCAATCAATGGAGGTGCAGCTCCCGGAATAGCTCCCACCAGAGTGCAGAGCGGCGTCACGCGTTTCAGCGGCGTATACAAGAACAAGTAGCTCAGCAGCGTTAGCCCGGCCAGCAGAGCCGTCAAAATATTCACAGCCGCCAGGTACAACACTCCTGCCACCGACAAAGCAATTCCGAACAAGAGTGCGTTCACCGGACTGACCCGTCCAGCGGCTACCGATCGCCGCACAGTCCTGCGCATCTTCGCATCGAAAGAGCGCTCCAAGAACTGGTTCAACGTGCCGGCGCCGCTGGCTACGAGCAATGTGCCGACAAGAATATGAATGAGAGTCAGAAAGCGAACAGCACCGTTCCTTGAGGCTAAGTAGAAGGCTGCAGTTGTCGTGATAAGAACCAAGAAATTCACTTCGGGCTTAGTGAGAGCCCAATAGTCGAGAGCAGTTGCATACACTGCAGCTGCCCTGGTTGATGCTGAAACCGGTGCCCTCTCCAGGAGAACAGTCGTCGGCTCGGTTGCCACGTTCAGAGGACCTCCAGCTTAGATACGTGGAGATATCGGTCGGCGACTCCCCGTGCCCCGGTCCACGGTTCCTGCGCCCAATGTGCTTTCGTCGGAGAAAGAATCTCCATCGTAACCAGGATGGCCGGGACCAAAAGGACAAGCGTCACCGAAACCCACATGAGCGCGGCTGCGCGCTCCTGATCCTGCAACGCTGAAATTCCGAATATCGACGGCCCGGACAGATAAGACACATAGACCACTCGGTCGCAAAACGCGAGAAACGCAGAAAGCACGTCACAGGGTAAGGTGGCACAGAACAGGTAGAGGGGAATGGACCATCGCGGCCATCGGGCGGTACTCGGCCACGGTTGAACCACCGGCCACCAAAAGAGAAGGCCGGTGGCCAAGAAAGACACGTGTTCCGAGTCGTGCAGCCAGTCCCAGCGCAATGCTCTGTCGAACACGCCAGGTAGGTGCCATCCGACCAGCGCAAACGCGGCCGCAAGCCAGCAAACAACCGGGTGCGTCACGGCGCCTGCGAGCAATTTGAAAAACTCGGAACGGGAAACCGGGCCGACAATGAGGCGAATCATCCATTGCGGCAATCCGCGCAAGAGTGGCAGAGCGGGCCAACCGAGCAGGATCAGCGGCGGGGAGAAGCTCATCAGCAACAAGTGCTGCACCATATGCGCTGTAAGCGAGACATCGTCGAAGGCTTCTAGGGGCGATCCGATGGCGAGCCATATTCCCGCTACACCGGCGAGGTATGCAGCAAGCCGCCATGCGGAAATCAGCTTCGGACAAGCAGCGTGGAGCCGCATCCAGCCCCGCGCATAAATCAAAATTGCAAGGCACAGGGATGCGTTCACCGCCAGGGGAGGCGACCACGATTGCAGGAGAGTCTGGGTACTGGTGATCATCGCCATCTACCGGGAGTTCGGTGCGCCCGCGGTCGTATTCTCCTCGAGTACGACAGAACGCGAGGCGTCCTGGGCAGGCCGCTGGCCTCGAGGGTGCAGCGTCTCCAAGAATGCAACTAAGGCGGTCGTTTCCGCGGGGCTAAGGCTCTTTCCATACGCGGGCATGTTCCCGCCGCCCTGGATCACTTGCCGAATCAATTGATCTTGGGTGAGCCGCAGCGCAACCGCATCGAGAGCCGGCCCGCGTTTTCCGCCTTCGTCACCCAGAGAGTGGCAGTTGTGACATTGCTTGACCTGGAAGACCAAGGCTCCTTGCCGTTCGAGCGCAGTTCGGTTGAGCAAGAAATCGTTTGGAATGGGAATTCCGCTCCACGCTTCCATCAGCGGACTCCACGGCGTGTGCAAGCCTAACTGCGTAAATGCCGTCAGGGAAACTGCCACCAATAGAATCGTGAGCACGGCGACAGGTCTGCGCCGCCAACTCTTCTCTCCTTCGCCGAAGATAAAGGGCAGCAGCAGCAAAGCGAGAATTCCGAGCACCGGCCCAATCAGCAAAACGGGAGTTTCCATGGAGGGCGGCAAAAACGAAAGCACGGCGTAAAGCCACAGGAAAAAGAAATCCGGCCGGGGAACCGTTTGGATTATCGTGGGGTCTGGCGGTCCCGAAGGCCCGAAAGGTCCAAAGTAATAAGCGCAGCCGCCTAGCGCGAGCATGACAAAGGCGGCAAAGAACATGTCCTTCCAAATGGCCCCAGGAACAAACGGCAAACCGTCTTTCTTGGTGAGTGCGTGGTACTCCTTTATGTATGTCGCCTTTCGCACCAAGCGCCCGGGCATAGGCCACTCATTAATTCCCAGCTTGACAACCATCAGGAGATGGACCCCCACGAATGCAATCAGAAGCCCAGGGACCACGAAGACATGCAAAGCGAAGAAGCGTGAGAGCGTTGCTCCCGCAATAATGGGGCCCCCGAGCATCAGGTGCACGATGGCAGGTCCCAGGAGAGGCACGCGACTAACAATCGATGCGCCGATTCCGAGCCCCCAATAGGCGTCCTGATCAAATCTGAGGACCTGGCCCGTGAAGGCCATTCCAAGAGTGACAAGCAACAGAAACACGCCAACAATCCATGTGAGCTCGCGCGGATATTTGTATGCCCCAAAAAGAAAGACCTGGACCATGTGAATGAGGACGATCGCCACCATGAAATTCGAGCCCCATCCATGCAGGGCGCGAATGTACCAGCCCAGCGGCACGTTGTGATTCAGTGTCTGCAGGCTGCTCCACGCTTCCGCGGCAGACGGGACGTAGATGAGCGCAAGCAAGATCCCCGTAACAATTTGAAGCAGGAAAACGACAAAGGCAGCGCTACCGAAGACATAAAACCAGCTGGCAGTTTCGCGGGGTACCTCGTGCTGCGCAGTTTCGCGAATCGTGCTGCCAATCTGCAGGCGTGCGTCCAGCCATTTCCCGATCAAGGCGATCAGACGCATGGTCGTATCTCTCGGACGAGATTCGAGGCCTGACTCGGTTGTCCCGGTGTCGGCAACTGGCCGGCCTTGATTAACAGTTGCCCGCCCTCAATCTTGCAGTCGTACTGAAACAAACCGCGTTCCGGGGGTCCGGAAGCGCGGGAGCCGTCCTGGTAGTAGACCCCGCCATGGCACGGGCACATGAAAAGGCCCGATTGCGGAAACCAACGGACGGGGCACCCTAAATGGGCGCAATTGAGGGCAAAGACCTGGAACGCTTTCCCGTCGATATTTCGAACCCAGCACGCAATGTCTGCTGTCTGGCCATCCGCGGTAGTCACGACGGGATTCCGGTAGGTCGCGAGACGCGTTTCGCCTGACGGAAATTGCTCAAGCCTCCCCAGAGCGACCCAGGAGTCATAGCCCTTGTTCCGATCGCGCGCGACGGGAGAGAGGAGGTAACGCAGGATCGGGGCAGCAAGGATCACTCCAACGATTCCGTTGAGCACGATACCGATCTTCATAAAGAGTTCACGCCGCGTCAGATCCGTGGGCACAGTCATGGAGTTTCTCCTGTCGAATGAGGGGAACCGGTATACGGCTGGCCCGGGAATTGCGGTCGCTGAGAGGCAAGCCAAGCCACGACGTCCGACACGTCCTCCGCAGATAGCGGTTTTCCGGGCACGTCGCTTCGCCAGTCTGGAGCGCCCAGCTCGGGGCGTCCGACAATTACGATTGTTCGAAGCTCTTGATCGCTCAGCAAAGCGAGAAACGATCCATCGACAATGGAGCTGGCGTTTTGTCCGCCACGCCCCCCGATGCCATGACACGACTGGCAATTCGTGGCATATACGTTCGCACCACGAGAGCTGTCTCCCGCTTCCGCCTGGGAGTATGGCGGCGGAACCGCGCCCTGTAAGGCATCGGCCTTGGACCAGTGTTCCCGAATTCCTCTGGCAATCGTGTCGATCTGTTTGTCGGTGAGCATGCCGCCGGCGCTTTGCGCAAACGCAGGCATCGAGGTGCCTTTAATTCCATCGCTTGCAACACGGCGCAGAGTTGCATCATCCACAATCGCCAAGTACACGGGATCGGCGATGGCGATGGCTGCTCCCCCTTTTCCGTCCGCGCCGTGACATCCTGCGCAGTTCGCACCGTACAAAACTCCGAAATCGGAAATCGCACCGGGAGTTATCGGCGTCTCCTCCGCGACTAAGCGCCCCGGGGCATCGCCACACCCGCTCACAGTGAGACTCGCGAAAATCGCGAGGCCGAAAATGGTGAAAGTGAGTCTCATCGATTTCCGCCGCTCTTCTGATTGGTGATGCCGGGACCTTCGAACCCGGCACGCATTAAGAATGGCAAGAGCTGTTGAACGCGCACACGCGACTGCCGGACGACGACAAGCCCTGCCACGAGGCCGAACGCAAACTGCGAAGCGATGAACCAGGGCCAACTAATCAGTTGATTGAGCAACGGATCGATGAGACCCAGAATGCTGTGAATCAATCCCGTCCAGAGAATCGGCGCGATCAGGCCGCCGAGAAGAATTGGACGGCGCGGAACCATCGGCAACATCGCCCCGTACAGCAATCCGACAAGGAGAGAAGTCAGGAGATGGATGACGACGGCGACCAGAAAACTTCCCAAATGAAAAGCGGTGAGGGACATCCTGCCCAGCGTAAGGGACTGTGCGTAAGCCGCTGCGGCGAGCAGATTGATCGGGTACCAGATGCTTCCCTGCTTGAGAAGACCATAGAGGCACGCGAGTACTGCCATGGCCGCGCCGCCAGCCAGCCCGCCTTTGATTCCCGCCGAGACCGGATATGTCTCGAGTGGCAGCAGGGCCCGCGGGAGCTCTGGTGCCACGGGCAACCTTTCAACCTCGTGTCGAGTACTCTTTGCAGCGGCGGGCAGCTCGCCAACTTCGACCGCTTCCTCTTTCTCCTGAGGCAGTACGTCACGAAACCAACCGACTCCGGCGATAACAGCCAAGGCCGCTCCCACAATGCCGATCGGAGCGCTCGTAACCAGACTTGCGAACATGAGCGTGATGCCAAATGCCAGAACGATTGGCCAGGCTGTCGACGCCGGCAGGCAAACGATTCCAGGAGGAGCGTTGCTTTGTTCCGTCTCGAGAGTTTCGGGATCCATGATATACGCTCTTCCTCAACGTCCGATGACGTAGACCACGGTGAATACGACCACCCATACGACATCCACAAAATGCCAATACAGCGAAAATACTTCCAGGCGCTCGCTGTACTTGCTCCCTACCTTGCCCAGAACGGTCAACGTCATGACGATCGCGATTACGATCAGGCCCACCGTAACGTGAAACGCGTGTAGCCCGACCAGCGAGTAGTAGGTAGTTCCGAAAAGATTGGTGCTGACGGTTAGGCCCTCGTCAAAAATCATCCTGTGCCACTCTCGGCCTGTTCCGATTAGAAAGATCGTCCCCAGCATCAGTGTCAGAAACCACCAGAATCCGAATGACAGGATCTTTGCATTTCGCAGCGTTCGAACAGCCAGGTGAATCGTCAGACTGCTCGAGAGCAGGCAAAGAGTGCCGAAAACCGGAATCGTCAGCACATCGCTCGGGGTGGGTCCTGACAGGCTCTTGCCGATGTAGAAAAGGTAGGCCACGACGAAAATCGTGAAAATCGCCGATTCCGCGGCAATCAGCGAGAGCATGCCGACGCGGCCGCGTGAAGGAAGAGTCCCGCGGGACTCGATGGGCGAATCTGTGAACGTCGCGCTGCTCAAGCGAACTCTCCTGGTCTATTCATATTTCCAATCGGGATCTTCCGGATGCTTGATATCCCAAAGCGGCCGCCGGCTTTCAACCACGGGAATTTGGGCGAAGTTATACGCCGGCGGGGGTGAGCTCGTGGACCACTCCAGCGTCCACGCATCCCAGGGATCGTTTCCCGCCTGGGCCCCTTGGAAGCAAGAAATAATCAGATTCGCGACAAACACTAGAATTGCGACGCCCTGGACGAATGCGCCGATGGTCACCAGAAAGTTCAATGTGTCCCAACCGCGGCCGGGTTCGTAGGTATAGATGCGTCGCGGCATGCCGAGCAATCCGGGAATGTGCATCAGATCAAAAGTCAAATGAAATCCGATGACGAACAGCCAGAAATGGAGCTTGCCCAGGGTTTCGTTGAACATCCTTCCAGTAATTTTCGGGTACCAGTAATAAAATGCACCGAAGAGCGCAAAGAGAATTCCGCCAACAATCACGTAGTGAAAATGCGCGACGACGAAATACGAGCCGCTCAGCTGCCAATTGAAAGGCGCAGTGCCCAACATGATCCCGGTGAGACCAGCAATCAAAAACTGAAAGAGAAATCCGATACAGAACAGCATCGGGACCTTGAATTGAATCCGCCCGCCCCACATCGTGCCAAGCCAGTTGAATATTTTAATCCCCGTCGGGACGCCGACGGCGAACGTGGTGATCGCGAAAAAACTGTTGGCGTAGGAGTTCATCCCGACCGTGAACATGTGGTGCGCCCAAACGCTGAGGCTTACGAAACCGATGCACACGGTCGCTGCGACCATTACGGGGTATCCGAAAATCGGTTTTCTGGAAAATACCGGGATAATCTCCGATAAGAACGCGAAGGCGGGAATCACCAGAACGTAGACCTCTGGATGGCCAAAAATCCAGAAGAAGTGCATCCAGAGAACTGCGGAGCCCCCCGCCTGTGTGTCAAAGAAGTGTCCGCCCAGATAACGGTCCACGCAGAGCATGACTTGGGCCGCCGTCAGTGGGCAGATGGCTAAAATGACCATGAAAGCCATGACCAGGTTTAACCACGCAAACAGAGGCATCCGACTCAGAGTCATTCCCGGGCATCGCATGCAGATCACCGTGGCGATGATGTTGATCGCCGTGCCGACGCTGCCGAATCCTGAAACCAACAGAGCCAGCGTCCAATAGTCCGCGCTGTGACCCGGCGAGAACGCCCTTGCGGTCAGGGGAGCGTACGCCCACCAACCCATATCAGGCGCATTGCCCGCACCGTAGAGTCCGCTTCCACCCACGAAGCTGAAGTAAAGGAGAAGCCCGCCAAACGCGGTCAGCCAGAAACTGAACGCATTCAGCCGCGGAAATGCCATGTCCCGCGCGCCGATCATCAACGGGACCAAGTAATTCGCAAAGCCGAACATAACGGGGATCACCACGAAGAAAATCATCGTTGTCCCGTGCATGGTGAACATCCGATTGAAAACCTGCGGGGAAACGAAGTCGTTGTGCGGACGCATCAGCTGTATCCGCATCACCGTCGCTTCGATTCCACCGATCACGAGAAAAATGAGCGCGTAGACGATGTACATAATTCCTAGCTTCTTGTGATCCACCGTCACGACCCAGTCGTGTAACCTCTCGCTGACCGATCTTGTAGCGACGTCGGCTGGATTTATCGCGATTGAGTCAGAGGCCATGTCTATGCCCTGGGTTCATCGAAGAGTCCCGAGATAAGCGATGAGCGCGTCGAGATCGTCATCGTTCAGTTTCATGGCAGGCATCAGGGACCCCTCTTTTATTGAATCGGGATCCTGAATCCACTTGCGGAGGTACTCCGGTGTATTGGGTGCGATCCCCGCGGCGATCGTGTCACGACTCATCAGGTGAGTGAGATCGGGGCCGAAGCGCCCGTCAGCCACAGTTCCTCGGACGGCGTGGCAGTTAATGCAGCCGGTGGATTCAAAGACACGGCGGCCAGCCTCGGCTGAGCTATCGCTGGATGCCTCGGCTTCTTGTTCCTTAGCCCATTGTTCGAACTGCTCCTGCGAGTCGACGTAAACGCGCAGCAACATTTTGGCGTGCTCTACGCCACAGTACTGAGCGCATTGACCGAGGTAGACCCCCGTCTCGCGTGGATCGATCCACATTTTGTTCGGGTGGTTCGGAATCAGATCGGTTTTCCCCGCAAGGCTCGGCACCCAGAAGCTGTGATCGGTATCGGCTGACAATAAAGTGAGGAATGTTGGCGTCGGATGCGACGGATCGCTAACCGGAACGTGAAGCTCATTTGCTGTGACAATCCCAAGTGTTGGGTACCGAAATTCCCACCAGAATTGATGGCCGATGGCGGTGACTTGGACGGATTGAGGGGGCTGAGGCGCGTCTTGAACTGAGTGAATCACGCGGGCAGTGGCGAGAAAGAGTATCAGGACGATCAGCACCGGAATCACTGTCCAGGCTAGCTCTACCTGGTTACTGCCATAGACTTGAGGAGGTTCGCTGTGTTCCCCGCCGTCGCGCTTGCGGTATTTCACGATGGCGTACACGATCAGGCTAAAGACCAACAAGAAGATCAGGCCCGTGATTGCGAGTACGAACAACGACAAATGGAAGATCCAGTCCGCTGGGGTCGACTCCGGTTTGAAGATGTTGGGCGTCTGTGAAGAGGCCGCTGGGGTGCCAAAGCATAGTCGTGTCGCGAGCAAGAATCCCGCGAGCAACACGGCGATACCCGCTGCTTTGCTCAACAAGACTCGAGTTTGCTCACTGCATCTCATCTGGCACGCTTGTCCGGAGCCCCTCACGTCCAATCTCGGTCTATGATTTTGGTGCGGTCACGAGCAAGACCACTGCCGCCACGGGCCGTGGTGCGCCGAACAATGCTGGCAGGTGGGCAGCGCCGAATGCGACCTCCGTAGGCTCGTCCAGAGACCAATAGGCATCCACAGAGCCAAAGCGTTGAACGTTGAAAGTATGCGTTTTACGGCATTCACGTTGACCCGGTGCGTTGGCGGCGGTGACAGCATCCTCGCAGCTGTCCAAATACTGACATGGCGTTTTTTCCAGCAGAATATGGCTGCGGTGAATGCGGGATCGTCATTTTGAAGACAATCAGGCAACCCAGAACCGAGCAATGGCGAGAAGGTTGAGGACTACAATGCCCGCAAGGTGTGACCGAGCTTGTTTCGCTTGGTGGCCAAATAGCGAAGATTCGACGGTGACGCTGGGATTTCAAGCGGTAACCACCGCGTTACGGACAGACCATAGCCCTCCATAGCGACGAGTTTTCGGGGATTGTTGCTGAGAAGTCTCATGGAAACAATACCGAGCTCCCGCAAGATTTGTACGCCGACGCCATAATCCCGCTGATCTGCCTTGAAACCGAGCCGCTCGTTGGCCTCCACGGTGTCGAGCCCTTGATCTTGAAGCGCATACGCGCGAATCTTGTTCGCCAAACCGATTCCGCGGCCTTCCTGGTTCAGGTAGAGCAACACACCTCGTCCTTCCGCAGCGATGCGACGCAACGCCTTGTCGAGCTGGGCGCCGCAGTCGCATCGCACTGAACGAAGGACGTCTCCCGTAAGGCACTGCGAATGCACCCGAACGAGCACATCCTGGCCATCTCCGATGTCTCCGCACACAAGAGCGATGTGTGCCTGTTTGTCGATCTGATTTTCAAACGCGTGCACACTAAACTCACCGTACTCGGTTGGCAGCCTCGCAGACGCCACCTTGCTGACGATGGACTCGGTGCGCATGCGATAGGTAATCAAATCTGCCACAGTTATGAGCGGGATCTCGTGGCGGCGTGCGAAGCGATGGAGTTCCGGCACGCGCGGCATTGTGCCGTCCTCATTCGCGATTTCACAAATTACTCCGGCCGGACGCAGACCGGCCATGCGCGCCAGGTCCACAGCAGCCTCCGTTTGCCCGGCTCGTGCGAGCACTCCGGCAGTGCAGGCGCGCAATGGAAAGATGTGGCCGGGACGACTCAGATCGGAAGGCTTTGTCGCCGGGTCAATCGCCGCCCGTACCGTTGCCGCTCGATCGGCAGCCGAAATACCGGTCGTCGTGCCCGCTCTCGCCTCGATGCTCACACAAAATGCAGCCTCGAAACGGGCGCTGTTCTGGGACACCATCAGCGGAATCTTGAGTTCATCCAGCCGTTCGGGCGTCATCGCCAAGCAAATAAGCCCACGGCCATACCGCGCCATGAAGTTGATGGTTTCGGGTGTCACTTTTTCGGCGGCGATCGTCAAATCGCCTTCATTTTCCCGATCTTCATCGTCCACAACGATCACCATCCTACCCGCGCCTATCGCCGCAATCGCCTCCTCGATCCGGGCGAATGAGTCGTGCCGATCGGAGGGATCCGCCACGATTTGAAGGTGATAGCTCAAACTCGCCTCCTTGGAAGCGCGCCCGCGTGCCTGCTCCGCATCCCTGTTCCGGATCGTTGAGGCGGAAACATCTACCGTCTCTTTCGTCGGAACGAGCCGATGCAAGGCACCTTCGACGCCCAAGCTCTACGTCGTCCTTCATACACGCAAGATTTTCTTTGGCATTCGCCAGCCGACCAGTGCTAGGTCGACGTCGCGGCGCGGCGCGGCATCTCGATTTGCGCGTTCACCGCCGCCTGCGGCCCGGGCACTCCGTAATCGGAATCGGCGAGCGCGTGACCACCCACGATCAGGTCGATTGGCGCATCGTACTTGTCCATGACAGTCTCCACAAAGACCATGCCAGAATGCGGAGAGTCGAACACCTTTTGCAATTCATTGCTCGTCCGAACGACGTGAGTCTCTGCCTTGCTGTCACGAGAAAAGACGTTCGGCAATTCCGAATACCGCCAGTTCGCGACGTCGTTGTACTTGGCGTCCTTGCCCAGAACGGCTCTTTCGACTGTGTATCCCGAGTTGTTAATCACGAAGATGAGGGGCTTGAGGTCATGCCGCATGACGGTCGAGAGCTCCTGCACGGTCATCTGGAGTGATCCTTCTCCGGTAAGCAAGATGTGACGCCGCCCCGGGGTAGCAAGAATGGCTCCGAGCAGTGCCGGTGTCGCATAGCCGATCGAACACCAGACAAAAGCCCCGGTGATATAAGTGCACTCCAGGGGCAGCGTGAGTCGACCCATACCCGCGCTTGATGCTCCGTCTTCCACCACGATCACATCTCCGGAACGCAAGAAATTCTGAATCGCCTTCCAATATGCGTCTTGAGTGAGGGGATCGTCTGAGGGAACAAAAGCCAACTGCTTCGACTGACGAGTTGGCTCTCTCTTCGTGGCAATGCGCGAAGACGAGTCGAGTATGGACTGCAAGAGCTCCGCAATATAAACCCCCTGATAATTCTTGCCTGTTGTATCGACACTCTCGGAATTCAGGTGGATGGCAGAAGCGGGTAGTTGGTCGGTGAAGAAACCAGCCGTCGTTTCGACGCGCCTGTAACCGACCGTCAACAGGCAGTCGCTTCGCTCAATTGCCTCGCGCGTTGCGGGCGAGCTTGCAATACCCGCGTAGGTTCCGATGAAATGACTGGAAGCTTCGGGTACGGCTCCTTTGGCACAGTTCAGCGTCGAAACGGGCATTTGAAATCGTTCGGCGAGCTCCATGATCTGTCCGGAGACGCCGAAACGAATCGCATCCATATCCACCAGAAATGCAGCTGACTTGGCAGCATTCAGCCTCCCCAGAATCAGCTCTGTGCAGGCTTTCAGGCTCGCCTGGTCGCTGGGAATCATTTCGAGTTTGATGGGTCCCTCGGGCGCCTCGATCTCGAGATACGAGATGTCGGAGGGCAATTCCAGGTAGACGGGGCGTTTTCGGCGCCACGCCGTCGTAATCAGGCGGTCGATCTCAGCCACGGCGTTGTCGGGAGTAAGTCGCGCCTGGGCCTCCGTCACCTCGGCGAACATACGATAGAAGTTCCCTTTTTCTCGATCGGCGAGAGTGTGATGCATCAGATCTCCGCGTTGAATGGCCCGCAGTGGAAGGGATCCACAAATCAAGATTACGGGCACGTGCTCACTATATGCGCCGGCGATGCCGTTAATCGCGCTAAGAGATCCGACACCGTGCGTTACAATCAGCGCGCCGATGCCGTTGATTCGCGCATAAGCATCGGTCGCGTAGGAGGCATTGAGCTCATTGCAATTCCCAATCCAAGCCGGTTCACCGCGGTCTTCAAGCTGTTGCATGAGTGCGAGGTTGTAATCTCCGGGGACACCAAAAATGTGGCGTATGCCGGCTTCCTGAAGGCGGCGAAGCAGAAAGTTTCCGATCGACTGTTTCATGAGGCATGACTCCTTTCACTTCTTGGTGAACGAGGTCCCATATCTGACAGTTCTAGCGCTATTGCGCGGCAACCCCCATAGCCTCGAGCAGTTCATCGTGCGCTTGAACGTAGCCAAGCTGCGACTGGAGAAGCAGCGTTCTTGCGTCAAGTTCTTGAGCGACCGCGGTGTCAGCTTGTGACTGAAGCGCCTCGCCCCTTGAAAGTTGGTCCGCAGTCAGACGACTGGCCTCGGTTCGCAGGGCCACCACTTGTTCCGACACGTCTACCATTTCCTTCGTGCGATCCAGTGCGTTCAAGGCGGTTTCCACGCCAAGTTCTACATCATCCGTAACGCGCGCGAGATGTTCTTTGGCCTGGTCGAGCTCAGCATTCCTCTCCTTCACAACATCGTGCCTCTTGCCTGCATCAAAAAGGTCATAGTTGAGTTCGGCTCCGAAGCTCCCGAAGTTATGGGCGAGAAATGGGACGCTGCTTTGATAGCTATACCGCGCGAAAGCAGAAATGTCCGGAAAGTAGTCGGCCTTCGCCAAACGCACGCCAGCGGAAGCCTTTTTCACTTCCTCACGTGCGGCCACAACTTCGGGATGCGATTCCAAAGCGACCTTTACGCATTCTTCCCTGGCGCACGTTTCCTGAACTACGGGAACCTCCGAATCCAGCGTGAGCTGGGTGGTTACCGGCAACCCGATTACATCGTCGAGTCGCATGGTCAGGTCGGAAATCTGCAAGTCTGTTGTAAGCAAGTCTTGCTTGGTCTCGAGTAGGTCGGCTTTGCTTTCGATGAGTTGCTCGTTGAGCGCGCTGCCATACTTCACCTGCTGAACGCGTTCACCCTCGATTTCCTGAGCGGCCCGGATCTTGGCCGAGGTTGCGTTTCGGCGAAGTTGAGCGATCAAGATCTGGTAGTAAATTTGACGTACTTTCAAGGCGACTTCATTTTGCGTTTGCTGAGCGTCGGCCCGTGAAGCTCTCAGATCGGCCTCCGCAGCATCATTCACGGGCTTAATTTTGGTAATCAACTGTGTCAGCGGTTGGGCAAGCGTCGTTCCGCTCAGCACAACTGTCTTTCCACCCTGGTTGATCGTTACCGGCGATGAAGGAATCGGAGTGCCGTCTACCGTGCCAAGACTCCCCGTAGGAAAGCCAACAAACTGTGTATCCGTGAGTCTGAAGATTTTGCTCTCGTTCTGAATGGTTGGAAGATATCCGGTTCTTGCCGCTGCCTTTGCGTCCTGCCTCTCTTCGACTTGGAATTGCGCGATGCGCACCATGTGATTGTGCTTCAGGGCCAGCTCTACCGCCTCAGAGAGCGTGATTTGTCGCGTTGCGGGTGCGCTGGTCTGCGATCGAAGGGAAACTGCGAAGACGGAGAGGAAGAGAAATGGTACGACTGTCAAGGCCCTGCGCCAGGAATTCATCACTTCACTCCCTTCGCCGGAGTCGAATGCTGTTGCATGGCGCTGATCTCCCCGTATTCCAGCGGCGATTGTCGCAAGCAGGCTACGAAGAGCAAGGCAATCACGCACAGCCACGCAATCAGGTAGAAACCGTCGTTCAGACTCAGCGTGTATGCTTGAAGACGCACGCGTCCGCCGACGATATCTACAGCGCGGCCTGTCGCTTGAGCCAAGCCCGACGATTTGGGAAAGGCACCTGCTGTCAGTTGCCTAATGCTTCCGTCGGTGATCCAGCTACCCAACTGCACGTTCAGCCCCAGCAGGTTTGAGTGAAACTTCTCCCGCTCGGCGATGAACCGTCCCATCGCGACGGCTCCGAGAGTCCCTCCGAAAAGCCGGATGGTATGAAAGAAGGCAGAAAACGTGAGGACGCGCTGAGGCTTCACCAACGCACCCGAGAAAAGTGCCTGCAATATGATCGCTGAAACCAAACCGATGAACGCGAAGCATTGGCCAAACCCCATCAATAATTCGGTGCGGTAGTAGTTTGCCGCTGCCCACGCGCTCGTCATTTCGGCATTCAGAATGGATGCGAATGCCATACTCGCAAACCCCGCTGCCAGCAGCAGGCGGGTATCTACGTTCGAAAGCAGCAGGAAGCCAGCCACGAGCGAAAGCGGCACGAAAGAGGCAGCCGTCCAAGTTACTGCTGGCCCGATTTGATCCGCTTCGAAACCGTGGATGGCCAGAGACTGCGGGACCAAGATGATTGTCGTCAGCAGAAAGAAGCGAAAAAAGAACAGGCCAATACCCAGCAGAACCGTATTCCAGTCCTTGAGGTAAGGCATGTCGACCAGAGGGTTGGGACCGCGCAGGCGACGAACCAGTGCGCACAGGAGTAGGAATGAGCCACTGGCGAACAGTCCGTTGAAAACTCCAGATCGCCACCAGTCGAGCCTTTCACCCTGTTCGCATGCGGCTAAAATCAGTGCAAAGCCGGCGCTGGCGTATAGAAATCCTGCGAAGCTTGGCGCTTCGCGGTGCTCCTTGGCAGGGGGAGATTTCGGTATTCCGAAGTAAATGCAGATCATCATGATCGGCGTGATCACCGCCGAATTCCAGAACATCCACTGCCACGAGAGATGGTCCCTGTACCAGCCGTAGAGCGACGGAGCGATGTTCACAGCGCCGTCGACGAATGAAGCGTAGAGAGCAATTGTGAAAGGAAGGTAGCGAAGAGGAATATTGCGCAGAGCAAAGGTGAGCGTCAGGGGGTAGAAGGTGCCCGACGTCAAACCAGCCAGGCCCACAGCCAGGATGACCAGGGCGTAGTTGTGAAGAAAAGGCAGGAAAATCAAGATCAGCGTAAACATCCCTGCGGCCGTCAAGAGGATGCGGCGAGGACCAATCAAACCGCCAAGGTACACCGTGAACGGGCCGATGAACATCAAACCGACGTCATATGCCGTCCCGATCCAAGTGCCGTCGTCATACCCGAATCCCTGGTGGCCCTTGAAATCGGCAAGGCCGAGCGAAATCATCCGGCTCGTGAGAGTGACGACTCCCGCACCGATAATCACGCCGAGGATGCCGAGCAATGGGCTCTTGGAAAGCTCGGCTGGCACGGCCCCCGCAATCCCACGCGCGAGTTGTGCTGGAGTGGGTTGAGGCAAGGCTAGCGATGAAGCGGACATCGAAAACTCCGATCAGCGTCTGGTCCGGACGGTGGCGATCACAGAGAGTCCAGGTTGCAGGGTCGCGGCGACGTTTTCGTCGTCGAGGGTGATCTTTACGGGAATACGCTGGACAACTTTCGTGAAGTTCCCTGTGGCATTGTCCGGTGGCAGTAAAGCGAACTGCGAACCGCTTGCCGGAGCGATTTCCACGACCTTGCCTTTCAAGATTTTCCCAGGGTATTCGTCGATGCGAAGCTCGGTAGGGTCTCCGACCTTCATGTTCGTGAGCTGCGTTTCACGGTAGTTTGCTACCACCCACTTGATCCGGCTGACAAAAGAGATCACTTGCGTCCCTGGAGATACCAATTGCCCGCGCCGGACCTGCCTCTCACCGACCGTGCCATCCTCGGGTGCTGTGATGCGCGTATACCCTAGATTTACCTTTGCGCCGACCAGCGCGGCGTCCTTGGCATGCAGGTCCGCCGTCAGTTGTGCCTCCTGCGACTCGAGTACACTCTTGGTCCGGCGCTCGGCCTCAACGGTCAGTTCGCTGCTCCGCAGCGATGTCTTCGCTTGTACCAGGTCAGCGTCACGGCTTTCTAACTCAGCACTGTATCGTCGCTCGTTTGCTACCGCCTGCTCGACCGTCTGCGGCGTGGTCGAACCCGTCGGGAGGAGTGCTTCTTGCCGCTTGCGTTCCAATGCTGTGCGCACAACCTCCGCTTGAGCGGCCTCTTTGCCCGCTTGGGCCGCAGCGATTTGGGCGTTCGCTTGGTCAACTCCTGCTAAAGCGCGATCAATACGTGTGTCTTGAAGCTTTTGTTGCCGTCGATTGTCTTCTATCGCTGCTTTTGCTGCTTCCACGGCGGCGCTCGCTTGAGCCACTTGAGCATTGAAATCATCATCATCAAGCTGAACGATGAGGTCCCCGCTGTGAACCGCTTGATAGTCGGAGACCATAACTTCCTTGACGAGGCCAGCGACCTTTGTACTGAGTGGAGTGATATCGCCACGGACGTAGGCGTCGTCGGTGACCTGTTCAATCCGACCACCCTCCCAGGAGTTCCAGTTCCGAGTGATCGTCGCGAGGATCGCAACCGCGAGCAGCACGACCAGCAGGGGGATGCCGTACTTCCGCAGATTCTCGCCGGAGCGGGCCGAAGAGTGCTCCGGCTCCGGCTTCTGCGCTGGTGCCGTTGTGGAGGATGGTGTGGTCTCTGCGGCCATAGTCGATCTACCTCGACGCACTTGCCGGTGCAGCATGTCAAGGGCACTTCCGGTGCCGAGCCGGCTTGACATGAATCCCCATGAAAAAAGGCCACTTATAGCAGCGGAAGGGCGGCGGTTTCCAGGGCAGGTGCCAACATTTCGTCATTTGTAAAGATACCGACAGAGCGAGCCCGCCGCTCGGAGGCTAGGGATTGGAAAAACATCGAACAGGAATATAATGCGCGCCATGGCCTCCCCAGGACCGCAACCCGGGTCGTTGAATATTCAGCTTCTCGTCGATTCGATTCCCGCGCTGATACACACCGGTATGCCCGACGGCTACCTCGATTACTTCAATAAACCTTGGCTGGAATACCTGGGCGCCACACTGGAACAAGTGAGCGGCTGGAATTGGAGAGCTTTCATTCATCCTGAGGACGTTGAAGGGATTGTCGCCACGTGGCTCGCCTGCCTCGCGTCCGGAGAGGTCTTCGAATACGAAACTCGGGTCCGCCGCGCAGATGGAGAATACCGCTGGATGTTCCATCGCAAGGTGCCGCTCCGGGATGATTGCGGCAACATCGTCAAGTGGTACGGATCGAGCATGGATATCGAGGAGCGCAAGCGAGCTGAGCAAGCCTGGCGGCGGAACGAGTTCTATCTCGCCGAAGGGCAGCGTCTTGGCCAAATGGGAAGCTGGACCTTCGACCCGGATGGATTCGACTACTGGTCTCCTGAATTGTTTCGAATGCACGGTCTCGATCCGGCCAGCAAGGCTCCTAGCGTTCAGGAATACTTGGGTTTCATCCACCCCCAGGACCACGAATCCATGGCAAATCTGATCCACCGGCTCGTGGCGGAAAACACGCCCTTCGACGCCACGAAGCGCATCCTGCGACCCGATGGCGAGCTCCGCTACATTCGTTGCGTCGGTGTTCCTTTAGTCGACGCCCGAGGCCTCAAGAAGTACGTCGGCAGCGCCATCGACGTCACGGAGCACGAGCTTCTGACCCAGGAACTCCGACGGAGGGAAGCCTACTTGGCCGAAGCCCAAAGACTTAGCCATACCGGCAGCTTCGGATGGAAGGTTGCCAGCGGGGAGATACTCTGGTCGGACGAGACCTTCCGAATCTTTCAGTGCGATCCCGATACGAATCCAACGCTCGAATTCGCCCTCACCCGAGTTCATCCGGAGGACCGCGGAGTGGTGCAGCTACAATTCGAGCGAGCATCGCTGGTCGGCAAGGCTTTCGATTTTGAGATTCGGCTACAAATGCCAGACGGCCCCGTGAAGCATGTTCGTGTTACGGCTCATCCGTCTCGGGACATCGAAGGCAACCTCGAGTTTGTAGGAGCAGTTACCGACGTCAGCGAGCAACGCCACGCAGAAGCGGTGATCAGAGAGCAAGAGACGGGGCTCCGGCAGATCCTGGACCTCGCGCCCCAAAATGTTGCTGTATTCGGACCGGATAGCGAAAATCTTTACGCTAACCGCATCCTGCTCGATTACCTCGGTCTTACCCTGGAGGAGTGGAGGCACAGATTTAAGAGCGCCGTTCCGAGCTACACCACCGAGTTTGTTCATCCCGATGACTGGGAGCGGGTCACCAGCCACTCGGCTCGTGCTGTCTCCGACGGCTCTGCTTTCGAGCTGGAGATGCGACTGCGCAAAAGCGACGGAGGTTACCGGTGGTTTTTGGCCCGTTACAACCCCTTGCACGACGAACAGGGGCAGATTACGCGCTGGTATGTCACCGGGACGGATATCGAAGACCGAAAGCAGGCTGAGGACAATCTTCGCCGAGAAAACGTCGCTCTGCGAGAAGAGGTCGACAAGGCCTCGATGTTCGAAGAGATTGTGGGGACCTCTCCACCCTTGCAGACTGTACTCTCGCGCGTCACTAAAGTTGCGCGAAGTGACTCTACCGTTCTCATCACCGGTGAAACGGGAACGGGCAAGGAGCTTGTTGCACGCGCCATCCACCGACGATCAAACCGAGCCTCGCGCGCATTCGTTAGCGTGAATTGTGCCGCCATCCCGCGAGATTTGATCGCCTCGGAGTTGTTCGGCCACGAGAAGGGGGCCTTCACAGGGGCGACTCAGCAGCGCTTGGGTCGATTCGAATTGGCAAGTGGAGGCACGATCTTTCTTGACGAAGCAGGCGAGCTTCCTCCCGAAACTCAGGTTGCCCTTCTGCGTGTGTTGCAGGAACACGAATTTGAACGGGTTGGTGGGACTCGCCGAATCCGCGCTGACGTCCGGGTCATCGCAGCCACCAACCGCGACTTACAGGCGGCCATCCGTGCCGGCTCCTTCCGCAGCGATTTGTTTTACCGCCTGCATGTTTTCCCGATCGAGATTCCACCTCTTCGAGAGCGGGGAGAGGACATTGCCCTCTTGGTTGAATACTTCATCGATCGCTACGCGCGAAAAGCCGGCAAGAATATACGGGATATCAGCAAGAAGACGCTCGAATTGCTGCGGTCCTATCCTTGGCCCGGAAACATACGCGAATTACAGAATGTCATCGAGCGGTCCGTACTGCTTTGCGAGACGGAAAGCTTCTCGATTGATGGAAGCTGGCTTCCACAGCAGCCTTCTCCCCCAGAACCGAAGGACCCAATGGAGCTCTCTTTAAAACTCGTGGCCCAAGAGAAGATCATGATTGAGGCTGCGCTGAAAGAAAGTCGCGGCCGGGTGTTCGGACCCACAGGGGCTGCAGCCAAGCTGGGCATCCCGCGGTCCACGCTGGAATCGAGGATTCGGTCACTTCGAATCGATAAGAACCGCTTTAAGACGCAGGCGGAAAATTGAGACGACCGACATGGCATCCGTCGGGAAACTCGGCACACATCCAACCCCACTCAACGTCAAGCTGGAGCCCACTACGCCCGGCTCCTCCTATCGATGCGTATCCGAGGATGTCGAAGGGTCTGCGGCAAATCCAAACGGCTTCTCGAACGGACTGGCAATGGACGGAGGTACGCAGGTGCGTTTCGGCGAGTGAGCTACGGCTTCGACGGCCGCCGGGACACCCCCACGGTATATTCCCGCCAGCAACTTTCTCATTCCCAAGCCAGATCCCGGCCCTCGCGCCCAACGCGAAGGCGCCGTCAGAGCCCCATCGAGAGCGAACCGCCATTGTGATTTGACGACTTCCCGACATTTGGCGAGAACTCGCCATCGACAATCCGCATAAGTGACCTTTTTTCATTCGGGCACGTTGGCTATCGCTTTGCATTCGTCGGTTTGTGTTCAGGATCCTTCGGAGCGCAAACGGGGAAGTTGTTCTCACGCTTATCGGTCGAATGAGCGACGAAAACCTCGCGGAATTGAAGTCCTTAATCGCGTCGGAGCGGAACGTCGCTCGAATCGTACTCGACTTGAAGGATGTAACTCTGGTCGATCGCGAAGTCGTTCACTTTCTGGGGCAGTGCGAGACAGACAAAATCGGACTCATGAATTGCCCAGCCTATATTCGAGACTGGATTGATGGAAGCCGGAAACGAACACCCAGGCGAAGGAAGTGACGCTCGCCGTGTTCTTGCGTGGCTTTCAAAGCGGACGAAAAGGGAGCTGCCATGGCATTGCATAGTTTCGCTTTTGAGAACATCCGTCTTCAGGCTCCTCGCTCCGGCAACGAGTTGGCCAGCTTCGATGTCGTCGGCGAACTGACTCGAAACGAGACCGGATTCGAGGGAATCATTGGCCAGAGTTCACCGCTGCGAAGAGTGCTGAACATGGTTGAGCAGGTCGCGCCTGGCGATTCGACTGTCCTGCTGCTCGGCGAGACCGGCACCGGAAAGGAACTCATCGCTCGCGCGATCCACCATTGCAGCAGTCGAAGAGACCACGGCTTTGTGAAGCTAAACTGCGCCGCCATTCCGAGCGGCCTGCTCGAAAGCGAACTCTTCGGACACGAGCGCGGCGCCTTCACCGGAGCCATTACACAGAAGGTCGGACGCCTCGAGCTTGGCGATCAAGGCTCATTATTCCTCGACGAGATTGGCGATATTCCGCTCGAACTCCAGCCAAAGCTTCTGCGTGTGTTACAGGAACGAGAATTCGAACGCCTGGGCAGCACTCGAACGAGGAGGGTGGACGTTCGCGTTGTCGCTGCGACACATCGTGACTTGGAGGGGATGATTCTCGAAAAGCAGTTTCGGAGCGACCTGTACTATCGCTTGAATGTTGTGCCCATATTCCTTCCGCCATTGCGGAAACGGCCCGAGGACATTCCGCTCCTGGTGGAGCATTTTGTGCAGAGGTTCGCGAGAAAAGCCGGAAAGACAATCGACATGATCTCGTCGGACACGATGGAGGCATTGAGGAGCTATCCCTGGCCAGGAAATATTCGAGAATTGGAGAATGTAATCGAACGCGCGGTAATTCTAAGCCCGGGTCCCATCCTGCGGATCGCAAATCACGATTTGAGCACACGGATGGTGTCCCGCAGAGACGCAAACCGCTCGCAGACACTCGAGGAGGTCGAGCGCAACCATATCTTGACGACGCTGAAAGACACACGATGGATACTTTCCGGGCCCAGTGGCGCCGCAGCGCGCCTGGGTCTGAACCGTTCAACCCTTTATTTCCGGATGAAAAAGCTCGGCATCGCCCGAAGCCTGGATGCACGCTTCGAACCCTGAGGGTTCGGGGTACGTTCGTTTCCATAAGAACCTTCCCGTATAGAAGGGCGATACAGATGGCGTTCCCAGATCGCCGCACACTCAACATCCTGCTGACAACACTTCTGTTTGCGGTTGTGCTGGCGACCGTTTATGTCGCTCGGGCCATCCTCATCGTGTTCGCCTTCGCCATCTTGCTAGCCTACCTCATCGACCCTGTCGTTCGATTCTTGCAGAGCCACGCCCTGTTCTTCAGAAACCTGAGGGGACCGCACGTGCTGGAAGCTTATCTCGCATTTCTTCTTTGCCTCGCGTTCCTAGGTCATGCCCTCGCCCCTCGCCTGACACACGCCAACAGCGCACTGTTTGAGACTGTACCGGCCCTGGTCGAGGGGCTTTCCACGGGGGAAATCGCCGAGAGCATCGGCCAAAAATATCACTGGAATGAAGGTCGAAAATCTCGCTTGAGGCAGTTTCTCGTCGAGCATCGAAACTGGACTTTGGAGTTTTTGCAGAATGCGGAACGGTTCGCTTCAAATGCCGTGGCTGCAGCCGTGATTGTCCCCATTCTCGCAGTTTTCTTTCTTGCTGAGGGTAGCCGCATGGCGGATGCCCTTATCCATCTTTTCTCCAATGACAATAATTACCGGGAGATCAGAGAAATCGCTGATGAACTGAACCTCGGTCTTAGGAGATACATCAGAGCCAAGGTGATTCTCGCTGGCTGGTCCTTTGTGTTTTATTCGGGCGCGATGCTCCTGGCGAAGTTTCCGCATGCAATCGCGCTCGGAGTCTTAGGCGGGGTGTTGGAGTTCATTCCCGTAGCCGGCTGGATGACTTCGGCAGCCGTGATCATCACGGTTGGGGCCGCTACCCACTCTCACTGGATATGGATCGCCGCTCTTCTAGGCGTATGGCGGCTCGTCATGGACTACTTCATCTCGCCCCGCGTGGTCGGGCACAACTTGGAAATCCACCCGTTGTTGGTGATTTTCGCAGTGATGATCGGAGGCAAAATCGACGGAATTGTGGGCATCTATCTGTCGATTCCGTTGATCGTGGTTGTGCGGGTTCTCTGGCAGAAGTGCTTCAACCCGAGTCTAGCGTCGCCGCCTGAACGACTGCCTAGAAGTGAGAATCCTGAACTCCCTCAAATCTGACCTGCGGTATGAGCATTCACCTTTCGTCTGTCGCAGCAGGTTTCATTCAAGTTTCACGTGGGATCCTTCTGTAAAGACCCGTGCGCGAATTTCCGTCAACCCCGGGTCCTCTCTTGGTTCTGATTGTTGGCTGCCAACTGACAGCCTGCTGACACGCACGCAGCCTCCTGAGAATTCGAGCGCCTTCCTGTTTCCCGAAACCATTGCAAGGAGAACACTTGTCGGGCCGGCGAGGGCGGGCGCTTCGGCAAGTCGATTGCATTCCATCAAGAGCTTTCGGTTTAGCAGGAATTCAGTAGCCATGAGCGCTCTACAACATCCAGTGAGCCGTCAGACGATGGCCGGCGGGCCTTTTGCGGTCAACAAGAGTCGCGCTCGAAGGACCGCTCCTGTCGGCCCGCCTCCGTCGGCCGGGGGGAAACCCGGTCCTGCCAGGGCCGCCGAGGACCTGGCGTTGATTCAGCGAGCCGTCGCGGGTGAATCGGAGGCTCAGACGCGACTTTTCGCAACCCACACTCCCCAGCTGTATCGAGTGGCGCTTAGCGTATTACGGAACAAGGAGGATGCCGAAGACGCCGTACAAGATACTTGGCGCCGGGCCTATTCGAGACTTCACACATTTGAAGGTCGATCGTCGATTTCCACCTGGCTTACGCGAATTGCCATCAATTCAGCCCTGATGATTCGTCGCAGAAACAAACGCCTTTTTCAGGTTTCATGGCGCGAGACGCCGGAAAGGGACGAAGGCTCGCTGCCAGCTCCTGTCGACGATGGACCGACGCCCGAGGAGTCTTGCAGGCTTGCAGAATTGCACGACTTGCTCGCACAACAGATTCATCAGCTGCCTTCGTTGATTTTAACGGCATTTCTGCTTCGCCATGTGGACGAATTTACGACCGCGGAATCGGTCAAGCTGCTGGGCATCAACAGCAGTGCGCTGAAGTCTCGAGTCCATCGGGCCCGCCAAAGGCTCGGGCAGAATCTGCTGCGACTGCTTCGCGAGGATCAACAGCGAAACTCGTCTTTCACGACACGGATTGCTTCGGCCTGACCCCGCCGTCGCTCCTTTGAGCAGGCGAGAGACATGCCAGGGTTTTGGCAACGGAAGAATGCGAGGCCGAAACCCGCAGTCGGAGAGAAGGCCCAGAGACGGTTCCGATTTTGTTTTCACGGCGATCATCACGTATAGCATCGCGACACCGGTCTGCCATGCGATCAGGGCCGGTCCGGGCCATCCGTTGCCATGGTCGATTGGTTGTGACTCAGTCGACGAGCGTTCAGGCGCCCGATGAAATGGTTGTTAAGGTGAGCGGAAAAACTCCTGGATAAGGCCGATGATCCGAAAAATTCTCTTTCCCGTGGACTTCTCGCCCGCGTGCGCGGCCATGGCCGGCTATGTGGCCAGGGCTGCGACGATCTTCAAAGCTAGAGTGGCACTGCTTCATGTGGCGAATCTCGCGAGCCAAAACGGATTCGAAATCTACGTGCGGCCTGGCCCCGAAATAGGTGAAGAGCACCGCAGCCTCGCCCAGCGGAGGCTGAATGCCTTCCTTCAGGCTGAGTTCCCCACGACTGAATCGGAGCGATTTCTGGCCTTCGGCGACGTAGCAGACGAGATCTCACACCTGGCCCATGCGGGGGCCTTTGATCTCATCGTCATGCCCACGCATGCAGGCCGCTTTCGGCGGATGTTGCTCGGTTCCACCACAGCTAAAGTGCTCATGGATGCCGACTGCCCCGTGCTGACGAGCGAACACGCCGAAACGATGGCTCCGAAACCGCTCGAAAATCGGAGGTGGCTCTGCGCGATTAGCCTGGATGACGATTCCGAACGAGTGCTTCGTGCGGCTTCCGAGGCAGCGGAAGCCAGCGGTGCGCGGCTTTGTGTGATCCACGCGGTTCAGGTAAGCCGTCTCGGCCTCCCAAGGGAACTGGGTCGCGATGATGAGTTGGACCTTGCCGAGGCGCGAGACGCACGGCGGCGCGCCGAACTGCTTCAGCGGGCGGTTGGATCCAATGCGCCCTTTCAGATCACCGCCGGTGGGTCCGTCAAGGAGGCTCTGGTCGAAGCACTACGGCGTTCGGGCACGGACATGTTCCTCATTGGAAGAAGGGGTCAGCACGATCTTGCGTATCAGATTGTTCGCGATTCGCCCGTGCCGGTTTTGAGCATATAGTGAAAACTACGCCGTCGCCGAAGCCAGCAAGACAGGAAGGAATCTGTAGGGAGATCGACGGCGAAGGGGGCTTCGGCCGAACGACCGCATGACCCTATACGCCGACGGCCTTACGGAGGTCTTTCATCAGCGCCTATCCTGATGGAAGTACTTTGAGCGTGAAGTGAGAAGCCGGCCGAGCCATTTTCTGCTCGGCGAGTTCTCTTCAAGACTGAATTGATTCAGTATGATGAGAACCGGGGCGCAAAAGCTGGGCGCACCGTGGTTTTCGGATTCGGAACAAGGTCGAGTTCCAAAACGAAAGGAGATCACATGAAGCCCGTACAAGCAGTCTGCGACAAATGCAAGAAGACCGTCGACGCAAAGCCATTACTCAGCGAAAACGAGCTTTGGGAGGCGCTGAACAAAGGCGACGAAATCGAAGTGATGCATCTCGCCGATGATGTCCACCACACCTGGAAGCTCACCGGACAGGACAAAGATAAGTTGCGCAAGGCGCGGGCCGCCGGAACGGTCTAGCCCGTTCGGTGGCGGGTCCGGGAGTGTCGTGGCGATGTCGACCGGCGCACAGGCATTGCGGCTGCTGACCGCGGGCGCTTGCCCGGCAGACGAAACTCGGCCATTTTCTGCTGGGTCCGCACAGCGCCCCACGTCTCACCAGGAACAAAGGGTACCCAAATGAATAGCTCCACCGCAAAAAAGCGCATTGTCATCCTCGGGGGAGGTTTCGCGGGCGTCGAAGCCGCGCGGTACCTCGACCGCACTGCCGCAAAACGCGAAGACATCGAAGTGACCCTGGTCAGCCGCGAAAACTTCACGGTATTCACGCCGATGTTGCACGAAGTGGCCGCTGGCGATCTCGAGCCTACCCATATCTGCAACCCGCTTCGCAAGCTGCTCCGTCGCGTGATCATTCTCACCGGCAACGTCGAATCGATCGATCTTTCTCAGAAGCGCGTCACCATCTCCTATACCACCAGTCTGATCCGCCGCGAACTGCCGTACGATTACCTGGTCTTCTCCCTGGGCTCGGACACGAATTACGCCGGAGTACCGGGCGTGGCAGAGCACGCCTTCGGCATAAAAACTCTGGGAGACGCCATCATGTTGCGTGCCGCCGTCATCGCGCTGCTGGAGGCGGCCAGTGTCGAGCCCGATCCCGAGCAGCGAAAGAAAATGCTCACCTTCGTGGTCGCGGGCGGCGGATTCGCGGGCGTCGAGACGACGGGCGCGATAAACGATCTCGCGCGCGAAAGCCTTCCCCACTACGGCCAGATCGATCCGGCGGAAGTGCGCGTCGTCCTGATTCACGGCGGCCCATTCATTCTGCCGGAGCTTGGCGAAAAGCTCGGCCGTTACGCGCAGAAAAAGCTGGGCGAGAGGCGCGTGGAAATCAAATTGAATTCCAAAGTCACGGCTTGCGAGAACGGCGCGATCCAGTGCGACGACGGTGAGCGCATACCCGCCGAGACCCTTGTCTGGGCCGCGGGCGTTTCCCCGAGCCCTATCCTCAAGACCACCTCTTTCGAATTACAAAAGGGCCGAGTCCTCGTCGATTCTACGTTGGAGGTTCCCGGTCACCCGGGAATTTGGGCGGCCGGCGACTGCGCCGCAATCACGGATCCCGTCACGAAGCTGGCGTATCCTCCCACGGCGCAGCACGCCCTCCGCGAAGGCCGCCTCATCGGCAAGAACATCCGCTCGCGATTGGAAGGCAAGCAAACGAAAGCTTTCGTGTATGAAGCTCCCGGACAACTGGCCGCCATCGGCCGCCGGACCGGAGTCGCGCACCTGTTTGGGTTCAACGTTTCGGGACTCGTTGGCTGGGTGTTGTGGCGGACGATTTACCTGATGAAGTTGCCGCGTTTGGAGAAGAGACTGCGCGTTGGCATCGAGTGGCTGCTCAACATCGTCTTCGAGCGCGACCTCGGCCAGTACGTCACACTTCGCGACGTCCAATCCCTGAATCGCCTGATCGATTCGTCTACGAAGACCAGGAGCGCCGGGGTATGAAACGGAACGAGCGAGAAAGCGACAGCAACATGGCGGACAGCAACCGGAGGGTCAACGCGGCGAGCGGGGGTCGCATTCAAATCGGTCTTCGGCTCGCCGCGACGGTTTTTCCGCCCGAGCTGCCCTGAATATCGGTTTGTCTTCGCCGACCGCGCTGGATGGCATCCTCGCTGCGGTCGTAAGGAACGTCGCAACTGGCTCTATTGTCTTTGACGCGCTTCCGCAAATTCCCCAACCTTCCGAACCTGTGATCCTCGATGTTCAGAATATCGAGAGCTCCCTTTCCTACTCCGCGTTCAACGCCGATGCACTTCCAGACAATCTCCGGCTTGCGCGGAGCCCGCCGCTGCGCATGTGGCAGAGCGCGTTCGGAACCTTGAAAGCGCGAGAATGGTCGTGGATGGCGGTGTTCGGCGGCCGTGGAACTGCGATAAGCTATTGGGGCACGTCAGCGGATGGGAATGATGTCTGGAGTGAACAAAGCAGTGGCGGCGGGTCCGGAGCATTCGCTCCTGGTCAGATATGAAGCGCTCGTCCGGGTTTCGCGGGCAATCCATATACACCGCGACCCGAAGGAGCTGTTTCGCGTGTTGGCGGGAGAATTGAGTCAAGCCGCCGACTTCGATTTCATCGGGCTATTCCTCTACGACGAAGCCTCCAACACTCTTCAAAACCCTGTTCTGCATACGAATAAGACGCCTGGTTTTGCAATTCCCGCAGACTTTCCGCCCGAGGAAACGATTACATGGTGGGTCTATCACCACCAGCAACCCGTCGTCGTGGCTTCCCGCGATGAGGAGACCCGCTTTCCCCGTTTGATGGAAATTTACAAGCAGCACGGCGTCGGGTCGGCTTGCGTCCTTCCTTTGACGACTGCACACAGACGACTTGGCAGCTTGGGTTTTGCCGTCGCGCACAAGAATGCCTACAGCCCCGAAGAGGTTCGCTTCCTGACGCTGGTGGCCGAGCAGGTCGCGCTGGGCGTCGACAACGCGACCAGAGACGCGGAGCAGGAGCGGACCAAGGACGAATTGCGCAAACGGACGGCACACTTCGAGAGACTGTTTGAGCTGGCGCCTGAGTCGATCGTCGTGCGGGATACGGATAACCGGGTGCTGCGGGTAAACAAGGAGTTCACGAAACTCTTCGGTTTCGCCGCCGAGGAGGCGCTGGGGCGGAATATTCGAGAGCTGATTGTACCCGAAGAACTGTGGGATGAGTGTGACCGCTTGCGAGAGGCTGTGAAGCGCGGGGAACGTGTCGATGCCGAAGTGGTGCGCCGGCGCAAGGATGGTTCCCGGCTGACGGTGTCGTTTGTGGCGGCGCCCGTACGCATCAACGGAGAAACGGCTGAGATCTACGCGGTCTATCGCGACATTACGGAGTCGAACCGGGCTGCAGAGGCGCTCAAACGAAGTGAAGCCTACCTGGTGGAAGGACAACGGTTGAGCCACACCGGAAGCTGGGCCCGGAGTGTTCCGGGGGGCGATATCTACTTGAGTTGCGAGAGTTACCGCATCTTCGGACTCGATCCAGGAACGAAGATAACTCTCGAATTCATTCTGGGTCGCGTGCATCCCGAGGACCGTCCCTTGTACGCAGGCGTGATTGAGAAGGCGATCCGGGAGGCCACCGACATTGAGCTGGACTATCGAATTATCCTGGACGACGGATCCATCAGCCACATCCATTCGGTGGGCCACCCGATCAAAAGCGCGGCGGGCATCCCGCTCGAGTTCGTCGGGACACTGATGGACGTCACGGAGCAGAAGCGTTCGAGCAAGGCGCTCGAGGATGCTCTCGCGGAAATCAATGCGCTAAAGGACCAGCTCGTCCAGGAGAACGTGGCGCTGCGGCAGGAAATCGACGAAACCTCGATGTTTGATGAGATCGTAGGGAAAAGCGACGCACTGCGGAAGGTGCTCAAGGAACTCGAGACCGTTGGACCCACCGAATCAACCGCTCTCATTTATGGAGAGACCGGCACCGGTAAAGAATTGATCGCACGCGCCATTCATAATTTGAGCGGGCGGAGCGCGAACGCTTTCGTGAAGGTAAATTGCGCGGCGATTCCAACCGGACTGCTCGAGAGTGAACTGTTCGGGCACGAAAAAGGTGCCTTCACTGGTGCGATTTCCCAACGAATCGGGCGATTCGAATTGGCGCATCGCGGGACGGTCTTTCTTGACGAGGTCGGCGAGATTCCCCTCGAACTGCAGCCGAAGCTGCTGCGCGTGCTTCAGGAGCGGGAGTTCGAACGCCTCGGAAGCTCCCGGACTCTAAGAACCGACGCCCGCTTGATCGCGGCGACCAACCGAGATCTTTCAACCATGGTGCGCGAACAGAAGTTTCGTTCCGACCTCTTTTATCGTCTAAACGTATTCCCGATTCACGTGCCGGCACTGCGCGAGCGCCCCGAGGATGTACCGTTGCTTGTCCGTCACTTCGCCGAACTCTTCAGCCGCCGGATGCGCAAGGCCATTCAGACCATCCCCTCTGAAACGATGAGCGCACTGATGCGTTACGACTGGCCCGGCAATGTTCGAGAACTGCAGAACGTGATCGAGCGCGCCGTGATTTTGTCGTCGCGCGGAGTCCTGCACGTACCCCCCGCCGATCTTCGATCGACATCGGGAGCTTCCCCGAACTCCGCCCAGCAGCAGGAATGGGCCGGGAAGCGCGTCCACGAGATGGTTCAATCGATCGATCGAGACCAGGTCGTCGCGGCACTGCAGCAGGCAGAAGGCCGCGTCGGCGGACCCCATGGGGCTGCGGCTCGTTTGGGAATCAAGCGGACGACACTGATCGCGCACATGAAACGGCTCGGTATCAACCCTCGAACTGTCATGCATTCACGATGACAGTGTCATGACACCGCTGACACCTTAACGATTCCGCAGCGCTGTTCCCCGCGTGTCCCCGAAGTCCTTCCCGGAAAGTGATTTAGCTCGTTTGCGATTGCACCAACCTTCGGCACGCCCCATGCCCTAGTCTCGGTTGGACGATGATCGATGATGCGAACCATGATCACCGAGACGCCTTTTGAACAAACCTGGGTCCTTCAAGGAAAGCTCTGCGGGCAATGGGCTCAAGACCTCCGGCGTAAGTGGACGGAAACAAAGAATTCGCGTCAAGGGCGACGGTGTGTCGTGAATCTGGAAGACGTCATCTTGGTCGATCGCGAGGGAGAAAAAGTGTTGCAACAGATTTTGAAGGAAGGCGTTCAGGTGATCGTCAGCCGGGCCTATATGAAGCAGATCGTAGAAAGTCTCGACCTTCGATGAGCACGAGAGGAGACGGGAACATGCAGTCACATAAACAATCTTTTGGCTCTCCTGCCCGCCGGGGCTTCGAGGAGCTCGCGAGCGGCGGATCGGCGCGCGCGCGAGCCGGGAGGTCCCACCATGTGGATCGTTAAGATCGCACTCGATCGCCCCTACACCTTCATCGTGCTGGCGCTGCTTATTCTCATTCTCAGCCCGATCGTGATTCTGCGCACGCCGACCGACATCTTCCCGAACATCGATATCCCGGTTATCGCCGTTGCCTGGCAGTACACCGGCCTCAACCCGGAGGAAATGGAAGGCCGGTTGACCAGCGTCTACGAACGCGTTTTGACCACCACCGTCGACAACATCGAACACATCGAATCGACGACCGTAAACGGCCAGGCTGTGGTCAAAATCTTCCTGCAGCCGAATACCGATCTGGCCACGGCGAATGCCCAGGTCACCGCGATTTCGCAAACGGTTCTTCGCCAGCTTCCTCCCGGCACCCTGCCGCCACTGATCATTAACTACAGCGCTTCGAGCGTACCGATCCTTCAACTGGGACTGTCGGGCAACGGTCTCTCAGAGCAGCAATTGAACGACTTAGGGCAGAACTTCGTGAGGCCGCAACTTGTGACCGTGCCCGGCGCGGTGATCCCGTGGCCCTATGGCGGCAAGCAGCGACAGGTGATGGTCGATTTGAATCCCGGGCTGCTCCAATCCAAGGGTCTCTCGCCTCAGGATGTGCTGACCTCGGTCGGGAACGAAAACCTCGTTCTGCCCTCCGGTACGGCCAAGATCGATCGATTCGAGTACGACGTACGTGTGAATTCGAGCCCGAGAACAGTGGCCGAGTTGAACGATCTTCCGGTCAAACAAGCCGGCGCCTCGACCATCTACCTGCGAGACGTTGCCAATATCCGGGACGGGTTCGCGCCGCAGACGAACATCGTGCGCGACGATGGACACCGTGGGGTTCTCGTTAGCGTCCTGAAGGCGGGCAACGCATCCACGATCGACGTGGTGAAAGGCATCCGGCAGTTGCTTCCGCGCCTGGCGCAGACGCTTCCACCGGAACTGAAGATCCAGCCTTTGGCGGATCAATCGCTTTTCGTGAGCGCCGCCGTCAGCGGCGTGATTCACGAGGCGCTGATTGCGGCCTGTCTCACGGCGCTGATGATCCTGCTTTTTCTCGGGAACTGGCGGAGCACGCTGATCATCGCGGTGTCGATTCCTCTTTCGATTCTCACGTCCGTCGTCGTTCTCAGTTTCCTGGGCGAGACCATCAACATTATGACACTCGGCGGATTGGCTCTTGCGGTTGGCATCCTGGTGGATGACGCGACGGTGACCATTGAAAACATCGAGCGTTATTTCGAGGAAGGCCACGCGCAACGAGTAGCGATTCTCGAGGGTGCGGCGCAAATTGCGGTTCCGGCGCTGGTCTCGACGCTGTCGATCTGCATTGTTTTCTTGCCCATGTTTTTTCTGGCTGGCGTGTCGAAGTTCCTCTTTGTACCCCTGGCGGAAGCAGTTGTGTTCGCCATGCTGGCGTCCTACATCCTGTCCCGGACGCTTGTTCCGACTCTGGCCATGTATCTGCTGAAATCGCGTGCACGCGGCACAGCCCCATCAAAGAATCCGCTGGCGCGCTTTCAGCAGACCTTCGAGGGCGGATTCGAGCGACTCCGGCGGTCCTACCATGGTTTGCTTACCGGCATCGTTCGTCGCCGGACTGTGTTTGTTGCGGCTTTCTTGGCTGCGTGTCTTGCGGCGTTCTTGCTGGTGCCCTGGCTCGGCCAGAACTTCTTCCCCACCAGTGACAATGGGCAATTCATTCTTCACCTGCGGGCCAAGAGCGGTACGCGGATTGAAGAAACCGCCAGGCTCTGCGATCTTGTGGAGGCTTCCATCCGCCGGCAAATTCCGGCTCAGGAAACCGACACCGTTCTCGACAACATCGGCTTGCCCTACAGCACCATCAACCTTATGCACAGTACCTCCGGCCTGATCGGCGCCGGGGATGCCGATATCATGGTCTCGCTCAACGAGAAGCATCACCCCACCGCCGATTACGTTCGCGAATTGCGGTCAACTCTGCCTCGCGAATTTCCGGGTACGACGTTCTATTTCCTTCCGGCTGATATGGTCACGCAGGTCCTGAACTTCGGGTTGCCGGCGCCGATCGACGTTCAAATTGACGGGACCGACACCGAGGGCGACCGCGAAGTAGCCGACCGCATGCTCGACGAGATCAGGCGGATCCCGGGAATTGCCGACGCCCGCATCCAGCAGGCATTCGATTACCCCGAGCTCGACGTGCGCGTCGATCGCACAAAGGCGGCTCAGGGCGGATACACCGAGCGCGACGTTGCCAACAGCATGCTGAACTCATTGAGCGGCAGCTTCCAAATTACGCCCATGTTTTTCCTGAACTGGAACAATGGCGTGAGTTACAACCTGGTCACCCAAACGCCACAGTATGACGTTCAGTCTCTCGCTGATCTACAAGACACACCCATCGATTCCGCAGCGAGCCATCCCGAGATCCTGGCCGATGTTGCCTCGATCGAGCGCGCGAACGAAATGGAAGTGATCAGCCACTACAACATCCGGCGCGTGGTGGACGTCTACGCCTCGGTCGAGGATCGCGACCTCGGGGCGGTCGGAAGAGACCTGGCACGCGTGGTCGACTCAAATCGCCGATTCCTGCCTCGGGGCAGTTTCATTACCCTTCGCGGACAGCTCTCGACCATGCGCAGCTCCTACATCAGCCTGTTGGGAGGCCTCGTATTTTCAATCTTGCTCGTTTACCTGCTGATCGTGGTCAATTTCCAGTCCTGGGTCGACCCCTTCATCATCGTTACCGCGCTGCCCGCCGCTCTGGCCGGTATCGTTCTCTTCCTCTTCATGACGCACACGACACTGAGCGTACCGGCGCTCATGGGCGCCATCATGTGTATGGGCGTTGCGACCGCCAACAGCATTTTGGTGGTGACCTTCGCGAAGGAGCGGCTGGCCGAGCACGGCGATGGCCTGGAAGCCGCCACCGAAGCCGGATTCACGCGCTTCCGGCCTGTATTGATGACCGCGCTCGCCATGATTATCGGCATGGTTCCCATGGCCCTGGGCCTGGGCGACGGCGGCGAGCAGAACGCGCCGCTCGGACGGGCAGTAATCGGTGGACTGATTTGTGCGACCGTGGCGACGCTGTTTTTCGTGCCCTCGGTTTTCGCCTTGGTGCACGGGAAGCGCCGCGAAGCTGGCTCACCGGTCGAAGCCCCAGATAATGATCAACCGCCGCCTTCGGCACAGAATGGAGAATGGTCATGACCTCAGATAACACAACGAAAGGGGCGGTCCGGGAAGCAGCCGACTCTCCGGTAGGATCGGCCCGCGCGAACTCCGAACCGCAAGGACAACAGCGCCCTGCGAAGAAGGTCGTATGGGCGCTGGGAGCAGTGGCACTGTGTCTGGCCGGTGTCGTTTTTCTAGGAATTCGGTCGCGTGTTCGCGCCGAATCGCGGCTGAAAAGTGCGACCGATCAGGCTGCCACTCCCGTGGTTCAGGTGATTTATCCCCAGCCGGGTGCGCCGACCCAGGAAATCGTGCTGCCCGGCTCCACGCAAGCGTTCACCGACACGCCCATCTACGCGCGGACAAACGGGTATCTCAAGCGCTGGTATTTCGATATCGGGGCGCGCGTGAAACAGGGCCAACTCTTGGCAGAGATTGAAACGCCGGAGGTCGATCAGCAGCTCGAGCAGGCGCGCGCGGACTTCGAGACGGCGGAATCCAACTTGCAACTGGCCAAGACCACGGCGGATCGCTGGCAGTTTCTCGTCAAATCTGGCTCGGTATCGAAGCAGGAAACCGACCAGGCGGTCAGCAATCTGGCCGGGATGAAGGCCGCGGCCGATGCCAGCGCCGCCAATGTTCGACGGCTTGAACAGTTGCAATCCTTCGAGCGGATTTATGCTCCGTTCGACGGAGTGATCACGCAACGCAATACGGACGTGGGGGATTTGATCGACGCCGGCGCCAGCGCACAGCCACAGCAGCTCTTTCACATGGCTGCCATCAGCGAATTGCGTGTCTATGTCCCGGTTCCCGAGGTGTATGCTCCCGCGGCGCGAACGGGAGCATCTGCCGATTTGACGCTCGACGAATATCCCGGAGAAACGTTCCGAGGCAAGCTCGTGCGGACATCGGATTCAATCGACGCTTCCTCTCGTACGCTGCTCGTCGAAGTCGATGTTGAAAATCCCGCAGGCAAGCTGCTCCCCGGTGCCTACGTGTTTGTTCATCTCAAGGTGCCGATCGAAGCCCGCTCCGTCACGATTCCTTCAAGCGCGCTGCTGTTCCGCCGGGAAGGCCTCCAGGTGGGACTGGTTCGAAACGGTCAGGCCGAGTTGGTTCCCGTGAAGATCGGGCGCGATTACGGCAGCACCGTTGAAATCGTTTCGGGGCTCCAAGCCTCTGATCGGGTGATTCTGGATCCCGCGGATTCGCTCGTTTCCGGCACGCCGGTTGAGGTCAGTAGGCAATCCGCACAAGGAGTCGGGCAATGAGAATCGTTCGCAGTATGATCGGCTTGTCGGGCATCGCCCTTTTGGCAGGGTGTAGCGTCGGCCCCAAGTACACTCGACCCTCCGTTACAACCTCGGCTGCCTATAAGGAGAATCCGCCGCAATCATTCGAGCAAGCCGGTATCTGGAAACCGGCACACCCATCGGATCAAGAACTGCGCGGAAAATGGTGGGAAACTTTTGGCGATCCGGAGCTGAACGCACTGGAAGAGCAAGTCACGGTTTCGAACCAGAGTCTGAAGGAAGCGGAAGCACGTTTCCGCCAGGCTCGTGCCCTGGTGGGATTCAACCGAGCGTCGGAATTTCCCACGATCGCTGTTGGACCAAGCGCCAGCTATGTAAAGGACTCCAACAACACGCCGGCGTTTCCCACGACCGTATCGAGAAACGGTGCGGGTGACTTCGTCCTGCCGGTTGATCTTTCCTACGAAGTGGACCTGTGGGGCCGCGTCCGCCGAACCGTGGCCGCCTCCCGAGAAGAGACGCAGGCAACTGCTGCGGACCTGGCCACCGCAAGCTTGAGCCTTCACGCCGAGCTTGCCATCGACTATTTCGAACTGCGCAGCGCGGATGCTCAGGAGAAGATTCTGGACAATACCGTCAAAGCCTACACCGACGCATATCAGCTGACCGAGACGCGATTTGAGGGTGGCGCTTCTCCTCGGTCCGATGTGGCCCAGGCGAAAACCCAGCTCGAAGACGCGCAAGTACAAGATACTGACGTGACGGTCGAACGGGCCGCCTACGAACACGCCATCGCCGTGCTCATGGGAAAGCCGCCGGCGGAATTCAGCCTCGCGCCTGCTCCTCTCGACCTCCGACCCCCCGTGATCCCGGTCAGCGTTCCTTCCGAACTGCTCGAGCGGCGCCCGGATATTGCGGCAGCCGAGCGCCGCGTAGCAGAGGCGAACGAACAGATCGGAATCGCTCGGGCGGCCTACTACCCAACGCTCGGTTTGAACGCTGCCGCCGGATTTGAAAGTACGCAGATCGCGAACCTGCTGAGCGGACCGAACGCCCTGTGGGCCGTTGGACCCCAACTCGTCGAAACGCTCTTTGATGGCGGCCGCCGCAGGGCCACATCGCGGGCCGCGTGGGCGAATTTCGACGCACTGACAGCGAATTACCGTCAAACCACGCTGACGGGCTTTCAGGAAGTGGAAGATAACCTGGCCGCGCTCCGCATTCTGGATCGGGAAGCCAACCAGCAACGGGACGCCACATCCTCGGCCGCCGATTGGCTTGAGGTTTCCACGAACCGTTATACGGGCGGCGTCGACAACTACCTGCAGGTCATCATCGCCCAAACCACCGACCTCACGAATCAGCGGAACGAAGTGGATATTCTGCGCCGGCGCATGGACGCGAGTGTACTGCTGATAAAGGCGCTGGGAGGCGGATGGAATGTCACAGAATTGCCGGCCCAAGCCAGCTTGCGGTGAGTGCGCCGAGGCGGTAGCGGAATCTTTGGAGGAAGTAGGACAAACGGTCTCGAAGATGAGCCATACAGGAGGACACGATGGAATACAGTCCGATCAAGGGCACGAATCTCACGGTTTCACGTATCGCGCTGGGCACCTGGGCCATCGGCGGCTGGATGTGGGGAGGGACCGACGAAGCGGAATCGATTCGATCGATCCACGCCGCGCTCGACAAAGGGATCAACCTGATCGACACGGCGCCGGTGTATGGTTTCGGGCTTTCCGAAGAAATCGTCGGGAAGGCAATCGAGCAGCGAGGACACCGGGAAAAGGTGCTGATCGCTACGAAAGTCGGACTCGAGTGGCACAACGGGTCGGTTTCCCGAAACTCCTCGCGTGGTCGCATCCGACAGGAAGTCCAGGATTCGCTGCGTCGCTTGCGCACCGACTACATCGACATCTACCAGGTTCATTGGCCGGATTTGTCGGTACCGATCGAAGAAACCGCGCGGACGATGCAAGAGCTTTACAAGGAGGGACTGATCCGCGCGATCGGCGTGAGCAATTATTCGCCCGAGCAGATGGAGCGGTTCATGTCCGCCTCCGAGCTGCACGTGGTTC
Source organism: uncultured Acidobacteriaceae bacterium (assembly GCA_964563425.1). Taxonomy (GTDB): domain Bacteria; phylum Acidobacteriota; class Terriglobia; order Acidiferrales; family UBA7541; genus Palsa-295. The sequence continues at coordinate 41,434 of CAZLWY010000243.1, read as the reverse complement.
AGTCTCCCTACAACGTGTTTGAACGGGAAATTGATCGAGACGTGCTGCCGTACGTGCGCGAAAAGAACCTGAGCGCGCTCGCCTACGGGCCTCTGTGCCGGGGGCTCCTGACCGGAAAAATGCGGCCGGACACAAAGTTCACTGGCGACGATCTCCGCAAGTCCGATCCGAAATTCCAGCCGCCGCGCTTCACGCAATATCTGAAAGCCGTTCAGCAACTGGATGATCTGGCACAAAAAAACAATGGAAAACATGTAATGGACCTTGCGGTTCGCTGGGTCTTGGACACGCCAGGATTAACCTCGGCGCTCTGGGGGGCGCGTCATCCTCTAGACCTCGAAGCTGTGGCAGGCGCACTCGATTGGAAACTTGACGCCGATACGCGCGCGGCGATCGATCAGATTCTGCGGCAGACGATCACCGATCCCGTGGGCCCTGAATTCATGGCGCCTCCGTCAACCAAGTCTGCTTCCGCGTAGGATTGACGAGCTGACCATGAAACTGAGTTTGCAAATGACCGCAAGGAAAGGCAACGATCCGGTGGTAGGAGCCTCAATCCGTCCTCGGCGAAGGGAGATCCAGTATGAATCCAATTACACCAGAAACGAGAAAGCTCGGGTTTATAGGAATCGGCTACATGGGCCGGCCGATCGCACAGCGGTTGCTGGAGTCCGGTTTTCGGTTGACGGCGTATGACCGGAATCGCGGCAAGGCGCAGGAGCTCGTTCAATACGGCGGCAGGGTGGCCGAAAGCATCGCCGCACTCGCCTCGAGCTCGGATGTCGTGTTGTCGTGCCTTCCAAGCGATGAAGCGGTTCTGAACGTTCATAGCGGACCCGAGGGGACCTTCGCCAACATCAAGCGGGGTTCGCTCGTCATCGACATGAGCACGGTCGATCCGAAGACGTCGCTCGAACTCTCGAAACTGGGTTCCGAGCGCGGAGTTGACGTGCTCGACGTGACCATATCCGGGAGCACTCCGGTCGCCGAACAGGGAGCGTTGGTCTTGTTTGGAGGCGGAGACCGGGGATCGTTCGAAGCCGCCGTGCCGATCTTCTGGGCAGTCGCGCGAAGCTATTTCTACATGGGCCCAAACGGCTCAGGAGCGATTATGAAGCTGGTGGTGAACAGCCTGCTGGGAATTGGAATGCAGGCGATTGCCGAAGCCGTGGCACTCGGTCAGAAAGCGGGTCTGGATCGTCATCGTTTGCTCGACGTTTTGTCCCACACCGCAGTCGTGGCTCCGGCCCATACGGGAAAGCTGCAAAGAGCCATGGTGGGCGATTACAGCCCGCAGTTTCCGCTACGGCTGATGAACAAGGACCTCGGTTTGATTTTGAGCCTTGCGGCTGCGGTCGAAGCGCAGACGCCTGCGACACGAGCGGCTTTTGAAATCAATGCGGCACGATCGGCTCAAGCGCAGGAGCAGGATTTCTCGGCAGTCATCCTGGAGATGGAACAGCGAGCTCATTTGGGTTCCGGCGGAAAAGCGGGGTCTCGTGTTGACTCCGCTTCGGCGCGGTAGAAGCTCAATGGGACGCACCCTGTGAATCCCAGGAGCCGTTGCTGAATTGCCGGAGGGTCCCATTTAGCGGCTCTTCGGTTGTTTCTTGCGCGGGCGTTTCGTAGTATCGCAGGGTCGAAAGCGTTCTCGAAATCGAGCGCCTGTGGCATGAAACGTTTGGGAAACGGACATTGTCCCCCGTGGAGTTTTTCAGGTGGCTTTCTGAGAGGGCGTGGAGCGTGCGGCTCCACGAATCGCACTACGCCTATCCGCTGATCGAGTCGATTCATGTTTGGTGCATGGCGGCTTTTTTCGGGCTGGCGCTGCTATTCGATCTGAGACTGCTCGGTTGGACGATGCGCCGCGTGCCCGTGTCGGAAATGTCACGGCGGCTGCTTCCGTGGACGGTGGTGGCTTTCGTGGTGATGGTTCTGAGCGGGTCGCTTCTGCTGTTCGCGATACCGCTTCGGACGTATCAGAATATTTTCTTCCGAACCAAGATGCTCATGCTGGTGCTGGCGGGCCTGAATGTGTGGATTTTTAACTCGAGGGTCTACAGGCGGGTGGAGACTTGGGACTTGGACGCGTTGCCGCCCCGCGCCGCGCGAGTCGCCGGCGCGCTTTCGATCGCTCTGTGGATCGCAGTGATCGTTTCGGGCCGCATGATCGCCTACAACTGGTTCGATTGCGATACGCAGCCCCATTCTTCAATTATCCGGTCACTGGCCGGCTGCACGACGCCTGATTCCAGGAACTGACGTGCTTCCCTTCTTCCGCTGGTGCGAACATTCCTGGATCGGGCAGACGATCCAGGGTTCCGTGTGGCTTTTTCCTGTGATCGAATCGATTCACCTGGTGGGTTTAGGAGTGATCGCCGGTGCGGTGCTGATCGTCGATATGCGGCTGCTGAGCATCGGGCTCCGGAGTCAGTCGGCGGAGGAAGTAGCCGCAAACGCCCGGCCGTGGATGATTGCAAGCCTGGGACTGATGGTCGCTTCGGGGACCTTGCTGTTTCTTTCCGAAGCGACGAAGTGCTATTACAGCTTTCCTTTTTGGTTCAAGATGGGCTCGCTCGCTCTTGCGATCGTTTTCACCTTCACTCTTAAGAGCCGGGTCATTCGACAAAAGCTCGATCAAAGGTATCCGCTGCTGGGAAAGGCGACGGCGATCGTCTCCCTGGGACTGTGGTTCGGCGTGGCCTGGGGGGGGCGCTGGATCGGATTTTCTTGAAGGCGCGATTGGAATCGCGTGGCGATCCCTACATGAAATTTCGGGTGTGGAGGCTGGAAAGTTCCGCCGCTTCCGCTTCCGAAAACCCAAGGCGCCGCAGCCGCTTTTGGCGACCCTCGTCCATTTCCTTGGTCAATTCCATTACGCGTTGATGACCGCGGCGCAAGCTTTCGGAATCCCAAGAACCGGCTGCAAGTAAAACCAGCGCGTCGAAAACTTCCGCGTTAAGTCCCGCGGTGTGCTGAAGCGCGTCGTGACGCCGGCGAACCGAATCAGCGAGATGCGGCCGGAAACTGGGGTCGTGGTTCAAGTGTTGCGTCAGATGGGCGATCCCGAAGGCGACGTGCCGGCCTTCGTCCTGCGCGGCGAGCTTTGCGACCGCCGCAGTGACCGGATCCGGTGCGTATCGCTCGATAAACCAGAGCAGCGAGAGAAAGGTGCCTTCGCCGAGAACCGAAAGAAGAAACGAGGCGATCGCAAATTCGGGTTCGTCGATGAGCGTTTTCAGCGAAGCCTGCCCACCAATCGTGGAAAGTCCGAGGTGATCGCGCTTCATCAATCCGCGGCGGGTGAACACGTCAATGTGCCGGGCTTCGTCCGCAGCCTGCACGGCCAAAAGCTGCATGACTTCACGGAAGTGAGGGTGCAGCTGGGCGATGAAACGGCTCGGGATGATCAAGGCTGCCGTTTCGTTTTCGATCAGATACGTCATGATTTGAACCACAGCGTCTTCCACGTCGTCGTCCAGCTCGAACTTTGCCTCCCAAGGGATCGCGGTCTTGGGATCCCACTGCGCGGCAACGGCTTGGGCGTACAGCCGTGCGGCGTCGTCCGACCAGACCTCGATTTTGTCGACCAGATGAAAATCGAACTCTGGGCTTCCTGCTTCGACGGTGGCCCCGCGGGCGGCCAGTCCCCAGCGACGCGGCGCGTGCGTGACAACTCCGCCGGTTTGCGCGGCGTCGGCCTGACCAGCGCGCTGCGCGCCGGTCCATCGTTTCGCTTCAGCGCCTCCGTTGACGATCGTGGCTTGTGCGGGCTGATCCGGCCGCCGCGTTTGAATCTCCAGCGCATGACCTTCGTCGCGGCACCAGGACCGCAGGTCGATCTCGAGTTCAGGCGACATGCCAGCAACAGTAATCGACTTGCCCGCGCCTGCACTGCGCAGAGCGCGCTTGATGAGAAGATGGCCACCCTCGGAGAAAGGGAGCGAACCGAGATCGACGTCTATTTGCATTCCGCGACGACACCCTTTACGAACCCATCAATCGTACCAAAACGATCGACCGCCGCGGCGAGCTGGGCATAGCCCTGCGTACGGCCGGGCATCCAGCTCTTGAGCCTTTCCAGATCGAACAGCGGACGGACCTCCTCGTCCGCGTACGACATTTGCATCAGGAGATCGCGAAACCTGGCGATCTTTTCGGCGGGAGCACCATCGAGTACGGTGAAATTACAATGATCGAAAGGCGGGGTTTGCGCGACCACTCGCGTTGACGAGGCCGAAAGGGTGCCCTCCCGCGTAAATGCAAGGCGATTCCCGTCGAGGATACAAGCGGCATCCGCCGCCCCGTTCATCAGAGCGCGGACTGCGTCCCGCTCGCCGCCGATATGATCCCCGTGCTTTCCCACAAGCTTGTCGAAGACGATCACGGTGAAATCGACGTCTGGACGCAATCCTTGCTCCGCCAGGAAATTGAGAGGGATGAGCTTCGCCTGCGGAGAATCGCTGGCTCCGACGGCGACTTTCTTGCCTTTCAAATCGGCCAGCTTGCGGATGCCGCTATTTGCTCCCGCGAGAACGATGGAAGTAAGGTCGATATCCGTATCGCGCATCACGATGGCTTCCGCACGCCGCCCCAGGGCCTTCGCCGCGCGCTCCGACTGCAGCCACGCCAGCGGAGAATTCCAGGCTACGTGCAGCTGTCCCATGACGTGGGCTTCGACCTGCTTCTCGTAATTCGAGAACAGAACGTAGTCGAAGTCGAGGCCGCGCGCGCGGAAGTATTTCTGGAAACCGTCCCAGATGGTGACGACTTTGGGATCGTAGGCGACCGCGCCCATGATCAAAGAAGTCTGCAGGCTCATCGGGCCATCCTTAGAAGACGTATTTTAGCGCAAACTGAATGATGCGCGGGCCTACGGACGTGGTCGTGATGACGCCGAAGGTCGAAGCGCTGCCGACGTTGGAAGTCGGGTTGCTGAATTGCGGGTGGTTGAACGCGTTGAAGAAGTCGGTGCGGAATTCAAGTTCGGCATCCTCGCGCAATCCGCCCACCACGGTGTGCTTCTGGATCGAAATGTCCCAGTTGAATTGGCCCGGGCCGAGAACGGGATTCAGCAGGACATTGCCATACCCGGTTGCTCCGCCTACGCCACCTTCGGCTCCGATCACCGGCGGCGCGCAAAAGGCGCTGGTGTTGAAGTAATCGCTGATGCGCGAGGCAATGGACCCGTGGGTGAATATGTCGCCGATCGTCTCGCCCGCGCATAAGTTGGCGCCGCTGGTGCCGACTGCACCATAAACCTGGCCGCCCCGGCTGTCGGACAGCGTAATCGGATTACCGCTCTGCGCTGTGGTGACGCCGGCGACGTCCCATCCCGACAGCGCGTGGCCACTGAAACCTTCCCCATTATTGAATTTCGGGAAATTGTAGACGTAGCTGATCACGAGGCGCTGCGGCCGATCGTAGCCGCATTCACCCTTGGCGATGCTCCGATTCCCTTCGGCGACCTGCGTGGCCGGATCGTAGGCGATCGATCCGCCCTCGCCGCTGGCGGCCGTCGAAGTGCCCAGGTAATCGCTCAAGCATTTACCCCACGTATAGGCGGCCTGGAATTGAAGACCGTTCGAGAGAGTCTTTCGAATCGTGGCTTGGAGGGCATTGTAGCTCGAGAAGCCCACGTTGGCGGTTTCGATGAAACCGCCCGCACCGAATCCAAGCACCGGCACTCGTTCCGCGGCGTTCGCGGAGGTGTTCGTGGTGACGCAGCCGAACGGAGCGCCGCAATTCACTGGATCGGTTGGTGACGCAAGGACGGGGATGTCCTGTGTCAGAGTCGCCTCGGTATGCTCGGTGCGATCGCCGACGTAGCCGATTTCGAACATGAGACTCGGCGAAATCGCGTACTCCGTGTCGAGGTTCCAATTGAAAGTAGTGGGCGTGGACAGGTTGGGATCTACGCCGACGAGCGAAATGGCCGAGGTCGGCGTGCGCAGGAAAGAATTGAAGGTGCCGATCTGAATCGCGGGAGTAAAGGGCACGGCAAACGTGGCGGCCGAGTTGCTGGCTCCCGTGTGAGTAAACGGCGCGGCAACCGGGGGTTCACCGTCCCAGGTATCGAGGAAATGCTGGCCGTCGATCAGCTTATAGAATATTCCCGATCCGCCTCGAACCACGAAACGGCCGGTTCCAAACGGCTGCCATGCGAATCCAAGGCGCGGAGCGAAATTGGTCAAGGGCGCGTGGCCGTAGGTATAGAGATTGTTGGAGCGGCGAAGAACGCCCGGCGGCAGGGTACCCTTGAAATCCTTTTTGACCGTGAAACCGACATAGGTACCGCTGACGGGAGGAATCGGCACGGTTTCCAGCAGCGACCAAATGGCATTGGTGCCACCGTCGCTGGCATTGTCGTAACCGGTGCCGTCATATTCCCAGCGCAGCCCCAAGTTCAAGGTGAGCCTCGACGAAACTTTGAAATCATCCTGGGCGAAGAAACTGAAATTGTTTTCCCGGCCGAGATTCGGATTGGAGAACAGCTGAACATTGGCGTTGCTGGTGAAGATATTGCTGAGGGTTGTGCCGTTTTCCGCGCCGCTCATGCCGAGAAGAAAATCGGAGAAAGTTTGAAACGTAAGCTGACCGCGCGTCTTTCCGCAGGAGCAAATATTCATCGCGTTACGCTGCTGGTCGTAGCCGAAGCGCAGCGTGTGGCGGCCGTGTGTCCACGAAAGCTGGTCGGACCACTCGTAGGAATACACCGGCGTAAATTCGTTGTCGGTTGTCCCGCCGCCAAACGCAAAGCCGGCGCTGGTGATCGAAATCACCGGCAGGATCGGGAAAGTCGAACTGGCCGGAGTCACGTCGAAGTCCGTGGCAGTGACTGGAAAGAGACTGTAGCGCGTCGATCGAATGTAATAACTCGAGAACCTTGCCTCGTTTACGAGATTGCTCGACAGCAGCGTGGTCAGCTTCCCGGAGATGAGTTCGTCGCCATTGATGTCCTTCCGCGCTGCGCCGGGAGGCTCGGTGGAACTGGTGAACTCATTGATATTCGGGGCGTAGGAATAGAAAAACCGGCCCGAGAATGTGTTTTTCGGCGAAAGCACGTAGTCCAGGTTGAACGAGGCCTGCTCTTCATGAAACGGTGCACCGATGCTGAAATACGAAAACCCGGAGCCGTTGGGCAGGATGATTTGCGGCGCAGGTATGACGTAGGTGCCGTCGGGCAGCTTCGCATTCAGAAGCTGAAGCGAGATGGGATTGATGTTGGATCCGTCGCATGCAACCTGATCGCTTGCGGGATTAGGCACACCGGTCTTCGCCGGAAAGGTGGGCGAGTGGCAAAATTCGGCGCCTAATGTCGCCGCACTTCGATCGTTGGTGAGGGCGCCGGGCAGGGTGACAGATGAAGTTCCCTGCGAAGCCACTCCGTTGATCTGTCGCGTGCCCTGATACGAGAAAAAGAAGAAGAGCTTGTCTTTCTTGATCGGTCCCCCGAACGTGCCGCCGTACTGGTTCTGTTTCAATTCTCCGCGCGGATGGCCTGCCAATTTGGCAAAGAATGTATTTGCATCGAGGTCGTCGTTGCGAAAGAACTCGAATAGATCGCCGTGCCACGCGTTCGTTCCGGTCTTCGAGATCAAGCTAACCGACGCCCCGGGATTTCGGCCGATGCTCGCATCGAACATCGACGTTACGACCTTGAATTCCTGCAACGAGTCGGGGCTCGGGATTGGGATCGAGCCGTAAAACGAGCCGGCCGTGTCTTCGGTCGTGCTACCAGAGTAGCTGCTCACTTGAACTCCATCCATCAGGTAGCTGTTGCTGGCGTCATCGTGCCCATTCACGTAGATGGATTGCGAGCCTCGGCCAAAGGTGGAAGCGTCCGTGACGCTGGTTATAACGCCGGGCGAGAGGTTGAGAATCTGGGTGTAGTTGCGAGTGGCGAGCGGAATCGAAACAATCGACTGCTGGTTGACCACGCCGCCCAGCGCCGACGTTTCGGTCTGAATGTTTTCGGTTGCGCCCGTAACCGTCACCTGCTGACTCTGCGCACCCACTGGAAGGCTCTGGTTCAAGACCTCCGTTTCGGTGACGTCCACCGTGACGCCAGGTACGGTCATGGTCTGGAATCCGGCGGCCGCGATGGACACCTTATAAACTCCCGGCGGCAGAAGCGCGAATGTATAGCTGCCGTTCGCGGCAGTTGTTTGAGTGCGCGTCACGGCTGCACCGTTGCTGATGGTCACGCTCGCGCCGCCGATCACACCGCCGCTGGGGTCAGTGACGGTCACCGTGAGTCCTCCGGTGCCGCCCGATTGCGCGTCGGAGGCCGGGCTGAGGAAGCAAGCACCTGCGAGAGTAAGAATGGCGAAGAGAAATTGGCTGGGCTTCATTTTGTCTCCTGAGTTCAGGGCCGAATTTGAATGTCTGAACCTTGATGTCCAATCCAGCCATCGCCCTGCGATGGCGCACGCAACGAAGCCGCGCTCTTGTGCGCGGGCTAAGCGGAAGGGTTGCAGATACCTTGCTGAATAAACGGCGAACCGACGTTTAGGGGGTCAGACTCAAGTGAAGCCGGAATGGAGGTGGGCCGACATGGGTGTCATTCGCGCGCGCGTACTTCCGCTTTCCTGTCTCGTTCGATCGAAAGTCGTCGCGCCATTTCGTGTCCGCCTGGACGGAGACTTGTCGCTCGCGGTTTCATTGAAAATAATCATGGCGCCGCAATCGACGCCTTTTTGATGTAGTCGAGTTTCGGATACTCCCGCTCGAGATACGCGTTCCCTTCCTCGTAGAACGGATTCATCTCCGGGCCGTTGCCATTCGGCTTGGCTTCGCCATAGCCCGCATACAGCTTCTCGACCACGTCCATTCCCGAGACCACTTCCCCGAACGGCGCGATCTGAATATCCAAAGTCGCGGAATTGTCCGCCAAATTGATGAACGTTTGTGTGGAGCGCCTGTTCGCCTGGAAGAATGAAACCATTCCCTTCGTGTTGCTGTGCTTATGAGTCTGGTCGTCCGCGATGCGTGCGCCCAGCCAAGCCTTCGCGACGGCCGGGTCACCGTTCAAGCCCCAGACAGCCATCAGCGGCGTGACGCGATAGAACCGGTTGCCATCGTAGAAGCCGGATTTCACGAGGTTGTAGAAACGATCGGCTCCGTTGGGAGCCCAGTCCCGGTGCACTTCGACGACGAACGTGCCCGCGCTCGTGTCGAAGCTCGCCTCGAAAGTATCGGGAGCTCGCTCCGTGAATCCGGCCGGATTGGTCAGCGAAGGCTTGCCCGGCGGATCTTGCGCCGCGAACGCGGCTGGGGCGCCTGCGCCGATTGCCAGAGCAAGCAGGGCGGTGATTGCCACGACGCCCGGAATCATGATTGCGCGAAGCTTCACTGCGGGCTGCCCGGCTGCTGCGACGTTGGCTTCGGTTTCCTCTTGTACAACTTGCCGTACACAAAATCGTCGGCAAACGGAATGCACTGAAATTCCAGCAGCTGCATATCCGGCTCGACGTGCTTGTACAGAATCATGCTCATCTTCCAGGGACGCGTGAAAACCTTCGGATCGTCGATGGTCGCCTCGTATCGAATGTGGTCCGGAGAAATCGCCGTGTAGCGTTCGACCACGTGCGCATCCTGACTGTAGTAATTTCCGGACCGGTCGAGCCAAATCACGTGGCTGAACCAGCGATCGTCGACGACGAGCGTGTCGCCTTCAAAGCGGCCGACCGATTGGCCCATCCAGCTGTCCGTGTTGATCAACTTGGCTCGGGTTTTCTCCAGGTCGTCGCCCAGCGGAACCACGCGCGCCGAGTTTCCGCCGTATTCATAGGCGATCAGTACGGTGTCTTTGGTCTGAAGAATTTGAAACGGATACGGCATGTAGGTGACGCGGGGCACTCCGCCCTGGTAACACTTCGCTTCGGGATCGGCTTGATCCTCGGTCCCGTTTTCGAGCACGAGCGGATCAGGATGCAGCCGTTCCGCACGGTAGCGATTGCGCTGTAGGAGAGCTTCCGGCTTATAGGGTATCGTGCCTCCCTCAACTACGCTGAGGCCCGCGGGCTCTGCCAGATACACGCCGACCAGATCGGCGTATGGCGCGGGTCGAGCACCGTGTTCTTCAATGTCCCAATTCGCCGTGTTCATCGTTTGCCAGAAACCGTTGAGATCGGGCTGGCCGTCGGCCGTGCGCGCTGGTTTGTACGCGGCGCGTGTCTGCGAGTTCAGGGACCGGAAGCCACCCCCTAGCAATGCAATCACCGCGAGCGCGCCGATGGCTGCAGCGGCACGAGGCGCCCTGAGCGGAGGGCCGGGTTTCAACTTTCCCACCAAGCGACGACTCATTTTGCGGACGGGTCTTTCCCATCGGCCGGCGCGCCCGTGCCGGATGAGCCGACAAATAGCGTCTGACCGTTTGGATATTTAATGGATCGCGCGTTGGCGCGGAAAGGAACTCCCTTGGAGAGGAAGCCTTCGACAACGACCTTCGTGCCGGGCTGCAGGTAGTCCTTGCTGAAGCCACGTCTGATCAGCGCGTAGGGACCGCCCCCTTCAAACATCCAGTGCTGCAGCTGGCCATCGGGCGCCACGGAATCGACATGAAACCAGGTGTGCGGATTGGTCCATTCGACCTGGACGATCGTGCCTTCGATCTTAACGGGCTTGGTTGCGTCGAACTCCGCCGCGAAAGCATGATGCGCATGGGCCGGCGCACTCCCGAGCAGCATCCAACCCGACATGACGACTGAAGCCAGAACAATTCCCTTCCATTGCATTGGCCCGCTCCCTTGGAAAACGGATCGACCACTCCCTATTCATGATTTTTGCCGTCGGCACTCGCACCAGGCTTGCCGCCCTGGCGATTCGCCTCCGCGATGGCTTCCTTCTTGAGCTGCTCGACTCGCGCCTCTCGGGCTTCGACGGAGTCCTCGCCGCTATCGAGAGAGCTCTGTTCGTCCGCGCGCGCGTTGGCGAGTGAATTCGCGCGGTCCTTCGGGTCTTCCTGGCAGACGCTGGTCGCGTCTTCACGGGCGTCATCTTTGCGCAGGATGTGCATCACTGTGTACGGTTTCACGTACACATGCGGGTCGTCGATCGTGTAGGTATACTCGAGCCGGTCATCGGCCGTGCGCGTGAATCGCTCGACGACGTGCAGAGTCTCGCCCGACCCGGGATACAGCGCACCGCCGTAGTTGGGAATGATCGGTGAGCCGAACGTGATGTGCGTGATGTCCACGACCAGGGTGTTACCCTCCCACCGGCCGCGCGCGTCGCCCATCCATTCGCGGATTTTGTCGCTCGGGTGCGGCCGGCCGTTCAGCGGAACGATGCGATAGACGGGCGTATCTCCCAGAACGAACGCGACATAGCCCGGCGCTTGCAGAATTCGCCTGACCGGGCCGGCAGAGGCGTTCGTTCCGTAGCCGTCGCCGATATCGACGTCCTCACCCACCACCGGAGCATCGGGACGGCCGGGAGCCGTCGCACTCGCGCCGCCAAACGCCAAACCCCAGTTTGTGACCTCTGCTTCGTTGACGACGTTGATGCAGCGCGTGTTGAGGTTGATGTCGTCGATGCTGTCGGTCTCGCCGCGTCCTTTGGTTAAGGCCTCTCGCTCCTCCCAATATTTCACCTGCTCCAAAGTCCACGGCGGAATACGCCCGTTGGGAGGATCGACGATCGCGGAAGTTCTGTTCGAGATATGCGGGGGGCCTTCGGACCCGGAATACCCGAAGATCGCGTTGTAGTTGGGAACGGAGCGGAAACCTTCGTGTTCGACTTTGCCTTCGGCGATCAGGGCCTGGCGCTGGTTCGCTCGCGCTTCCGCCTTGGCCACACGATCGGCCAGTTCCGCGTCGGTGTAGAACTTTTTATCCCCCAGCGCCGTCGGGCGTTCGAGCGGCACGCTTTCAAAGCCGTCCCAGATGCCCTGAAGATCGGGATCGCCCCATCGGGTATGCGGTGCCGACCAGGCCTTCTTGTGCGCTGGCGCGGCGGTAGGCTTCTGCGCCGTGGTCTGAGCACACACACACACCGGAGCAAGAGCGAAGCCAAGAACACGGAGGGCGGCTGCTAGGCCGGGACCGCGACGCGGTCCGCAGAGTCGGGGATTCACCAGTGCATTCGACACGTCCTGAGCACAGGTGCGTACGCCTCGGAAACGGTCGCGGAGCGAACAGGCGGGGCCGAGGGAAAATTCCAGTGGACTGAAAGCGTGCCGCGAACCCTCATGAAGCCGCAAGAGTACGAAGGCTGCGAAATTTTGTCAAGGCCGACGACGAGCTACTGCAACTGGCCGGTCTGATACTTCAGAGCTGAAATCTGAGCTTGGTAATCGAATCTCGCATCGGCTGACTGCAGCTCGGCGCGGGTCTCGTTCAGCTGCGCCTGGCTTAGCTCGATGATCGAGCTTAGGCCCAGCTTGTAACGTTGCTGGGCCAGGTCGAGGGCCTGGTTTGCGTTTTTCAGCAGCTGGTCGGTGAGCGCGATCTTCTGAAACGCCGAATTTGCGTTCAGCCATGCCGTGCGAACGTCGCGGACGATTTTGTCCTGCATGTCTCTGAGGTATTGATCGTCGGCCTGGGCGCGCGATTTCGCTTCCGTCCGGAGCGCGCCGAATAGGTGACCGTTGAAGATCGGGATATTGACGTTCACTCCACCCGCCGCGTACCGGGGTCCGAGCTGTGGCGCACCGGCCGGCGTCAGACCGGCGGCGCCGGCTGCCGAAATCGTAGGCAGCCAAAGGTCCCGCTCCGCAGTCGCGTAGGCATGAGCGGATTCCGCGTCGAGTTTCATCCCGATCAGCTCCGGGCGATCGTGGATGGCCTGCTGGAGCAGGTCGGCGAAATCCATCGGCGGTGCGGGTGGCAGCGGTTCGTCCGCGAGCTCAAAAGTTCGCTCATCGCCGTACCCGAGCGCGGCGGCAAGTTGCGCGTTCGTTGCATCGAGATCGTTCTGCGCCTGAACCAGCAGGAGCTGCGCCTCCCCGAGATCGACATTTGCGAAGCTAACATCAAGACCCGACTTGATTTTGTTCTGTTCGAGAGCGCTGGTTTGGTCGGAAACGAGCTGGCGGGCCTTCACCGTCTCCTGCGCTACTTTCAATTCCGCCTCGGCCTTCTGCACGCCGAAGTACGATTGATCGACGGCGAGCAGAACATCGGCGCGCGTAGTGACGACATTTTCCTGCTGCGCCTTCGCGTGCAGATTCGAGCTCTTCACCAGTTCGTGCGTGCGGCCGAAGTCGGTGACGAGCTGATTCACCATCACTCCATTCGCCTCGCGCTCGTAAATGATCGGATTGTTGAGCGCGCCGGCCGCGATCCGGCTGTTGTTTTCCGCATCGACGGCGGTGACGCTGCCATTCGCCATAGGGTAATACGCGGATTTCGCCTCCGTGACCTCCGCCTTTGCCTCCACAGCAAGATCGGCGGCGGCCTGAAGCTGCGGATGGTTTTCAATGGCGATGCGTTCGGCGTCGTGCAAGGTCAGTTTCTGAACCGTTTGCGCGCCAGCGGTTGCGCAGAAAATCGCGCCCCCAGCCGCAACCAACACGGCGTATCGAATCGAGGGGATTTTTCCGGTCATGGAGCCGCCTCCGTTTCCAACGGCGCAGCCGGGGCAGATCGCCGTCCGTAGATCAACAAATACGCAGCGGGCACCACGAAAATCGTAAGGGCTACGGACACGATCAGCCCCCCGATAATCACGCGCGCGAGCGGCGCGTATGCCTCGCTGCCCGTTTCGAGCTTCAGCGCCATCGGAAGAAGTCCGACGATGGTGGCGAGCGACGTCATTAGAATCGGGCGCAGGCGGATGCGGCATGAATGAGCCACGGCTTGGCGCACTCCGTCGCCTTCCTGCCGCAGGCGATTGGCGAAATCGACGATCAGGATGCTGTTGGACACCACCATGCCCGTGAGCATCACAATCCCCATCAACGATTGGATGTTCATCGTGGTGTCGGTGAAGGCAAGCGTGAGCAGGACGCCGACCAGCCCGGTGGGAATCGCCAGAACGATCAGAAAAGGGTCGACAAAGGAGGAGAACTGCGCCACGAGCACGAGGAAAACGAGAAGGATCGAGAGAATCAGGCCCAATCCGAAGCTGCGGAACGACGCGTTCATGGTATTCACCAGCCCGCGAACGTCGACGCGAATATTGGGAGGAATCTGCATGTTGCTGATGATTTTGCGCACTTGCTTCGCGGGCTTGCCAAGATCCTCAGCAGACGGCGCAACGTAGACGTCGATCGTCCGCTCGAGCTGGTAATGATCGACTTCGGTCGGCGTGAGAATCGGAGAAATGTCCGCAACCTGATTCAGGTAGGTCGGAAGCTTCAGGTCAGGGGCGTGCAGCGGCATTGTTTCGAGGTCCTGGAGCGTCTTCACCTGATTTTCGGGGTATTGCACGGTGACGAAATAATTGTTGCCGCTTTTCGGATCAACCCAATAGCTCGGGGCAATCATGGCGTCCGACGTGAGAGAGGTGATCAGGTTGTCGATCACTTCCTTTGGATTCAGGCCGAGCTCGCTGGCGCGTTCCCGGTTCACATTGACCTGCAAAGCCGGGTAATCCATGTCCTGCGGAACGTACACATCGGAAACGCCTCGGAGGCCGCGGAATTTCGCCTCGAGGTCCAGCGCGATGTGATCGGCGGAACTCAGATCGTTGCCGCTGACCTGCACGTCGATCGGCGCCGGCATTCCCTGGTTCAGGACCGAATCGACCAGGCCTCCCGACTGAAAATAAGTGCGGAGCTCGGGCAGCTGCTCGGCCACCTGCTTTCGAACTTCGTCCATGTAGACGTAGCTTCCGACCTTGTGGTCTTCCTCTAGGCCAACCTCCACGAAAGCCGTGTGCATGGCGGAGTTTGGAGTCGAAAGCGAGGAGAGATCGGGCGTCACGCCGATGTTGGAGACCACGGAAACCAGATCACCGGGCCGGACGACTTTGCGAACGATATCCTCCACGCGCTGGACGTATTGTTCGGTGTCCTCGATGCGGGTCCCCGTGGGCGCCTTCACGTTGATGATGAACTGGCCGGCGTCAGTTCGAGGAAAAAACGAGACGCCGACGAGCGGCCATAGCGCGAAGCTCAGAACGAAAACCGCAAGAAAGCCCCAGACGACTTCTTTCGGCCGGTCGAGCGCCTTATTCACCCACCGGTCGTATCGTTCGAGCAGCTTTTCAAACTTCTCGTTGAATCGGGCGTGAAACCGCGCCATCCAGGGTGGCCGTTTTGTCGGGTCGCTGGTAACCGTTTCGGCCGGCGCCGGATGCACGCTGCCCTTCAAGAGGTTCGCGCAATAGAGCGGAACGACTGACACGGCGACGAAATAAGACGCGAAAAGCGAGATGACCACGCTCAGCGCCAGCGCAGTGAAAAGAAACTTGCTAACGCCATACAGCAGGGTGACCGGGAAAAAGACCACGACCGTGACGATGGTGATCGCAAATACCGCCAGGCCGACTTCATTGGCTCCTTTTTCCGCCGCGACCGCCGATTCCTCGCCCAGCTCGAGATGGCGAAAGATGTTTTCGAGCACGATTACGGAGTTGTCGATCAATCGCGAAAAGGCCAGCGCCAGGCCGCTCAGGATCATGCTGTTGATCGTCGCGCCCTGAATGTGAAGGAAGAAGAAAGTGGCCATCACCGAGAGCGGGATGGAAAGAAACACCGCTGCCGTGGCGCGCGGGCTGCCCAGAAATATCATGACCATCAACGCGGTGAGCACCAGGCCTATGCCACCTTCGCGTAGCACCGTTGCGATCGCCTGCTTCACGAAAAGCGATTGATCGAAAACGACGTGCGCTTTCATTTGGGAGGGAATGTCGCGCAAATTCTGGATCGCGCCCTTGATTCCGTTCACCACTTCAATTGTGTTGCTGTTGCCGCCCTGTTTCTGGACGGGAACGTAAACGGATCGCTGGCCGTTTACTCGTACGATGTTGTACTGCAGAGCGGAACCGTCCACCGCATGGCCCACGTCGGAGATAAATACGGATTTGTCGCCCTCCGTCTTCAGCGGCAGGTCGTTCAGGGCCTTCGCGTCTGCGACCTGCGCGTTGGTGTAAAGATTGTAATCGAGTGGCCCGATTCGAACGTCGCCGGCGGGCAAAATCAGGTTGGATTCGTTCGTCGCGCGCACCACGTCCATAGGACTCAGTTCATGGGCCTGTAACTTCAGCGGATCCACGTAAACCATGATCTGCCGGTAGCGGCCGCCGTACGGCGGCGGGACAGTCGCACCGGGAACCCCGGCAATCTGGTTACGGATCTGAAACTGCAAATAATCGTGAAGCTGTGTTTCGGAAAGTCCCTGCCCGTCGACCGTGAGCAGGCAAACGGGAAGGCTTGATGCGTCCATGCTCATGACCACGGGAGGCAGCGTGCCTTCCGGAAGCCGCCGCAAATCCGCCATGGCTAGATTGGAGACTTGGGTAACGTCGGCGCTGGCATCCGTGCCGGGCTGAAAGTACACCTTGATCAGGCTGACGCCGGACATCGATCGCGATTCCATATGGTCAATGCCGCTGCCGAGCGTGAAAAATCGCTCAAACGTGTCGGTGATGTCCGCCTCGATCTGTTGCGGAGGCATGCCGCTGTAAAAAGTCGCGACCTCCACCACGGGAATATTGATGGGCGGAAACATGTCCACCGGCATCTGGACCAGGCTCGTGAGGCCGAGCACGCACACAAAGAGGCAAACGACGATGATGAAGTAGGGGTTTCGGAGGGAGAAGGAGGTCATGCGAGTTCCTAGTCCGCCCCCGACGGCGCGAGCGCCCATGCTGCATGCTCGCGACGCCGGTAAATAAGGAGGTATGCTGCGGGCACAACGAAAATCGTCAGAGCGATAGACGAGATCAGCCCGCCGATGATCGCGCGGGCCAGCGGCGCGTAGGCTTCGCTGCCCGTTTCGATTTTGAAAGCCATGGGCAGGAGTCCGACTACCGTCGCAAGCGAGGTCATCAGAATGGGCCGCAAACGGATGCGGCAGGCGCGAACGACCGCGTCTTTCAATCCATGGCCTTCGCCGCGGAGCACATTTGCGAAGTCCACGATCAAGATGCTGTTGGAAACCACCATGCCTTGCAGCATCACGATTCCCATCAGCGACTGGATGTTCAACGTGGTCCCGGTCAGAACCAACGTCAGAATCACGCCGATCAGCCCCGTCGGAACCGCGAGCACGATCAGAAACGGGTCGACAAAGGAGCGGAATTGGGCGACCAGAATCAAGTAAACAAGGAGGACGGCGAGCGATAGTCCGAAAGCAAATCGCTCGAACGAAGACTCCATGGTGACCACCAACCCCCTGATATTTACGCGAATATTGGGAGGCAGCTGCATGCCGGAGATGATCTTCGAGATTTTCTTGGCAGGTCCGCCGAGATCCTCTCCCGTCGGAGCGACGTAGACGTCGATCGTCCTTTCCAGCTGGTAATGATCGACTTCGGTGGGAGTCGAGAACGGCGAGACATCGGCCACTTCGCTCAGATACGTGGGTGCCGTGCGGCCGGACGCGCGCAACGGCATGGCTTTCAGGTCTTCGATCGACTTCACCTGATTTTCGGGATACTGAACGCTGACGAAATAGTTGTTGCCGTTGTTCGGATCAACCCAGTAGCTCGGCGCAATCATCACGTCGCTGGTAAGCGCGGTGATCACGTTGCTGATCACTTCCTTCGGCCTCAATCCCAGCTCGGACGCGCGCACGCGGTCCACGTCAATCTGCAGCGCCGGATAGTCCATGTCTTGCGGAACGTACACGTCGGAAACGTCCGGCAGCGCCTTGATCCGTTGCGCCAGCTCCTGCGCGATCGTGGCGCTGCGGCGTAAATCCATGCCGCTCACTTGTACGTCAATGGGCGCCGGTAGACCTTGATTCAAGACGGAATCGACCAGGCCGCCGGATTGGAAATACGTCCGAAGTTCCGGCATCTCGGTCGAGATGCGTTTCCGGACTTCCCCCATGTAGGTGTAGCTGCCGACCTGGTGGTCCGTTTTCAATCCCACCTGGACGAAAGCCGTATGCATCGCTGAATTAGGAGTAAACAGGGCGGACAAATCGGCCATCACGCCGATGTTGGAAACCACCGTGTCCAACTCGGTCGGCTTTACGACCTGACGAATGATCGCTTCGACACGTTCGACGTATTGTTCCGTCAATTCCAGCCGCGTGCCGGTGGGCGCTTTGATATTGATGACGAATTGTCCGGCATCCGTGCGCGGAAAGAACGAAACACCGATGAACGGGAAGAGCAGAAAACTTGCCAGGAATACGCCGATGAATCCGATGACCACTTCTCGCGGCCGATCCAGGCTCTTCTTTACCCATTTCTCGTAGACGTCCAACATCTTGTCGAAGTGGGCGTTGAAGCCAGCGTGGAACCTCGCGCCCCGGGATTTTCGGGCCCCCGGGGGGCCGTGCTCCTCGATCGGTTTCAGTACATGCGCGCAATAAAGGGGTACCACCGTGACGGCGCAGAAATAGGACGCGAAGAGGGCCAGGACCACGCCCAGAGCCAGAGCCGTGAAAAGGTATTTGCTGACTCCGAAGAGGAAGGTCACCGGAAAAAACACAACGACGGCCACCAGCATGATGGCCAGTACCGCAAGCGCTACCTCGTTGGCACCATTGATCGCCGCAACCTTGGGCGATTCGCCGAGTTCGAGGTGCCGGTACACGTTTTCGAGCACCACCACCGAATCGTCGATCAGTCGCGAAAATGCGAGGGCCAGCCCGCTCAGCACCATACTGTCGATCGATCTTCCGGCCATGTGCAGTATGAAGAACGCGATCATCACCGAGAGCGGAATCGACAGGAACACCGCGGCCGTCGCCCGCAGGCTGCCGAGAAAAACCAGGATCATCGCGCCGGTAAGAAAAATCCCGGCGCCGCCCTCGCGAAGCACCGTCGAAATCGCTTCCCGAACGAATACGGACTGGTCGAATACAACGTGCGTCTTCATCTGCGACGGTATGTCGCGGAGGCTCTTGATGGCGCCCCGGATTCCGTTGACCACCGCAATCGTGTTGGTATCTCCGCCTTGCTTTTGAATCGGGACGTAGACCGATTTCTGGCCGTTCACGCGCACGATGTTGTATTGCAGGTAGGATCCATCTACGGCTTTGCCCACATCGCGGATGAAAACCGACTTGGTTCCTTCCGTCTTCAGCGGCACGCCGTTCAGATCGTCGGCGCTGGGAATCTGCGCGTTGGTGTAAATGTTCCGATCCGTCGGTCCCAATCGGAGATCGCCGGCGGGAAGAATCAAGTTGGAATTATTCGTGGCGCGCACCACGTCCATCGGGCTCAGGTTATGTGCCTGCAGTTCCTGCGGATCGACGTACACCATGATTTGTCGATACCGGCCCCCGTAGGGGGGCGGCACCGTCGCGCCGGGAACGCCTGCAATCTGATTTCGAATCTGAAATTGGAGGTAGTCATGGAGTTGCGTCTCGTTCAGCCCCTGCCCCTCCACGGTGAGCAGGCAAACAGGCAGATTCGACGCATCGGTCTTTAACACCACCGGCGGGAGCGTTCCTTCAGGCAGGCGGCGCAGGTCGGCCATCGCCAGATTGGAAATTTGAGTTACGTCCGCGTTGGCGTTGGTCCCGGGCTGAAAATAAATCTTGATCAGGCTGACTCCGGTCATCGACCGCGATTCCATATGATCGATGCCGCTGCCGAGCGTAAAAAAGCGCTCGAAAGTATCCGTGATGTCGGCTTCGATTTGCTCGGGCGGCATGCCGTTGTAGAAGGTGGCGACCAGCACCACTGGAATATTGATGGGAGGAAACATGTCCACAGGCATTTGCAGCAGGCTCGTGAGCCCGAGGACGCAAACGAAAAGGCAGATCACTACGATGAAATACGGATGTCGTAGTGAAAATGAAGGCATGCGATCGCCTATTCCGCTCCAGAGGGCGTGATGGGCTTGGGACTCACGAGCTCCCCCGATTTGAACTGCGACTGCTCTCCAAAGATGACGCGCTCGTTCTCGCGAAGACCGGAGAGAATCTCGACCTCCGTGGCGCTTTGGACCCCGATGGTCACGTCGCGCTTTTCGATACGGTTGTCGGCGCCCACAACCAGCACCGCCCCCGTGGCTTCCCCCGAGGTTTGCACGGCCTGCACCGGCACGGTCAGCGCGTTCGGGACCGTGTGCAATGGAATTTCAACGGTGGCGTACATTCCCGGAACGATTTCATAGGCCGGATTGGGAACCTCTACTTCCGTGTGCATCGTGCGCGTCTGCTCGTCGATTTGACCGGAGAAGAGGCTGACCTTCCCCGGAAACGTCTTGTTGATCGACGAGAGGCTGACGGTCACCGGCTCGCCCACGTGTAGGTCCGCCACGGCTCGCTCCGGCACCGGAATCACCAGGCGGAGCAGATTGTTTTGCGAGAGATGGCAAAGCGTCTGGTCGCCCTTGTTCGACGAAGTTCCGGCCGGCAGCAGCGCGCCGGTATAGGCATCAATTTCGGTGACCACACCGTCAAACGGAGCGGTGATCCGGGAATATCCAAACAGCGCCCGGTCTTTTTCCATCGCCGCCTTGGAGGCCGCCAGCTCCTGCTCACTGCCCGCCAGTGCGTCTCTCGCCGAAGATTCACCGGCGCTCGCCTCCTGGTCTTTGCCCTGAGCGACGTCGATCTCCTCCTGCGCCACCAGCTCCGGCCGCGACTTTTGCACGTCGGCAAGCCGCGAATAGGTCAGGTGCGCGACGGCATATGCGGATGTCGCGCGATTGAGTTCTTCCTTCGCGCGTTCAATGTCCTCGGCGCTCTTCTTGGTGTTCGCTTCGTCCTGCTGGAGCTGCTGCTCGAGTTCGGGGATTTCAAGAACCGCGAGGAGCTGACCCTGTCTGACATGCGCGCCCCAATCGACGTCCAGCTTCTGGATGTAGCCGGAAACCTTGGCGTACACATTGACTTCCTGATAGGGCTGGAATTCCGCGGCGATGCTCAGCTGGCTCGTCAGATTTTCGCGATGGGAGGTGACGACGGGAGCGACCGGCGCATTGGCCGCCTCATCAGCCGGCTTGCGGCTCGAGCCGCAGCCGGCCGCCAGGCAGCACGCCATACCAAACAACGCGGGCAACCAGGTACGGCAGGTTTGAACCGCTGCGGGGAGTATTTTCATTTCGTCTCTTGCGTAAGGAAGGCTGTGTCACGGATCGCTTGGCG
Organism: uncultured Acidobacteriaceae bacterium; assembly: GCA_964563425.1. Taxonomy (GTDB): domain Bacteria; phylum Acidobacteriota; class Terriglobia; order Acidiferrales; family UBA7541; genus Palsa-295. Next base: position 20,270 of record CAZLWY010000243.1, on the reverse strand, counting down.
AAGTTTTTCCAGCGTGAAGCCGGCGGAGCGCCGCAGTCCGACCAAATCTTGCCGGCGCTGGCGAATCTCCCGGGCCACCCCGGGAACTTTATCGGCAATTTCAAGCGGAACTGTTTGCACGCCGTGAAGGTCGCCGTGAATCAGATCGCCCGGCCGAATGGCCAGGCCGCCGACCTCGACCACGTTCCCGAAATCAAACACGTGCGAGTAGGCATGCGACACGGAGACGTTGCCCGCAAACATCTGAAATTCCGTGGGGTGAATATCGGGAAGATCGCGTACGGCGCCGTTCGTCACGATGCCCACGCAGCCGAGCGCGAGCAGGATATTGGCGTGCACCTCGCCCAGGAACGCTCCCCGGCCCGGCGGATCATCGACGTCCTCAATCACCACTACGCGCGGCGCCGGAATCGTCAGAATGTTGTTCCACCAGTCGGTACGGTCGTAGTAGTCGTATGATTTCGACGATTCCATCCGAGGGTTCGAACTACGCATGTGGGCCGTAACGGCATAGCCCGCCATCGCGGGCTGATCCTGAAAAATGCAGCGAATACTCGAATCGGCAAAGCCCGTATTGGGCAAACGGACCCGGAACGTTTCCACGGCGCTGGCGACGAGGCAGGTCGTCAGGCTGCGAAACGGTTCCAATTGAGCGGGTTTCAAGGCTCGCGTCATGGCGGGTCTCGTCGCCAGGAAGTCCTAGCGAACCTCCAGAAATGTATCCAGGGCCCGCACACGGATGAGCTTCCATCCGGTGTCTACTGTGTGGATGCTCGGCACCGCCAGAACGGAACATGCGCCGGTGTTGGTCACCTTCCGATGTCGGCCGAAAAGGCTCGGGCGCTCGGTCACGTTCGCGCACACGGCCTTGGTGCCCTCTGCGTCGTAAATCACGGCGTGCGCCGCTGGGTCATATTTCAAGCCGGGAATCTGGGCGAAGCTCGGCTGCGGACCGCGGAGAGGGTCGTCGCCCCCGTAAATCATTTGATCGGGATAGGTGTATTCCACGACCACGCGGGCACGACCCGTTTCGGGCTCCACCTCGAAGTGATAGCTTGATACCGAGACCGGTTCGCGATTGGTGATGCTGTTCACCAGCATGTATTCATAAGGAATCGAATCGATTTTTGCCGCGGTGTTCGCAGAGGCCTGCGTCGCGACGGCGAGGGGCGCGAGTAGCGATATTGCGATTGCCAGCGCCTGTTTCATGAGCTTCACGATTCAACGCTATGACCGCTTGGGCGGGAGTTGTACTGAAGAGATTCTGAAGATTTGCTGAAGGCCGGAAGGTCCGGCGGGACTAGGACTTGGCGGCGCAGCCCACCGCCGGCAATAGAATCCAAAACGTCGATCCGGCCCCGGGTGCGCTGCGAACTCCGATTTCGCCATTGTTCGCGCGAACGGCCCATTGCGCGACCGAAAGCCCCAGGCCAGCGCCCATGTCGCCGCCGCGATCGCGCCCCGCACGGGATTCGTCGGCGCGGTAGAATCGCTCGAAGACCTTCGCGGCGTGCTCCGGCGGAATTCCCGGTCCGGTGTCGGTGACCGAAAGCTCCACGCTCGAATCGCCGCGGCATTCCACCCTCGCCGCGATCGATCCACCGGCGGGCGTGAATTTCACCGCGTTGTGAAGGACGTTGACCACGGCTTGGCGGACGTAGAGGCGGTCGGCCTGTGCGCCGACGCTTTCGTCGCCCGTCAGAGTGAAGGTCAAGTTTTTGTCCTCGATCAGCACTTCCAAAAGCGCTGCCGCTTCGCGCACCAGCGCGACGAGCGGAAAGACCGACACCTGCACGCGAATCTGCCCGGCATCCGCGCGCGACAGCGTCAGCAGGCTGTCGACGATGCTCGCGAGCCGGTTCACTTCTTCGAGCATGCTTCCGATCGTGTCGCGATACTCCTCGGGAGTGGCGTTTTCCTGGAGTCGCACTTCGCCGATGCTACGAATCGCCGCCAAGGGCGTGCGCAATTCGTGGGAAGCATCCGCGGTGAATCGCTGCAACTGTTCGAAGGATTGTGCGATCCGCGAAAGCATTGCGTTGAACACCGTCGCGAGGTGGCCCAGCTCATCATCGGGATTGTCGACCGGCAAACGCTCGTTCAGCCGCTCGGAATTAATTTCCTCGGCGCGATGTGCCATTTTGCTCACGGGATCGAGCGCATGCCCGACAATGCGGTATCCGGCCCACGCCGCCCCAGCCAACACAACCGGTGAAACCAGCAGTAGAATCAGCAGCGTCTGCTTCACCTGGTTCCAGATCAAATCCTGGCTGTAGCCCACGCGGATCAAAACCGTGCGGCCCTGCAAGTCGTATTTGCGGCTGATCAAGATCACCCGCGTGCCGTCGGAAAGCCGCTCCGTGCGGCCCGAATATCCCTTTTCTCCTTCCCCGGCAAATGGCGCGCCGCCGAGTGTGCGATCGCCCAGGCGCTCGTTGCGGTAAAGAATCGAGCCATCGGGTCCCAGAACCTCGAGCAGCCTTTCCTGCACCTGTTTCCAATCGGTGTGGTGGTGGTAATCCTCGCGCACGCCCACTTGTCCGTCGTCGGCGACGTACAGCAGGCCTTTCACCGTTTCGAGATCTTCGGCCGCAATGCTTTTCAGGATGGTGCCCGCCTGCCAGAAAAGCAGGAGTCCGACACCGGCGAAATATACGGCCAGAACGCAGGCCAGCAGGCCCACGTGCCACAGCGTCAGTCGAGTCCTAAGGCCGCGGGGAGCGGGAACGTTCACGGAGCTTCCTCGCGCAGTACGAATCCGACGCCGCGTACGGTGTGCAGAAGTTTTTTCTTGAATGGCTCGTCCAATTTTTTTCGCAGGTGCGCGATGTGGACGTCGATCACGTTGTCGAGCGGCGTGTAACGTTGCGTTTCCTGCCACACGTCGCGCGCCAGCACCTCGCGGGAAACTACCGAGCCCTGCTGGCGTAGCAGATATTCCAGCAGATCGAATTCGCGCGCGGTCAGCGCCAATTCACTGCCGGCGCGCGAGGCTTTGCGCCCGGCGGCGTCGATCTCGAGATCCGCCAGCCGCAATTTGTCGCCGGAATCGGATCTCCCGCGGCGCAGCAGCGCGCGAACGCGAGCCAGTAGCTCGGAAAACGCGAACGGCTTCACGAGATAATCGTCCGCGCCCGCATCGAGGCCGCGCACGCGATCTTTCACGGTGTCCTTCGAGGTGAGAATCAACACCGGGACGGTCACGTTCTTTCGCCGGAGCGCGACGAGGACTTCCATTCCGTCACGCCTTGGAAGCATCAAGTCGAGGATCACCAAATCGAACGGCTCCGTCGATGCGAGGAAAAAGCCGTCTTCCCCCGTGTGCGCCACGCTGACGGAAAACTGATCCGCCTCCAGGCCGGTGCGAAGCGCGCGGGCCATTTTTTCCTCGTCTTCGACGATCAGGATGCGCATCGGGTCGAACTCGTGCCGGGTCTCAACTGAAAATATACACCGACCAAAATCAAAAAGTCCGCAACGGGTGATAGCATCCCGGAGCAACGGGCCCCTTTCTCAAGTCGTAGATTGTCCATCAGAGTCCATCTCGTTCTCGGGGGCGAAAGATGACGCTCCAAAAACGCGCCGCCGCTGGGTTTTTCGGCGCCTTCAGGCGCCGGCCGGAGTGGTCTACGCGACGTTATTCGGAGAACGGGACTAGGCGGCGAACAAGGGGTGCGCGACTGCCGCTTCGGGATCCTCGGACGGGGAGGTCACGACGCAGCCTTCTTGAGCACGGGACGATCGCAATTCTTCACCATGTGCACTTCGGTCCCGCCCTTTTCGAAGTGAACTTCGTCCATAAACGCCTTCATCATCAGGATCCCGCGGCCATGTTCGGCACCGAGGTTTTCCGGGCTCGTTGGGTCGGGTACTGCGCCGGGATCGAAACCCGCGCCTTGGTCGCGGACGACGATCGAGACGCGATGGCTCGGCTCAACGCGGCAGGAAATCCGCACGCTTTTCGATTTCTGCTCGTGATTGCCGTGGATCACGGCGTTTGCGAGCGCCTCGAACAGCGCCACCTCCACGTCCGGCTCCCTGCCGGCGAGGCATTGCGACTCGCGGATCCGCGCGACGATCTTATCGACCGCTGCAGCAATCGAATTGATATCGCTCGGAATTTCCAGTTGAACCTCCTCGGACATCGCGCTCGCAAGCCTCCCGGTGATATGTATGATCGCTCGAACCTGCCGATTACAATCAGTGCTTTCGGGTATTTGCGGGACTATACCGCAACAGTAGGCTCCAAGGACACACCATGAAAGAGAAAACAGAAAAGGCCAAAGGCACGGCGCCTGACGGCGTAACGATCTCAACACGTGCCGAACAGAAGCAAGTGGAGGAGCGCGTCGCCATCGGCGCGAACGTGGTGTACGAGGCGATTCGCCGCGAAGGCGACGACGAGCTTCACCGGCCGCCCGCCGCTCTGGCATGGTCGGCCTTCGCCGCGGGCCTTTCGATGGGATTTTCCTTTGTCGCGGAGGCGCTGCTGACCACGTATTTACCGAACGAGCCGTGGGTGCCGCTGATCTCCCGAGCCGGCTACAGCATCGGCTTCCTGATTGTCATCCTGGGGCGCCAGCAGCTTTTCACCGAGAACACCCTCACGGTGATTCTGCCGCTGCTGCTCGATACGACGCTCAAAATGCTTCTGCGCGTCATGCGGCTTTGGGGCATCGTGCTGGCGGCCAATCTGGTGGGAACGTGCATTTTTGCCTTCTCGATCGCACACCTGCCGGTCTTCGACGCGCACACGCGACAAACATTCGTGACCATCGCAGCAGCTCATTTGGGCCGCACCTTCGGCACTGTGCTGCTTCGCGGAATTTTCGCAGGGTGGCTGATCGCACTGATGGTGTGGGTGCTTCCGGCGGCGGAGCATTCGCGCATCGCTGTCATCATCATTTTGACCTATCTGGTGGGCCTCGGCGGACTGACGCACGTCGTGGCGGGATCGACGGTGATGTTTTTCGCCGTCGCCACAGGAATGCTTTCCTGGAGCGGGTACTTGTTGCATTTCCTGATTCCGGTGCTCATAGGAAATATTATCGGCGGTGTCTCGCTGGTCGCCGCATTCGCGCACGGGCAAGTGGTGGGCGGAAAGGGTCCCTAACCTCTCCTCTACGTCGTTCGCTGTATCGACAGCTTCGAATTCAGGCGCGTAGTGTCAGCGATGCAACCCAAGGAGCCGACGTGCCGCGAACGAATGGAACGAACCGCAGAAACAAATCGAATGACGATAACAAGGTTCGGTATGCAGTCGTGGGGCTGGGTTACATATCACAAGCTGCGCTGCTACCCGCATTCCAGCATGCGCGCCCAAATTCCGACCTCGCGGCACTCGTCTCGAGCGACCCTGCAAAGCTAAAGAAAATCGCCCGTACGTACGGCGTCAAGAAAACCTATTCCTATGAGCAATACGCCGACTGCCTGAAGAGCGGAGAAATCGATGCGGTCTACATCGGACTGCCGAATCACATGCATCGCGCCTATGCCGAATCCGCCGCCCAGGCCGGCGTGCACGTCCTGTGCGAAAAACCGATGGCGCTCGACGAAGCCGACTGCGAGGCCATGATCGAAGCCGCCGAAAAAGCCGACGTAAGGCTGATGATCGCCTACCGCCTGCATCTGGAGGCCGGAAATCTCCACGCCATCGACGCGATCCATTCCGGGAAAATCGGCGATCCCCGAATCTTTTCCTCCGTCTTCTCGCAGCAGGTGAAGCCCGGCAATTCGCGCCTGAAAAATGATGTGGGAGGCGGCGCCATTTACGACATGGGCATCTATTGCATCAACGCCGCGCGCTATTTGTACAAAGCCGAGCCCACCGAAGTCTTCGCCTGGAATTTGAACTCCGGCGACAAGCGATTCGAGGAAGTTCCCGAGATGACGAGTGCGCTGATGCGGTTCCCCGAAGATCGAGTCGCCTATTTCACTTCGAGCTTCGGCGCCGCGGACCGGTCCGTTTACGAAGTCGTGGGAACGAAAGGCAGTTTACGCATGGAGCCTGCCTACGATATGACGGGAGACTTCAGGACGGAGATCACCATCGGCGACCGCACCACCAAGAAGGTTTTCAAGAGCCGCGATCAATTTGCCGCGGAACTCGTCTATTTTTCCGATTGCGTGATCAACCATAAAGAGCCCGAACCTTCCGGCCGCGAAGGACTCGCCGATGTGCGCATCATCGAAGCCATGCTGAAGTCAGCGACGACGAACCGTCCGGTTTCAACGGAGCCGGTTCAGGTCCGGCGCCGCCCGGACGCGAAAATGGAGATCGAACGTCCGCCGCTGGCAAAGCCGGCCGAACTCGTGAAGGCCGCCGCTCCGGGTGGCTAGCAAACAAGCGCCATCGACGGGCAGCACGTTGAATTGCAGTACGTTGGAATGTTGTTAGCTTGCGTGACGGGCGAAACTCTCGAATCGATTCGCCGGCGAGACCAGAGGGGACGCAAGTTTCGTTTCAGCCAGCGCTTCGCGGCCCCGGGACGCTTTAATGACCGCCCATTCGACATCCGTGGGCCGGAACGGCACACCGATCACATCCAACGCGCCCAGTTGAATCGCCTCTGGTGGTCGCTTCCGAATACGCGGGCTGGTCACAATCACCGAAGGGCCAAGCTTGCGCGCCTGAGACGCCGTCAATAGCGCACGGAAATCGCCGTCGGGAAAATACTCGCTCGAGAAAACCAGCCCGACCTCTCCTTTATCGAGAAGTTCGCGGCACTGGCCCAACGTCCCGACGCACATGGCATCGATCCCCAGCTGCCCCAGAATCTTAGCGAGACTGCGGCGGTCTTCCGGATCTGAAATTGCGACGATGGTGTCCCAAGGCTTGCCCATGGCTGGCTCCTCTGGAAGGAAGATTCCCGTAAATGCTACTCCGCCCGATCCGGGTACTGAATAAAGGAAACACTGTAAGGCGCGTCGAATATAGTCGTAGACGAGAATTGTTAAACCGGAATGAACGCGCTAGTTTCCAGAATTTGCGGGAGTTACGAGCTCCCGGGATTTGAGCAGGCTCAGTTCGCCAGGTTGGGGGCGGAGGCGTTCGGGTGTTGATTCTCGAGCGTTGCAGCCACGATCGTTCCCTTTTCGTCGGAGCGTACCTCCAGGCTGCCGCCCAATTGCCGCAACCGCTCGCGCATGCCGCGAAACCCGACGCCGACTGTGCCGCTAGCGTTCACTTGCGTCAGCTTGTCGGCGGGTATTCCCTTGCCGTCGTCCTTCACTTCCAGGCTAACGACCCCGTTTTCGCGTCCGATCCGGATCGCCGCTGTCGCGCTGCCTGAATGGCGATGAATATTCGTGAGGCATTCCTGCACCACGCGAAACAGCGCGATTTCCGCTTCTTTGGAGAGCCGGCCGAAATCCGCCGACATGTCCAGCCGCACGGCGATCTTGCTGCGCGCGGCGAAGCCATCGACATACTCCTTGAGCGCCGATTCCAAGCCGATCTCGTCCAGCAGCGGAGGATGCAGCAGGTAGGAAAGTGTCCGAATCTCGTCCGAGACGCGCATCACCAACCCCTCATTCTCGTCAATGCAGCCCTGTGCGACCGGAGTGAGCTTGTGCTTTTCAAGCGACACGGTCGCAAGGTTCATGCTCAACGCGGCCAGCAGCTGGCCGATGCTATCGTGCAATTCACGTGCGATTCGCCGCCGCTCGTCGTCCTGCATCTGCAGCAGGCGGCCGGACAGCTCCCGCAGCGAAGTATTCGACCGCTCGAGCTCGTAGGTGCGGGCCTGAACGCGCTGCTCGAGCTGGTCGCGCAGGGCCTTCTGTTCGGTCATGTCGATCCCGGAGGCGACCAGCATCACCACGCGCCCGCTTTCGTCGCGCACGGGCGAAACGGTCCGATCGGCGTAGAGAACCACGGTGCGGTCGCGCATGCAGTAGTGGCATTCCTCGCGAACGATTTCGCCGGCCGCCGCGCGCGCAACCGACTGTCTCAGCTTCTCCGCTTCATCCGGCAGCGACGACCACCACGGTTCCCAGAATTCCCGTCCAATCACTTCCTCCCGCGTGAATCCGCAGCCTTCGATCGCGGCGCGGTTCGCTTCCGTGATCGTCCCGTCCTTGGTCACAAAGACGAGGAAAGAGTATGTCTGGCTGAACGCAGCCCGAATTCGTTCCTGGTTGATTCTTGAGGCGGCTTCGATTTGCTTGAGCTGGGTGATATCGCGTGCGATCTTCGAAGCGCCGATGATGCTGCCACGAAGATCTCTCATCGGAGAAATCGTCACGGAAACGTTGAATCTTCGGCCGCCCTTGGTGATGCGCACCGTCTCGAAATGCTCGATACGTTCCCCGGCACGCAGCTTTTTCATGATTTCAATTTCTTCATGCTGCAATTCCGGCGGAATCAGGATGGTGATCGGCCGGCCCACGGCTTCGCTTTCGGTCCAGCCGAAAATCCGCTCGGCGCTGCGGTTCCAGCTCGTGATGAATCCGTTTAGGTTCTTCGAGACGATCGCGTCGTCGGATGAATCGACGATCGCAGCCAGCCGTGCCCGGCTCGACTTGCCGCGCCGGTTCGATTCGCCCAGCGCGATGATGCCCGCAGAGAAAATCACGAAACCCGCCAGAGCAGAGACTCGCGACCGATCGAGTGCGGAAACCGAATGTAGCGGAGGAACGAACCAGTACCAGACGCCGACGGCTTCTATTAGCGTCGCGAGGATCGACGGCGCCAAACCGCAATACCATGCGGTAAAAACAACCGCGAGCCACGCGGCGTGATACGGGTTCGTGACGCCGAGGAGCGGATCCAGCAGATAACGCAGGTAGAGTGCCGCGAACGCAGCGACGATCGCCAGCCCGTAGCGGATCGCGTCCTGTTCGGAGAAAGTACGGCGCCCCATACCCTCGACCGCCCTCCCGCCTACACCGCACTGAAAACACAACCTTTCGATGCCGTAATCGCCGAAAATCGAACGTCAGAGCGGAGACGTCATTATACGCAAATTCGTAAACCGTCGCTGATGAGCGACGCGAGGATGCCACGCCAGAGGGAGTTTCGGGAATCTTAACCCCGGAAGAAACCGCCTGCTAGGGGGGGGCGGGAAACGCCGGCCCGGCCATGGGAGCGGAAGGGCGCCAGCATGGCCGGACCTGCGACTGGAACTGCGCGAGTGGCTGTGTTAGTTGCCGGGCCCGTTCTTGGCCGCGTTCGACGGGCTGACGTTGCGCATCATTTCGCGCGCCATCTTCAGGTGGTCTTGCAGCGTGGGCAGAGTGTCGGACGCGAACGATTTTATCGGCGGGTCCTGCCCGTTACTGGCTTCCTGCCGGAAAGCAGCGATGTCGTCCTGGTGATCTTTCACCATGTCCCGGGCGTAGGCGCGGTCGAATGCGTCTCCGGAAAGCTTCGAGAGCTTGTCGTAGGTCGCCTGGTCTTTCTTGTTGAGGTTCGTCGGCAGGTTCACACTTTCCTGCTGCGCGATGGTTTTCAGCTTGTCGTTTGCCGCGGAATGATCGTCGACCATTCTCTTGCCGAATTCCTTGACGGCGTCGCTCGTGCCTTTGTCCAGGGCGAGCTGTCCGAGTTTCACCTCGGCCATGCCTCCTTGCGCGGCGTCTTTTGCGAAGTCCGAATCGCTCACGGTGTTGGCCACGGTGGCGTCAGGCGCCGCTCCGGGTCCCGGGCCAGCGTTTGGCGAGGGGTACGGCGATGCCGATGGCGGCATGCGGCCCGCTTGGGCGTGAGCGGCCGATCCGGCCGCCAGAAGCGCACCCGCGCCGAGTGCACTCATAAACGCGATGTTGCGAATCCTGATGTTCATCGGTGAAGCCCTCCAGCAGCCAGACTAGATGTGGGCATTTTTCGTCACAATCAAGTAACGGCTGTAGTACCGATACTGCGGATGCTGTAACGCGAGGGACACTGCCACCGTTATGCGCGGTTGACCGCTTCCTTCAGGTTTTGGCGATGCTTCCAGAAATCTTGCCACAGGTCGCCCGAGCGCTTCAGGCGAGTGAAAATCGCTTCGATCGTGAAATCGCCCGGCCGAAATCCTTTTTGGAGTTCGGCGGAAGATACCGGAGTAGAAACGGGCGCGCCGGGCATCGGACGCAGCGAATAGACCGCCGCCAGCGGCTTGCCCAAAGAATTCTGCAGCGCGTCGATGAGCACAGTTCCCTTCTTCCGCTTGCCTACGCTTCGTTCCGATGTGACCAGATTCGGCAATTCCGCGCCCACCCTCTGGCCGATAGCGCCGGCAAACAGACGCACTTCGTCGTAAGTATTTTGGGGCTCCAGCGGGACGAAAATGTGAATCCCGGTGGCACCCGAGGTCTTCAGGTAGCTGCGCAGCCGAATGGATCGCAGATGCTTTTCCACCGCGCGCGCGACCCTCAACACCGATTCGAAAGATGTGCCGTCCGTCGGATCGAGGTCGAAGAAGACAAAATCGGGGTGCCGCTGGTCATCGGCTCGGCTCGACCAAGGGTTGTGGTCGATGCAACCCAGATTGGTGAGATAGAGCAGGTCGGCCACGTCGTCCAGGAGAAAGTACGGGATGTCTTCGCCGCGCTCCTTCGATTCGATCCGTACGGTCCTGATCCATGCGGGGCGCGACGCGGAGGCGGCCTTCTGGAAGAAGAATTTTTCTCCGATGCCGTTCGGATAGCGTTTGAGAACCATCGGGCGATCCTTCAGGAACGGCAGAATGTGCGGCGCGATCCGCCAGTAATAAGCGAGCACATCGCGCTTTCGAAGCACAGGGTTTTTCGGGAACCAGACTTTGTTAAGGTGCGTCAGGCTCAGCGCCTTGCCCTCGAGCTCCACTTCGATGGATTCTCCTTGGCCGCCCGCCAGTTCCTTTTCGAGGCTTTCTACAGGCAACGTGTTCCGAGAGGAGGCCGTCGGAGGGGGAGACGATTTTCCCGCGTCCGCCATTTTCCGGCCGCGAGGCTCGTACTTTGCCTCTCCCACCGCTTTCTGGCTTTCCCTGGCTGGATGCGTGAACTCCTGATCTTCGAGCCGGCAATCCTGCGGCTCGCGGTTCTCTTGAAAACCCAGGAAGACCGGCTGCCGAAGTTTCCCTTCGTCGGTCCAGTTGCCATACTGGACGCGCGCCACCAGCTCCGGTTTTACCCACGTAATGCGTTCTTTCAGTCGCGGCGCATCGCGAAACGGACTGTTGGCGACTTTCAATTGCGAGAGCGTCTTGAACGTGCGATCGAGTGATTCCTGCGTGAACCCCGTGCCCACGCTGCCGATATATTCCAGCTGCTTCCCGTCGTCGTAGAGCCCCATCAGAAGAGCGCCGAAATGGTCCCGCGTTTTTCGCGGTGCCGTGAATCCGCCGACCACCACATCCGTGTCGCTTACAATCTTGAATTTCAACCATTGCGGCGAGCGCCGACCGGCATACACGCTGTCGCGCCGCTTGGCGATGATTCCCTCCAGCCCCTCCCGCTTCGCCACTTCAAATAGCGCCAGGCCTTTTTCGACCTGGTGATCGGAGAATCGCACGCGCTCGGAGACCGAAAGTATTTTGCGCAGCTCTTCCTTGCGCTGTTCCAGAGAGACGCCGCGCAGATCGTACCCGTCCGCATACAGAAGATCGAACGCATAATAGGTCACCGGCGCTTTTTCCTGCAACGAGCGCGGAGGATTCAGCACACCGAAACGCGGCTGGATACGCGCGAATTCCGAACGCCCCGATTCATCAAGCACCACGATTTCGCCGTCGAGGATCGCTTTGCGCGCATCCACTTGCTTGGCCAGCTCGCGCAGCTCGGGGTATTCCGCAGTGATATTTCGCGCCGAGCGCGAGCGAAGCTCCACGTCTCCATCGCGAATGAACGCCAGCGCCCGCTCGCCATCCCACTTGATCTCAAACAGCCAATCCGGACTCGAGAAGGGCTTGTCCGCCAAAGTCGCCAGTTCGACTGCCACCTGGTCCGGCATGGCAACTTTCTTGGCTCCCGCTAGGCCTCCGAAGGCTTCGATCCTGACTCCGCCGGCGCGAGGCTTCGCGCCCCGCGCACCGTCTCGGGCCCCCGATTCGGCGGCGCTTTCGCCAGTTTCCGGGTCCGTCTTGCGAATCAGCAGCCATTCATTGCCGCGCTGGGAGTTGCGCATCTTCACCAGCGCAAAGCGTCCCCGCAGCCGCTGGCCCTGCAGAACAAACTTCAGATCACCGCGTTCAACCTGCTCGGCGGCACTCGGGGGCCCTTCAACCTCGAAGGTCCCGCGGTCCCAGATCTGCACCCGACCCGCGCCGTAATTCCCTTTCGGAATTTCGCCCTCGAAATTCGCGTAATCGAGCGGGTGATCTTCCACGTGGATGGCCAGGCGTTTCTCACCACGCTCCTCCGGCGGGCCCTTCGGAACCGCCCAGGACGCCAGCGCGCCGTTAATCTCCAGCCGGAAATCGAAATGCAGCCGGCTGGCCGCATGGCGTTGCACTACGAAGATCGGACGGGAGGATTTTTCGCGCCGGCCTTTCGGCTCTGGAGTCGCGCGGAAGTCACGTTTACGCCGGTACTGGGTGAGCCCGGACATGCGGGCCCAGTATACGGCTGCATGATCGCCCAGAACAGGAGCCGGCAAGCTCCCGAGCGACGCCACGCGCGGATTCTGCCGCAATTCTTGCGTTTGCGAACGCTCCCATTACACCTCCGCGTCGTTTCCTCTAAGGTCTTTGCCCGATAGCCGCCGCACGCGAAGCGCGTAACCTTTTGGGCGGGGAGACTTTCAATGGCCGCTTCCGTCTGGAAAGGCATGATTTCGTTTGGACTCGTATCGATTCCGATTCGGCTCTACGTCGCCGCCCGAACCAAGCGAACCTATCTCCACCAGATTCACGACAAGTGCAACACGCGGCTGAAACAGCCGCTCTATTGCCCGACGTGCGACCGCATGGTTGATCGCTCCGAAGTGATCAAGGGATACGAATACGAAACGGGGCAGTACGTGCTGGTCGATGCGGACGAAATCAAGAAAATCACGCCGCCCTCGGGCAAGACAATGGAGATCATCACCTTTCTCAAGGAAAACGAAGTCGATCCGATTTATTTCGACTCGTCGTATTTCGCGCTGCCGGATCCACGTGCCGAAAAGCCCTACGCGCTGCTGCTGAAGGCCCTCGAAGATACGAAAAAAGTCGGCGTAGCAAAGGTGACCATGCATCAGCGCGAGTACACCGTTTTCATCCGTGCGCGCGACAATGGCTTGACGCTGCACACCATGTACTACGCAAATGAGATTGCCGCGGTCGAAGGCTACGGCCGCAAGTACGAAGCCAAGCTACGCCCGGAAGAAGTGAAGCTCGCCGACCAGCTGGTGCAAAGCCTGTCGGCTCCCTTCAAACCCGAGCAATACCGCGACGAATTCCAGGAGCATTTGAACGCGCTCATCGAATCGAAACTGAAAGGAAAAGCGGTTACCGTCCCTTCGCGCCCCGCGACCAAAGCTCCCGTGATCGACATGATGGAAGCTCTCAAGCGCAGTCTCGCGAAAGATGGCGCCAAGGGCGCCCCGAAACCGGTTTCAGTGGCTCCCACGCGCGCACGCAGAAACGCCAGTTAGCAGTGCCGCCTTTCATCGCTTTTGTTCTGCCGGATTTCCCCTAGGTTTTCCCGCGTCCTGTATTGTCATTCACCTCCGGCGTTACAGCCATCGCCCGATGTTCCCCCGCCGGCTCGTCCGCCATAGTGAAAATGCAGCCGGTAGGGTGAACATCGCGGCAACCAGAAAGGAATCTCTGATATGCCAACCAACGACGCGCGCAACATGCAAAACGACGAACGTAATCCGGGCCTTACGCCGATCGACGGCGCGGCCGATATCAACCGCGCGGGCAACAAGCACGAGCCCGACCGCACCACAGGACGCCTGCCCGAACGCGCGGAGAAGATTGTTCGTCGGCACGAGAAGAAGCCCAAGCAATCGCGCAACCGCTAATGCGCGAGAGCCGGAATCGCTCACGGTCAAGGGTGCGAGGCCGTCCGAACGGCGAGGCCTCGCGCCATTTCTACCGCTTTCGTTGGATTCAGCGGACTCTTTCCCTCAGCAGGAGGATTCGATGGGCGGCTTGGGTGGTGAAATAAGGGCTGCGAATCGCGAGAAACTCTGGGAGAAATTTCGCGACGAGGTGCGTCCGTTTGTAATCGACCAGTTCGGGCTGACCGAAGAGTCGCCGGTCACGCAGACAAAAGCGTTTGATTCGATGCGCTTCGATTCCGAATCGGGCGAATGGGTACTGGATTACTATTTTTCCAGATAATCCGCGAACAGCTCAGAGCCTCGACGATGGCTTGCGTTCAGCGGGAACCTGTCGATTTGATTTCTTCCGCGCCGGCCTGGCGGAGCGAATCCTCCAGCTGGGCGCGGGCGGAATCGGCCGGATCGACGACTCCAATCAGTATTTTCCCGTTGGAAATTTCCGGATCATAAGGCTCGGGACGCTTGCGGGCGAGCCGTGCGGTTATCAGCAGCGTGATGACAGTGGTCAGGACCGCGCCGAACATGGTGACTTCGTACGTCACAATGGCCGTGGGAAACTGGGAGACGCGCGGCATGTTGCCGACGGTGATCGGATACGACACCTGCGTCACGCGCGCAAGCAGGTAGCCGCAAATGCTGCCAACGATGCCGCCGGCCGTGGCGAGCCAGGGCATGAGCGTCTTGTGCTCGGCGCGGGTGAACGAATATTCATCATAGGGCTCGGACGACATCACGAGAATTTTTTCCTGGGCCACGCCGGCCGCACGCAACGCCCGTACGCCGCGATCTGCCGAGTCAGGCCCAGGGAACAGACCGTAGATCGAGTTGGTCGAAGCCATCCTAGTCGGCTCCTGAGTCGGGAACCGGAGCGAGCGCCGGCGCGTGATTGGATCGCGCCTCCGGCGCGGCCTTCAGCTCCCAGATCGAAATGATCGGCACGGTCTTGGCGAAAATCATGTAGAGCATCGCCATGCCAGCAAAGGTCCCCGCGGTGATGGTGATTTCAACCCACGTCGGCCGGTAGGTGCCAAAGCTGTAGGGCAGATACTTGTGCGATAGCGACGGAACGATGATCAGGAAGCGCTCGAGCCACATCCCGATCACGACGCCGATCGACGCGATCACACATCCCGTGATGGTCCGCAGCTTCTTGATCGCCAAAATCGGGAACGGAATCACAAAGTTGCACACCACCATCAGCCAGAACAGCGGCGAGAACGATCCGGTCTGCGTGACCCAGAAAACCGTCATCTCCGACGGATCGTTGCCGTACCAGACAGTGAGCCGCTCGGCGAAAACGAAATAGAACCAGAGCAGGCTCATCACCAGCAGAAGCTTGCCCAGATTTTCAAAGTGAATGCGCAGCAGGTAGTCCTCAAGACCAAGGAACTTGCGCAGCAGCGCCATGGCAATAATCAGCGCGGCGATGCCGCTGAAGATCGCGCCGCAAACAAAGTAGGGAGCAAAGATCGTCGAGTGCCATGCCGGCACCGGCGCCATCGCGAAGTCCCAGGAAACGATGCTGTGCACGGAGACGGCGACCGGGATCACAGCGACGGCCATGATCTGCATGGCGGATTCCAAACGATGCCACTGCTTCGGCGTGCCGCGCCATCCGAGCGCGACGATGGTATAGATCCTCTTGCGCAGGCCGATGGCGCGATCACGAATCAGCGCCAAGTCCGGAATCATGGGCAGCAGAAGGAAGGTGACGCTGCCCAGCAGATACGTGTTGATCGCAAAGAAGTCCCACAGCAGCGGGGAGCGGATGTTGGGCCAGATGCCGCGCTCGCTGGGATAGGGGAAAAGCCAGAAGGCCAGCCATGGCCGGCCGAGATGGATGATTGGAAACGTGGCGCCGATCGAGAGAGCGAATACGGTGATCACTTCGGCGCAGCGAGTGACCGGCCGGCGCCAGGTCGCGTTCGCGAGGCGCAGGATCGCGGAAATCAGCGTACCGGCATGGCTCAAACCGATCCAGAAAACGAAGTTCGTGATGTAGAAGCCCCAGAAAACCGGCCGCCGAATTCCGGCCACGCCGATTCCGGCGTAGACCTGCCAGCTGAACGCGCAGAGCGCGGCAACGGCGATGCCAGCGAACAGGGCGAGGAACGACCAATAGCGCCCGGACGCTCCCTCGAGCGGCCGAAGCAGGTCGTCGGTTATTTGCTCAGGCGTTTTCGCTGCCATGCCATGAATCCTTTTGCAAATACGTGACCTTCGGCAACGTGCCAAGCTCGCCCAGAAGCTTCATGCCGCGATTTCCGCCCGCGAGGCGCGAGACCTCGCTGTCGGGATCGCTCAAATCTCCAAACACCATTGCCCGGGTGGGGCAGGACTGCACGCAGGCGGGCTGAATCTCGCCGTCCTTCACCGCGCGCTTTTCCGCTTCGGCTTGGATTTCTGCGGCCTTGATGCGCTGCACGCAGAAGGTGCATTTCTCCATCACGCCCACTTCGCGCAGGGAGACGTCGGGATTGAGCTGGAGGTTCAGCGGCTTGTCCCATTCCGGGTTGTACCAGTTGAAAAAGCGGACGCTGTAGGGGCAGGCGTTGGCGCAATAGCGCGTGCCGATGCAGCGGTTGTAGACTTGGCCGTTGAGGCCTTCGATCGTGTGGTAGCTCGCAAACGTCGGGCAGACCGGCTCGCAGGGAGCGGCGTCGCACTGCTGGCAGAGCACGGGCATGAATTTCGTCTTCACGTCGGGAAATTCACCTTCGAAATAGCGCTCCACGCGGATCCAGTGTTTGGCGCGTCCCCGCGAGGCCTGATCCTCGCCCACGGTCGAAATATTGTTTTCCGCATGGCAGGCCACGACACACGCTTCACAGCCTGTGCAGCGGTCCAGATCGATCACCATGCCCCACTGATGCGACATATTGTTTCCTTCCTCAGCGATGCTTCAGGTCTTTCGGCGTTTCTTCCATGCTGGCGCCGAACATCACGAGCTTGCCTTCCCCGACGCGCGAAATTTTCACGCGTGTGGCGGCCCACGCGAGCGAACCGGTGCCTTCGACGGTCATAGGCGCGAGGATTGAAATCGGATTCGCACCGCGGCCCGTGGCGTATCGCGTGAAATTGTGGTGGCCTTGGCCGACGGGCATGGCGATGACGTCCGGCGCAATGGCCGGAGTAACCAGCGCCGGCGCTTGCAAGGTGCCATGTGCCGAGGCGACTTCCAGCGTGTCGCCCATTTTCAGGCCGAGTTTTTCCGCCGTGCGATTGTTGATCTCGACCCATGTGCCCCACATGACGCTCGAGAGCGGATCGGGCGCTTCCTGCATCCAGGGCAGGTGCGCGAGCGAGCCGTCGTAGAACATCTGCGAGGCGAACGGCAGAAAGTAGAACGGGAAATCGTTTGCGCTGCCGTCGAATTGGGGTTCCGTGTATTTCGAGGGCGAAGCGGTTTCCTTCACCGATGCCGGCGCGGACGGCTTTTCGTCGGCGCTCCACCAGCCTCCCTGTGCCAGGGCCTTGGACCAAAAATCGTCGGCGTCCTTTGCGTTCTTGCTTCCCTTCTCTTTGTAAAGCTCGGTGAAGGAGGCTTTCAGCGCCTCGTCGTAGGTCTTCCATGGCAGAGCTTTCGCCAGGTCACCGCCGAGTTGCTGCGCCACGTCGAGCAGAACATCCGGCATCGAACGCGTGTTATGCAGCGGAGCCATTGCGGGCGGCGCGAGGCTCACGACGGTTTGTGAGGAGCCTGACTCCGGCGAGTCGTCGAGCCAGGATTCGAGCGGCGAATGATCGGGCAGGATCAAGTCCGCGAGCATGCTGGTTTCGTCGATGAAGCTGCCGAAACTGGCGATGAATGGAACTTTTTGAAAGGCCTCGCGGATCTGCCATGCCGATGGCGACGCAAACGCGGGGTTGCTGCCGTTCAAGAGCAGGACCTTAATCCGGTCCGACTTCGAAATGATTTCGCCGGCCACGTAGTGGAGCGTCTCGTTTGGGTCGGTTCCCCTCGCGAGCTCAAGACCCGGAGGCAGGACCGGCCTTTCCGATTTCGGCTCCCATCCCGGGCTGAACAGCAGACCCCCCGGCCTGTCGACGCTGCCAAGCAGCACGTTAAGAGCATTCACGGCCAGGCCATTAAAAAGCCCGTTTGTGTGAGCCGTAGCGGCATCGCCGATCAACGCAACCGAGGGAGAATTCGCGGCTGCCTCGCGAGCAATCCGCGTGATGGTTGCCGCCGAGACCCCGATCTGCTTTTCGATTTTATCCGGCGCGTATTCCGGCAGGCCCGTCGCCCATTGGGCAATGGCCCGTCCGGCCGCGCCAACGGGCCGCAGCTTTTCGTTCAAGATCACGTGCGCGAGGCTGAGCGCGAACGCGCCTTCGGACCCGGGCGGGCAGGCGATGAATTCGTCGGCACTGGCGCCCGTCTGCGAAATGCGAGATTCGACCTGCACAAATTTCCCGCGCTGTCCGGGCCGTCCTTTGCGCATTTGGCCGTAACCAACGGCTTGCGCGACGGGAGAATTCCAAGTTCCCAGGAAGTCCGCGCCGAACGAGATGACGTAATTGGACTGACCCAAGTCGACCGTAGGGAGAGCCGAGCGGCCAAAGGTCGTGGCATTGGCGGCCCGGATGACTTCGCCGTTGAAGAACTCAAATTCGAAAGGCGGCAGACCGTCCAGCCCGTATACGAAATGTTGAACGATATGTCTGCGCTGACCGCGCAACGGGGCGCTCACGAATGCGAGCCGACCTTGGGCCTTCGGAGCCCCCTCGGCGCGCAGGGCACTCAATTGAGAGACCAGCTGCTGGATGGCTTCGTCCCAGGTGATTTCCTTGTATTGCCCGGAGCCGCGCTCGCCGGTGCGCTTTAGCGGCGACTTGATGCGGTCGGGATGGTAGGTGACCTGCAATTCGCCGTGGCCGCGGGGGCAGAGCCTGCCCTGGTTGATCGGGTGCGCGGGATTGCCTTCGATTTTTTTCGCGAGGCCCATTTTCAGGATGCCGAGCTGGCCGTTGCGAATGACTTCGGCCTCGCCCTGCATCACGCGCACTTGAGTGCCGCAGCCGGCCGGGCAGAGCGTGCAGATGCTGGGTTTCCACGTGGCAATTCCCGGCAGGAGATCCTCTTCCGGGATGAAACGGATGAGGTGATGGTCGGGATTGCCGCAGCCTTCCAGAGCCGCTGCTGCGCCGCCGGCGGCCGTGATTTTGATGAAATCTCGACGTTGCATTATGGCCGGATCCCCCTCCGGTTGATCGTCGAATCGACGTGGCACCGATGGTTTGTTTTCAGGCGGTTACTGACGTCTCGATTCGAACGCCTGGCGGAACAGAACGATGGGGAAATTCCAGCGCCGCCGCGCCAGTTCCGGGCGGCGTGCTGGTACAGGAGCAGGAACCCATCCCGCAATGCGGAGCTCACCGCAGCACCGACAAGAGTGTCCGTGCCGGCGCAAGGCAAATCGCCATGCCCCCCGTATTGGGCCGTCGTGCTCATCGCTTCCCGATTACCGATCCCCGCCCGGGAAAAAAGAACGTGGGCCTGTTGACGTTTCGCAAGCCCCGCACTTGCACCGGACCAGATACCTCGCACGCGTACATCAAAAATGGCACGTCACGCAATCAATAGGCGCGTTGTTCTGCTTGTGGCATTGGACGCAGAAACCCATGGTGTGATCGACTTTTCGCTCGGCTACGGTTTGCGTGTGCATGTCGCCGTGGCAGGTGGAGCAATCGACGCCGGCGCGGATGTGCGGCGCGTGATTGAACTTCACATGAGCCGACGGTTCAAATCCGTACACTCGCTGCCACGGGATGTCCTCGCCGCGTGCTTTGTACGCTGCCAGTTTCTTGATTTCAGGCTTGTCCGTTGCGATGACCTGGTGGCAGGTCATGCAGAAATTGACGCTGGGGATTCGCGCGTCCGGCCCCTGATCGACGCCCACGTGGCAATCGGTGCACTGCATGCCGTTGGCAAGATGGACCTTGTGAGTGTAGGCGATCGGCTGAACCGGCTTGGTGCGGGTTCCGAAGAATTCGCGGACGGCGTCCGCCACGGAGCGGTGCTCGACAGTGAAAACCGGCGACGACTGAGCGGACGGCTGCGCCGACGCAGTCGAATCCTGAGCGGGCATCGAACGGATCAGAAGCGCCCCCCCAAGGACGACCACGCCCAGAATAACGACAACACGTATCCCACGACTTAGGCCGGAAACGGACAACGACCACGCACCCTCATGAAAAAGTTTCCTGCTGGCGGACCGGACATACTACATGCGCACACAGCGCGTGTAAACTTCCAATTCGGCGGGGGATCGACAGACGCGTCCTTCCCTCGCGCGCAGGCACGTATTAT
>CAZLWY010000242.1:0-3625 GCA_964563425.1 uncultured Acidobacteriaceae bacterium | reverse complement strand
GGGCAGGGTCCGATCGGCATGCTGCTCACTGTTCTTGCGAAGCGCGAAGGCGCGAATATTTTCACCAGCGATCCGATGGCTGCTCGCCGCGAGGCGAGCGTGCGATTCGGCGCCACCGAAGCGTTCGATCCGGCGAACGCGAATCTGATCGACGAGATGCGCAGCCGCAGCGGCGGACGCGGCGCCGACGCTGTCCTGCTCGCTGTGCCCAACCAGGCATTGGTCCCCGAAGCTCTCGCCATCGCGCGCCCGGGCGGACGCGTGCTACTGTTTGCGCACAACGATCCCGTTCTCAAGCTTGAGTTTCCGGCCTCCGCGGTCGGCATCGAGGAAAAGGAAATACTCGGCAGCTACAGCGCGTCGGTGAGCGAGCAGGACGAAACCGCTCGTCTGGTGTTTGGAGGAGAGTTGCCGTTGCGGGAGATGATCTCGCACCGTTTTCCGCTGGAGCGCATTGCGGACGCGCTGCAATTGGCGGCGCACCCGAAACACGATACCCTTAAGGTCATGATCGCGCACGAATGAGCCGATCCGAAAAAAACGGGCACATGACCGCAGCCGTTCTCTACGGCTCCGAGGACGTGAAAATCGAGCGCGTCGACATCCCGTCGCTCTGCGCGGACGACGTTCTTGTCCGTGTAGAAGTTGCTCTCACCTGCGGCACGGACCTCAAAGTCTGGAAACAGGGCTTCCACGAAAAAATGATTCAGCCGCCCGCCCTTTTCGGTCATGAGCTTTCCGGGACCATCGAGGAAAAAGGCCGCGCGGTCAACGGCGGCGTGCGCAAGGGAATGCGCGTCGTTCCGTCGAATTCCGCTCCCTGCAATCAATGCTTTTTCTGCCGCAAGGGTCAGCCGAATCTCTGTGAGGACCTGCTCTTCAACAACGGCGCCTACGCCGAATACATCCGCATTCCCGGCCGCATCGTCCGCGAGAATATGCTTGAAATTCCGGACAGCGTCTCCTTCCTTGACGCTGCCATCGTCGAGCCACTCGCCTGCGTCCTGCGCGGCGTGCATGAAACCGGCATCCATCCGGGCGACACGGTGGTGGTGATCGGCTGTGGGCCGATCGGCCTGAAATTCATCCGCATTCTTTCCGGCCGCCACGTGCGGGTCATAGCCGTCGGCAAGCGCGACAGCCAGATGCGCGCGGCCGAGCGCCTGGGCGCCGTCGCCGCCTACGACGTTTCGAAAATAGACGATCCTGTGGCCCTCGTGAAGCAGCTTACCGAGGGCGGGCGCGGCGCCGATGCCGTTATCGAAGCCGTCGGCCAGGCCACCACCTGGCAATGGGCGCTCCAAATGGTCCGCAAGGGCGGTACCGTGAATCTGTTCGGCGGGTGCCCGCGCAATACCGAAGTACGCATCGATCCGGGAGCGCTGCACTATTCCGAGATCAGCATCAAGTCGACGTTCCACCACACGCCGCGATTCATTCGCGAGGCGCTCGATACCATCGTGCGCGGGGAAATCCGCGCCAGCGATTTCATCACCGGCGAAGTTCCGCTCGCGGAGCTGCCGGACGTTTTCGAGCACATGAAGAACCGCAACGGCGAGCTGAAGACGGCCATCATTCCCTGATCCGGCGCGGGCCGCTCGGCCGCATTCTTTACGACAGCGACCTTCTTGTTTCGGGTGGGAATTCGAATACCATGAATGCGATGAGGCAGGAGCAGGCGCTCCTTCGGAAACTCGGACCGACCCCACAGGCGATTCCCAATCGCCAACGTTCAGAACTGGAAATCGTGCAACTCATTGAAGCAAAAGGATGGAAAGTTTTCTAATCGCCCCAAAACGCGGAATATGCTGCCGACGCCCGAACTCGAAATCTCCCGCAACCTGCCGCCGCTGGGTTGCAGTGTTGCCCAAGCCCAGCGCTACACGCGCTGGCTCGCGACGCATCACTACGAAAATTTTGGCGTCGTTTCCTGGCTCCTCCCGCGCGGCCTGCATCAGCATTTCTACAACGTCTACGCCTACTGCCGCTGGTCAGACGACATCGGCGAGGAAATCCACGATCCCGCGCGCGCGCTCGAGCTTTTCCGGGCCTGGGAAGAAGACTTGCGCCACTGTTGGCGCCACGGCGAGCAGCCTCAGCATCCGGTTTTTATTGCGCTGCGCGAGACCGTCCGTGAGAAGCACACGCCGCTGAAGCTCTATATCGATCTGCTCCGCGCCTTCAGGCAGGACCAGAAAGTCCATCGCTACGCCACCTGGGACGCCGTGCTCAACTATTGCGTCTACTCGGCGAACCCCGTGGGCCGGCTTGTGCTGCATCTCTGCGGTTATCAGGACGAGCAGCGCCAGAAACTTTCCGACTACACCTGCACTGCGCTCCAGCTTGCGAATTTCTGGCAGGACGTGGGCCGCGACCTCGAAAAAGGCCGCATCTACATCCCACTCGAGGAATTGGCGAAGCACGATCTCACCGAAGACGACATCGTCGCCCGCCGTTTCGACAAGCGCTACGTTGCCCTGATGCAGACGCTGATCGCGCGCACGCGCGAAATGTTCGGCAACGGGCTTCCCTTGGCCGACCGCGTGGACAGTCATTTGCGCACCGACATTGAGCTTTTTAGCCGCGGCGGTATCGCCATTCTCAATGCGATCGAAGCCTCGGGCTACAACACGCTTTCCCGCCGGCCATCGCTTTCCAAATGGACCAAGGCGAGCATTCTCGCTCGCGCCCTCGGCACTCGCGCCCTCGCGCGCAAAGCCGGCGGGACAGCAGGGTCGGTATCGGCTGACGATTCGCTGTCGACGACCAGCGGTCCGGCTGGATCCCCGGCGGCTGCTTCCGTCTCGTCTGTGCCGGCAAAGGCGCTGAGCGTTGCCGCGTCGTACGCCGAATGCAATCGCATAGCCCGCGAGTCTCACAGCAACTTCTATCTCGCGTTTTTCGGGCTGCGCAAGGAGAAGCGGAACGCTCTCTGCGCCCTTTACGCGTTCATGCGCCTGGTCGACAATGTTTCCGACGACAAAGGCGATATCGAATCCAAGCGCCTTGGCTTGGCTCGTTGGCGAGGGCTGCTGGACGAAGCCGCCGCCGGCCGCACCGAGGCCCACAAAATTCTGCCCGCGCTGTCCGACACGATGAAACGCTTTGAAGTTCCGAGCCGCTATTTCCATGATTTGATTCTCGGCGCCGAAATGGATCTCACGGTCTCGTCGTATGCGACCTTCGACCGTCTTTCGGAATATTGCTACCGCGTCGCAGGCACGGTCGGCCTCACCTGTCTGCACGTTTTCGGATTCCGCGATCCGAAAGCCCCCGATCTCGCCGAGCGCCTGGGCCTCGCGTTTCAAATCACCAACATCATTCGCGACGTGCAGAGCGACCACGAAATGGGCCGCGTGTATCTCCCGCTCGAGGATGTGGCGCGCTTCGGAGTGAAGGAGCCTGATTTGCGCGGTCCGATTACACCGAAACTTCGCGAGCTTCTCGCCTTCGAAACCGACCGCGCGTGGCAGCTCTACCGGGACGGCGCGTCGCTCGTCGCCAAAGTCGATCCGGATTCACGGGCCACGCTCTGGGCCTTGATTCGCACCTACAGCAGTTTGCTCGCGCGCATCGAAGAGCGCGGGTTCGACGTTTTCTCTTCGCGCGTCTCCCTGTCGAGCGC
>CAZLWY010000241.1:0-14126 GCA_964563425.1 uncultured Acidobacteriaceae bacterium | reverse complement strand
ATCCCACGCTGAGCGCCGGGACCGAGCCGGGCATGGTGATGGGTACCGTGGGCTACATGTCACCGGAGCAAGTGAGTGGGGAGGCTGCCGAGTATCGGACCGATATTTTCTCCTTCGGTGCGGTTCTGTATGAAATGCTGACCGGCAACCGCGCTTTCCGGAAGCCGACTGCAGCGGAGACGATGACTGCGATCCTCCACGAGGACCCTCCTGGAGTTTCGCAGCTCGCACCGGACACTCCGCCTGCGCTGCAGAGAATCGTCCAGCGTTGCCTGGAGAAAAATCCGGAGCAGCGTTTCCAATCGGCTTCGGACCTGGCTTTCGCGTTGGAGTCGTTGTCGGATTACAGCGGCACTTCCGCGCTCCATCCAACAGCGTCGCGACAGCACCAAGGGAAATGGCTGGCGCTTGCAGCACTCGGCCTCGGGCTGCTGCTGGCGGCCGGATTCGCTGTGTGGATCGTCGGGAATCGCGGCAAGCCTTCAGCAGCCAATCCCCTTGCCGATGCGCAGTTCACGCGGCTCTCCAATTTCACTGGAACCGAAACGAACCCAGCTATCTCTCCGGACGGGAAATTCGTCGCGATCATCTCGAACCGGGGCGGAACGTTTGATATCTGGGTGATTCAAGCCGACGGCACCAGCCTCGCAAACCTTACACGCGGGCGGATCGGAGACGCGCGTGCACCCGTTCGCGCCACTGGATTTTCCGGCGACGGGTCGGAGGTTTGGAGCGGCGGAACGGAGAGCCGAAGGCTGATGCTGTGGCCGCTGATCGGCGGAACGCCGCACAATTTCATGGATGAACACGTCGCTGAAATCGCCTGGTCCCCTGACGGCTCCCGGCTCGTGTATCACACATGGGACCCAGGCGACCCCATGTTCGTGGCCGACCATAACGGAGCGAATCCACATCAGATCATCCAAAGCGAGCCGGGATTGCACAACCACTATCCGGTCTGGTCGAATGACGGGCGCTGGATTTACTTCGTCCGCGGCCGGCCTGCCACGCGCGAAATGGACTTGTGGCGGATATCGCCGGAAGGCCGAAATGAAGAACAGCTGTCACATCTCAACGCCGATGTCGCGTACCCGGCCCCGATTGATGAACGGACGATTCTGTTCGTGGCCCCCAATAAAGACGGGGTAGGTCCGTGGTTGTGGGCATTTGATTTAGAGGCTCGGACTGTGCGCCGTGTGAGTTTCGGACTGGAACAATACACGGCCGTTGCGTCCACCACAGATGGCCGCCGCCTGGCCGCTAGTATCGTGAACCCGCAAGTCAGTTTGTGGAGTGTTCCGATTGCGAAACACATTGTAGAGGAGAAAGATATCCAATCCTTCCCCCTGCCTAGCGCGCGAGCCTGGGCGCCGCGCTTTGGTGGTGGATCGCTCTTCTACTTGAGTTCGCGGGACGGGGCTGACGGACTTTGGAGCTATCGCGACCAGCAAGCCGCGGAGGTGTGGGTCGGCTCAAATGATCCATTGCAAATGCCTCCCGCCGTGTCGACAAACGGAGCGAGCGTTGCGTTTGCCTTGTGGCGGAATGGCAAGCAGCAGATGCACATCATCGCCGCTGATGGATCAGGACTACGCCCCCTTTCTAGCAACGTTGATGTGCGAGGCACGGGTTCCTGGTCGCCTGATGCGAAATGGATTGTCGTAGCGGGCAGCGACTCGGGGGGGCCAGGCTTGTTCAAGCTGCCGGTTGACGGGGGCTTACCGGTCCGAATCGCGACGGGGTTGTTCCTCGACCCCGTATGGTCTCCCCAGGGCAATCTGATCGTGTACTGCGGCACGCAGGTGTTCTCGTTGGCGCCACTCCTCGCCGTGCATCCTGATGGTACGTCTGTGAAGCTGCCGGACATTCGAGTGCAGCGGGACGGAGAACGTGTGCGGTTCCTTCCGGATGGCACAGGACTGGTCTACATGCTCGGGGATACGTTGTCCGAGCAGGATTTCTGGTTGCTCGACCTTCGCACGATGCAGTCGCGGCGCTTGACTCGGCTCAGCAATCCGGCCGCAATGCGAAGCTTTGATATCGCTCCCGACGGCAGCCGGATTGTTTTCGACCGGCTACGGGAAAACTCGGGCATCGTGCTCATCGATCTTGCGACAAAACAGACTCGGCCCTGACCGATGGTTGGTCTTATCCACGCCGCAGCGACGAGCCCCTGGCATCGGGGTGATCCACAGGATCGCTCTCGTAAGATCTGCGAGGGGTTTGGATGGGTATGCAAGGCTGCAAAGCCAATGGTTCTGCGCAAAAAGTCCATGCTTTGGAGCCACGGCAGAACGCGGTTCCAACTGGTTAGGTTCGGGCTACCAAACCCTCCGGGCGATGGCACGCGCGTTCTGCACTTCACGAATTTCAAAACCCCAAACGGCCCGGACGTTCATGTCTTGATGGTGGCTTCAGGGAATGCAAATGACGGTGCCCGTGTGCTTTATGCGGGCTTCATCGATGGAGGCTCTCGTCAGGCGAATATTGGCGACCAAAACCATGCTCCCGGTCCCGAGGCGGACTCGTCGAAGTATCGCGCGGTTACGATAGGGTGCAAACGGTCGAGCGTCAATTTCGGAACACCGCCCCGTGGATGCCCGATCAGGCGGTCTTGCAGAGCTAGGAACAGGGCCGTTTCCGACACTCCCTTGAGAGAAGTGCCTCCTTTCACAGGTGCTGGGCTCGACCTGTAGTAGGCTATTGCCGCAATTATGGCTGAGCCACTCCGCGATCTGCGCGATTTGGTTACCCAGGCCCGCTGGGATACGGCCATCGAGCTCCTTCGCCGTCACAAGCCGGATGACGCGGCGGATGCGATCCTTGCTCTGCCGTTCGAGCAGCAGCGGCTGTTGTTTCGCCATCTGCCATCGGAACTTGCCGCCGGCCTCGCCGGACGTTTCCCCTATTTCCACACCTACGTTCTTCTCTATTCGCTGACGCCCCCGGAGATCGCGGCGATTGTCGGCACGATGAATCCCGCCGAACGCGAAGAATTCCTGGAAGCTCTTCCCGAGGAATCCTGGCAAAGCCTCATGAAGACGCTGGAGGAAGCTGGCCTGGGGGCGGCGCCCTCCCCACCGGGCGTGGCAGGGACCGGCGAGCGGACGGCACCCACATTGCCGTCGGCGGATCTTGAACCAATCATCCAGGCGCGGCAAATCGCCAAGGCGTACCAGCAACCCGAAGGCAAAGAGATTCAAGTCGTCGCGCCCATCGATCTGTCAATCGAACCGAACACGATTCTCGCGCTCCTGGGACCTTCGGGTTCGGGTAAATCCACGATCTTGAGGATGCTTTCCGGGCTCGTCGCTCCGTCCAGCGGAGAGGTTCTGTGGCACGGCAAACCTCTGCAGGGTTCGCGGCCGAATGTCGCGATTGTGTTCCAGAGCTTCGCCCTGTTCCCATGGCTCAGCGTTCTGGAAAATGTGGAAGCGCCGCTTCTTGCACAAGGCATGGCGCACCCTGAGCGGCACCGCCGGGCGCTGAAGGCGCTGGACGCCGTCGGCTTGCGAGGATTCGAAATCGCCTACCCGAAGGAACTGTCCGGCGGAATGAAGCAACGAGTGGGGTTCGCTCGGGCGCTCGCCGTGGAGCCGGAAATACTTTTTATGGACGAACCGTTTTCGGCTCTGGATGTGCTGACGGCGGAGAATCTACGGAAGGAGCTGATGGAGCTTTGGACCACCCAGAAGATTTCCACGCGCAGCATTTTTCTGGTGACACACAACATCGAGGAAGCGGTGCTGCTGGCCGACCGAATCGTGGTTTTGGGGAGCAATCCGGCGACAATCCGCGCGGACTTCCGGATCCCTCTGGCGCAGCCGAGGGATCGCAAGTCGGCGACGTTTCTTCTGTACGTGGACTACATTTACAAGGTTATGACTCAGCCGCGCCTGGAGCTTGCACCGCCGCTGCCGGGCCAGCCTGTAGTGAAACCACCATGGCAGATGTTGCCGCATACGCGGCCCGGCAGCATCGCCGGATTGCTCGAGCTGCTCATCGATCACGGCGGCGAGGAAGATCTCTATCATGTAGCCGAGGAGCTTCGTCTGGAAGTCGATGACCTGCTTCCCATTCTGGAGGGCGCCGCGCTACTAGGGTTCGCGACAATGCGCGAAGGCGACGTGAAGACGACGCCCGAGGGCAGAGCCTTTTCCGAAGCCGAAATTGCCACGCGCAAATCGCTGTTTCGCGATGCGGCGCTGGCTCGGGTAACCCTGCTTCAGAAAATGAAGTCGGCGCTTGAAAGCAGATCCGACCACATCATGCCGCTCGAGTTCTTTCACGACATTCTGGATGAGCACTTCACTGAACCGGAAGTCGAGAGGCAAATCGAGACGGCGCTAGGCTGGGGCCGTTACGCCGAGATTTTCACCTACGACGCGGAAAGCGGCAATCTGCGGCTTCACCAGGTGAACAAACCCGTGGACGAAGACATTCGGGACCACGGATGAGGTCGCGACATCCGCAACGGGCCCCCTCCCGCGCGCGGCTCTGGGGTAGTATCCCCCCAAGCGTTCCGTCGCTGTTCAGGGACCTGCCGATCTTCCTCGCTGCCTTTTCTGTGTTCTACGCTTTTCTCGCAACAGCGCGGTACTGGTTCACTCCGATCAGCTCGCAAACCGAAATCGACCTACGCCCCGGCGCGCTGCTGGAATACGCGATGTTTTCCGTGATGCGCATTGCGATCGCCTACGTCATCAGCCTGGTTTTCAGCATCATCTACGGGTACGTCGCTGCGTACAACGCCAAGGCCGAGCGCCTGATGATTCCGCTGCTCGACACCCTGCAATCCATTCCCGTGCTGAGCTTTTTGCCGGGCGTGATGCTGGCCATGGTCGCGCTCTTTCCCAGCCGCCAGTTCGGAATAGAGCTCGGGTCCATTCTGCTGATTTTTTCCGGACAAGCCTGGAATATGGCCTTCAGTTTTTATTCGTCCCTGAAATCCATTCCGCGCGAAATGCACGAAGCGGCTGAAGTCTATCGTTGGAGCGCGTGGCAAAAACTCGTTCAAATGGAGCTTCCGTTCGCAGCCATTGGACTTGTCTGGAATTCGATGATTTCCGTGGCAGCCGCCTGGTTTTACCTAATCGCGTGCGAGAT
This sequence comes from uncultured Acidobacteriaceae bacterium, assembly GCA_964563425.1. Classification (GTDB taxonomy): domain Bacteria; phylum Acidobacteriota; class Terriglobia; order Acidiferrales; family UBA7541; genus Palsa-295. The sequence continues at coordinate 9,020 of CAZLWY010000241.1, read as the reverse complement.
GTTCGTATTGAAGAACCGGGACTTTCGCCTTCCCGGCCTGGGCTCCTACCTCCAGACAGCGGCGAACGCCTCGAATACGGGGGCGATTATCTGGGGCTTGGCTGCCATGATTGGTGTGATCGTAGCGATGGACCAGCTCATCTGGCGTCCGATCATCGCCTGGGCGGAGAAATTCAAGTTCGAGCAAGTCGAGAGCGCGCACGCCCAGCACTCGCCGGTTCTCGATCTGCTCCGAAGCTCACGGCTCGTCCCGCGTTTGGGCCGCATGGTCATCGCTCCAGCCCGCGAGCGCCTCGATTTACACTTCGCACGGATGGAGGTCGATCGGCCCCGGGATCGCGACGCGGGCACACCGTCCCGGTGGCTGTCTTACGCGCTTGGAATTGCCGTCCTGCTCGCCATAGCCTATGGCGCCGTTAAAATGGCAGGGCTGGCCGCTCTGGTGACACGTTCGGAATTGCGCGGCATCTTCGTCGGGGGCGGTGCCACGTTCCTGCGCGTCGAACTGACTCTGCTTCTCGCTGCTTTGTGGACCATTCCGGCCGGGGTCGCGATCGGCTTGAATGCCAGGTTGTCAGCCGTGCTCCAGCCCGTTGTCCAGGTCGCGGCATCCGTTCCTGCCACGGCGCTGTTCCCCATCATCATTCTGCTGCTCACGCGGGTCGGTGGAGGACTCGCAGTCGGGTCGATCGTGCTGATGCTTCTGGGAACGCAGTGGTACATCCTGTTTAACGTGATTGCCGGCGCCATTGCCCTGCCCACGGACTTGAAAGAAGTCTGCGGCGTCTTTCGGTTCGGCCAGTGGGAGCGCTGGCGACAGCTCTTCTTGCCTGGGATCTTTCCTTATTTGATCACGGGCTTTGTCACGGCATCGGGCGGAGCCTGGAATGCGAGCATCCTGGCCGAGTACTTCCACCTGAACGGGCAGACTTTTTCAACAACCGGATTGGGCGCGGTGGTCAGCGAGGCTGCTGACAAGGGAAATTATCCCGTCCTTCTGGTCGCCACGATGTTGATGGCCCTCATCGTCCTAACCGTCAATCGCCTGTTATGGCGTCGCCTCTACACGCTGGCATCGACCAGATACAGGCTCGATTCGTGAAGCACGCTCGGAGGATATCGGCTCCCGCTCCCGTTCGCTCCACCTCCGGCTTCCGGGAATCCGAGCCGTTGTACGAGATTTTGGGATCATATATGCCTTGACACGCATATGCCTCGCGGAGTATATTAAGGGAGTGGAATCTGCATTCGAAATCCTCGCGGAGCCGAACCGCCGCGCGATCTTGAGCCTACTGGTCTCGTCACAACAGTCGGTTGGGGAGATCGAGCGTCAGCTCCGCCTGCCGCAGCCGACCGTGTCAAAGCATCTGCGAGTGCTGCGAGAGGCCGGTTTCGTAGAATCCGCGGTGGACGCACAGCGCCGTCTCTACCGGCTGAGACCTGAACCACTCGAGGAGGTCGCTCTCTGGCTGGCCCCATTCCGTCGGTTCTGGTCCGCGCACGTCGATGCTCTCGAACGTCACCTCGACCGCATGGAGCCGTCAACACCTACGAAAAGGAAGACAAGGAGAAGGCGACGCGGCGCAAACCGCGGGCGTGACAAAGGAGAAACGATATGAAAATCAAAGTGACCAGCGTGTACGTGGACGACCAGGACAAGGCCCTGCGCTTCTATACGGAAGTACTCGGCTTTGCCAAGAAGACCGATTTCAGTCAAGGCCCCTATCGCTGGCTGACCGTGGCCTCGCCCGAGGAACCGAACGGCACCGAGCTGCAGCTGGCGTTGAACAACAACCCCGCGGCCAAAGCGTATCAGCAGGCGATGTTTCAACAGGGCCAGCCCGGCTCCATGTTCTTCACCGACGACCTCAAGAGCGACTACGAGCGGATCAAGGCGCGCGGCGCCGAGTTCACCATGCCACCCACCGACGTAACCGGCTCGACCATTGCGATGCTAAAGGACACCTGCGGCAACCTGATTCAGCTCACCCAGCTGGCGCACTATCCACGCTAAGGAGAAGACGGTGACCGATCGCGCGGGGTACACACCGGGTCCGGCCAGCCTGGCACGGATACGAAAGGACGGAGAGAACTGGACGCTCATTCTCGTCAGAGAACTGCGTCACTCGCCCGAAAAGGTCTGGCAGGCGCTGACCGACCCAGCGCATCTGCGCGAATGGGCGCCTTTCGACGCTGATGGCAGCCTCGCTACCGCTGGAGCTACGGTGAAGCTCACCACGGTGGGAGCGCCCGCGCCGCGCATTACCGAAACAACCGTGGCGCGAGCCGACGCTCCCGAGGTGCTTGAGTACAATTGGGGGGACTTCCATATCCGCTGGGAACTCGAAGCCTTTGGTGGCGGCACGCGCTTGACGCTGTGGACCAACATTGGTCGCCGCTTCGTCTCCATGGGTGCTGCCGGGTGGCACATTTGCTTCGATGTTCTGGATTACCATCTCAGCGGAACTCCCATCGGTCGCATCGCTGGTGGCGAGGCGATGAAGTTCGGGGGCTGGCAGCGACTGAACGCGGAGTACGCCCAGCAATTCGATATCGAAGTTCCGAGATGATCCCCAAAACTTCCCAATCTTAAGCCGAGGAAAACATGGCAGAGAAAGCTAAGAAACCAGCAAAAAAGAGGAGCTCAGGAGGGAAGCAAGCACCGATCATGAAAAAGAGCGGTTCCCCGAGAGTCGACTCTGCATCTCGACTGATCGACGCGAGGATCCAAGAGCTGGGCGACTGGCGCGGTGAGACGCTCTCCCGGATCCGCTCCCTGATCAAACAAGCCGTCCCGGGGGTTATCGAAGAATGGAAGTGGAGAGGCGTTCCGGTGTGGTATCACGACGGGATGATCTGCACGGGCGAGAGCTACAAGGACGTGGTCAAGGTCACATTTGCCAAGGGTGCTCAGCTGAAGGATCCTTCGAAGCTCTTCAACTCCAGCCTCGAAGGCAACGTCCGGCGTGCCATCGACCTGCACGAAGGCGACAAAGTGAACGACTCCGCCTTCAAGGCTCTCCTCCGCGACGCAGTGGCGCTGAACCACGCCGCGAGCCGGGGCTAGCCGTGGATCGGTCGGAGCGGCCGGACCCCCGTTGCCGATTCGATGGTTCTGTTCATCCGAAAGGGAGATTTCTAATTCCATCGCAACTCGGGGATCCGAAAGAGTTGGCATATGGATATCCGCCCTCGGACGAAAAGCCGGCCGGAAACTAGACTGATGTTCGGCGAGTATATCTCACATCGTCAGCACGACGCGGAATTCGGCCTTGCCGCTCATCATGCGGGCGAAAGCTTCGTTTGCTTTTTCGAGCGGGAATTTTTCGATCATGGTGCGCACGCCGGTCATTTCCGCGAAGCGCAGCGTGTCTTCGGAATCGGTCGGGATGCCGGAGGCCCAGCCTTGCAGGCCGCGCACGCGGAAGATCAATTGAAGCGGAGTGACTTCGATGGGATCCATAGTCGCGCCCACAACCATCATGCGGCCATTGACTCCGAGACCATTGAACAGGGCGGACATGGCTTTCGAGCTGGGCGCCGTGGCCAGGATCACGCGCGCGCCGCCGAGTTTCTGTAGTTCCTCGGCTGCGTCCGTCGCGGCGCTATCGATGTAAACGTGCGCGCCCAGTTTCTTTGCGAGCGCCCCGTTTTCGGGGCCGCGCCCCACGGCGGCGACTTTGTAGCCGAATTTCGCTGCGAACTGCACGCCCAGGTGGCCGAGACCGCCGATTCCCTGAATGGCGACGAGGTCGCTCGGCAACGCGCCGCTATGACGCAGGGAGTTGAATGTGGTGACGCCGGCGCAGAGCAGCGGGCCCGCTTCGGCGGCGTCGAGCGATTCGGGCATCGAGGCCAGCGCTTCGATCGGCGCTACCATGTATTCGGCGTAGCCGCCGTCGTAGTGGATGCCGGTCACTTTGTAATTCACGCAGTTTGTGAAATCCCCGCGGCGACACGGAAGGCACGTGTTGTCCTGTCCGCCATGCCAGCCCACGCCCACGCGCTGGCCTTTTTTCCACGTGGTGACGCGTTCGCCCACCTCGTCGATCACACCGGCGATCTCGTGTCCCGGTACGCGCGGATACGTGAGGCCCGGCCAGCCGCCCTGTTTCGTCAGTACATCGCTGTGACAGACGCCGCACGCCTGCACCTTGATGCGGACATGCCCAGGCTCCGGCTGCGGAATGTCCCGCTCGACGATTTCAAAATCGGCTCCTGCCTTCGCTACGACCGCTACTTTCATTTTCGCCATGAGTGAAATTCCTTTCGGTGAGGTTCAAGTCCGCGTCTAGCTGCACGGAGAAAGTTGGATGCGCCCGCGCGCCGGCAGGATTGTGAATTTAATAAAACAGCGGCGACTCGCCGCCCGTTTCCTTCCGAGAGGCCCTACAAGCCCAGAGCGGTCAGCCCCGGGTGATTGTCCGGCCGGCGGCCCAATGGCCAGCGAAAGAGCCGGTCTTCTTCGCGGATGTCCACGTCGTTGATGCTCGCGTGGCGGATTTTCGCAAGGCCCGCCTGGTCGAATTCCCAATTCTCGTTGCCGTATGCGCGGTGCCACTGGCCCGCGGCGTCGTGCGATTCGTATGCGAATCGCACGGCGATCCGGTTTCCGCCGAACGCCCAGATTTCCTTGATCAGGCGATACTCCAGCTCCTGGGACCACTTCCGCTTCAGAAACTCGGTAACGGCCTCCCGTCCATCGATAAATTCGGAACGATTGCGCCAGTGGCAATCGGTTGTGTAGGCTCGTGCGACCCTTTCGGGATCACGTGAATTCCAGTTGTCTTCGACCGCGCGAACTTTCAGGATGGCTGTTTCCAGCGTGAATGGCGGCACGAGTTTGAGGGCCGGTTGCGATGGCGCGCTCATGATTGTTTTCTCCTTTACGAAGCGAAGCCGGCCAAAACGCCGGTGTTGAAGTTGACGGCGAGCCCGGCTGTCGCGTTTCTTCAGGCTGTTTGGTGTTTCGATTTTCCGAGCCCGTCCAATTCGGCAAAAGTCGCGTCGTCCAGTTCCACGAGCGCGGCGTCGACATTTTCTTCCAGGTGCTTCACCTTTGAAGTTCCCGGGATTGGAAGCGTGACCGGCGACTTTTTTAGCAGCCACGCGAGCGCCACCTGCCCCGGCTCCGCGCCCTGCCGCTGCGCGATCCGATCCAGGGCGCTGCCGGGCTTGGCGAGACTGCCGGTTGCCAGCGGAAACCACGGAATAAAGCCGAGACTCTCGCGCGTGCAGTAGTCGAGCACCTCTTCGTGCTTGCGGTCCGTGATGTTGTAAAGATTCTGAACCGAGACGATGGGCAGGACTTTGCGCGCCGCTTGAATGTCCGCCGCGCTCACTTCAGAAAGCCCGGCGTACCGGATTTTGCCCTCGGACTGAAGGTCTTTCAGCAGGCCGAACTGCTCATCTGCGGGAACTTTGGGATCGATACGGTGCAGCTGGAAAAGGTCGATGCGATCCAAACCCAGGCGGCGCAGACTCATCTCGCATTCCTGGCGCAAATATTCCGGCCTGCCGACCGGAGCCCACGCGTTCGGCCCCGTGCGCACCAAGCCGGCCTTCGTTGCGATCACCACTCCCTTGGGATAGGGATGCAGCGCCTCGCGGACCAGATCCTCGGCGACATAGGGCCCGTAGGAATCCGCCGTGTCGATCAGATTGATTCCCAGCTCGACGGCGCGGCGCAGCACGGCGACGGCTTCGGCCCGATTCGCAGGCTCGCCCCAAATGCCAGGTCCAGTGAGGCGCATGGTCCCGAAGCCGAGACGATTTACAGTGAGCTCACCCCCCAGTGAAAATGTGCCGCTCTTTGCGGCTGGTTGCGCAAACCCAGCATGTTTCGACGTCTCGTGTTTGCTCATTTCAAGAATCTCCTGGCGAACCTCGTTCCCTCGCGATCGACAATTCCGGCTTCCGCAGATTGGATGCGCCCGTCGCGGCGGCCGGACCATGACTTCAAAACAAAGAACTAAGCAAGAACGTTCGCCAAAAAACCTCTCATTGCCGCGGCCACTTCCTCGACGTGCGTTTCCAGCGCGAAATGACCGGTATCCAGAAATTGGACCGTGGCGTTCGGATTGTCGCGGCGGAAAGCCTCGGCGCCCGGCGGAATGAAATAGAGATCGCGTTTCCCCCAAACGGCGAGCAACGGCGGTTTCGACGAGCGGAAATAATCCTGGAACGCCGGGTAGAGTTTCACGTTGTTGGCATAGTCGAGAAACAGGTCGAGCTGGATGTCGGCGTTGCCGGGACGCGCGATCAGCGCGGCGTCGAGCGTGTAGCCTTCGGGCGCGATCACTTCCGCGTTCGAGATTCCCACGGCGTATTCGTGCGCGATGCCCTCGGCGTTCAGGCCTTTGCGGATCGCTTCGCGGTTCTCGGTTGTGGGGTGTTCCCAATAACGGCGAATGGGCGCCCAGGCCGGGCCGAGTCCTTCTTCGTATGCGTTGCCGTTCTGCGAGACGATGGCGGTCACCCGCTCCGGGTGAGCCATCGCCAGGCGAAATCCGGTTGGAGCGCCATAGTCGAAGACGTAAAGGGCGTAGCGCTTGAGTCCGAGCGCGTTCGTAAAAGCCTCGGCCGTTCTTGCCAAGGCGTCGAACGTGTATTGGTAGCCTCGCACGGCCCCGACTTCGGTGAAGCCGAAGCCGGGCAGATCCGGAGCGATCACTCGGTATTTGTCCGCTAGGCGCGGAATCAATTCGCGGTACTGAAACGAGGATGCGGGAAAGCCGTGGAGCAGCAGCACCACGGGCGCGTCGGGCGGTCCCGCTTCGCGATAGAAGACGCTGACTCCGTCGGCGTCGACGCGGCGGATATACGTGTGCGGCACCCGCATGTTCGCCGTTGCCGCCGAGCTCCGCGCGACCGCTGTTGCCGCGCCGCCCGCAGGCTGCTCGGAATGAGATGCTGAATCACTCAAGTCCACGGAACCTCCCGCCCAACGTCTGGACATTATCGGATGCCGGAATTGTCGATTTGTCGCAGGATTGAGCTGTCGTAATAGCGGCCGTTTACTTCGTCGCCCAAAATCGCGAAATCGCACTTCGACGTTTCCAGGAAAAGCCGATCGACGGCACGTTCATCCGTGCTTCCATCCGGCACGATGCAGGAGTGCCGGGGAAGCCGAAGCGTTGCGCGGGATTTTCGATCGCTTTGCCGGTTGATTTCCAAACTATCTTGAAACTCAGGCGCGCCGTCGTCGGCACCCAATCCAGCGCCGGCCCGCGCGGCCGATCGACCATGGGAACATCCTTCCTGTCAAGCGTCATAGTGTTCCCGTCTTGGCTGGTCGTCAAGCCACCCCCTGGGAACCCCCACGACCCAGTAAAGTCTGGAAGGTGAAATGGGCGAATGGCAATCGTCGATCGGTGCCGCCATTCGCCGTCATCGGCGACGAACGGGGCGAAGCGCGGCTCGACAGCGGAAAGGCAAGCGGAAGCGCAGCGAGAGCGCCCGGTTCTAGGATTTCGCGGCGGCTTAACGGCGCGCGACTGCGAAATCGATTTCATCGATCGACCTCACGATTTGCAAGAATGCGCCTGCTCGTCCATCGGCCGGTTACGGCGGTATCCATTTACCGTGATTCGGAGATGCGGCCCCATTTCGGCAAATCGCGGCGGCCGAGCATGGCTTCGGCGGCCCAATGCCCCAGGTAGCTTGAGAGGGCGACGCCGTGGCCGGCGAAGGCGCCGAGCACGATGCCGTCGCGGCTTTCCGGATGGTGCGAGAAAACCGGAGTCCAGTTGTCGCGGAAAAGAATCGGGCCGCCCCACAGGTGCGTGAAGGTGAGGTCGTCGAAGCCCGGCTTCAGGTGGCGGATGCGGCGCTCAAGCGATGCGAACATGCGCGCGGATTCGCCGGAGGCGATATCGATCTCCTCGACGACGCCGCTTTCGGGCGGGGTGACCAGTCCCGCGCCCCACACGATCCTATGATCAGGGCAGACGCGCCCCCACAGGTATGGGAAATCGACAGTGTAAAACGGCTTTCCTTCGGCCAGGCCCAGCTTTTCAACTCGTTCTTCCGCGATCGGCGCGGTCATGGCTGCGAGCGTCAGCTTTGGATGCGCGCGGCCGTGCATGCTCGAGACTTCCAACGAAAACGCGTTCGTGGCGACCAGGATTTTGCGGGCGCGCAGCTTTCCGCCTGCGAAACGCAGCTCGCCGCCGCTCCCGCTCCACAGCACGTGATCGATGCGGACGTTTTCGACGACGACCGCGCCGAGTTGTTCGGCCGCTCGCGCGAGGCTTGCCACCATTTTGCCGGGATTGAGCGTGCCGCCGGGAACGTGCCCGGACACTCGCAGAGTGCCGGAATCGTCCCACTCGATCGGTGAATCTTCACGTGCTTTTTTCCGCGCGATTTCCCAGGCGCCGGGAAGCGAGAGTTCTGCGCACTCCGCGATGGGCACGCCGGATGCGCGCGAGAGCTCGCCGAGAATTCGTTGAAGCCCGGCCAGAACATCGCCGAGTCCCGGCAAATCGCCCGCGGCGGATTCGGCCAGGACCATTCCTCCTGTTCGGCCGCTGGCGCCGTGGCCGATCCGTCCAGCTTCAAGCACGACGACGGACCTTTCCGGCGCTTGGAGCCGCAGCGATGCCGCAGCCGCTAGACCGGTGAAGCCTGCACCGACGACTGCGAAATCGGCTTCGTGCGGAAGGGATGGCCGCGCGGGTGTGAAATCAATTTCCCACGGCGGTTGGCCCCAACGGTCGAGTTTGGCTTGCGGGGAGGACATCGGGCAAAAGCCCCGGTTCAGAGTCGAGAGTTTAGAGCCGAAAACAAGAAGGCGAAAGTAACACCGGCGCGTCGCTTTTAACGATTCGAATGACGCGATCTAGAACAGCGGCTCGGTCCAGTTTTCGAGCGTGTGTTTCACGTGGCCCATGAATTGATGCGCGATGGCGCCATCGACGGCGCGGTGATCGTAGGACAGCGTGAGGTACACCATCGAACGGATGGCGATGGCGTCGTCGACCACGACCGGGCGCTTTTCGATCGCGCCGAGGCCGAGA
>CAZLWY010000240.1:0-3671 GCA_964563425.1 uncultured Acidobacteriaceae bacterium | reverse complement strand
CTGATGCCGAAGGAGATTCGCGGAAGGGCGTTTGCTGTGAATCAGGTGGTGCAATTCACGGCGATTCCGATCGTGGCGTTGGTGGCGTGGTTGTTGGTGCCGTACCGGCCGCTCGGCATCGACGGCTGGCGCTGGGTGGTGCTGATCGGATCGGTGAGCGCGATTTTCGTGTGGTTCATCCGGCGCGGAATTCCGGAAAGCCCGCGGTGGCTGATCGCACGCGGGCATTTGCGCGAGGCAGAGAGCGCCGTGGCGCAGATGGAAGCTCGGGTGGCGAGCGAATCAGGTGGAAAACTGCCGCCGGTTTCCGGGAACGCGATGGCCGCAACGCCGGCGGGCGGCGCCGTGAGCTTCGGGCGGATTTTTCAGCCGCCGTATCTGGGGCGCACGCTGATGTTGACGGTATTTCAGCTGGCGCAGACGATCGGTTATTACGGTTTTTCGTCTTGGGTGCCGACGCTGCTGATCGCGGCGGGGATTCGCACCACGGCGAGCCTGGAGTATTCGTTCGTGATCGCGATTTTCGCTCCCGTCGGCCCTCTGCTCTTTCAGGGAATTGCGGACCGATTCGAGCGGAAATGGCAGATCGTATGGAGCGCGATTGCCATCGGAGGATTCGGGCTGCTGTTCGCGCGGCAGCACGAGGCGGCGTGGTTGATCCTATTGGGCGTGCTGCTGACCTGCTCGAATAACTGGATGTCGGTGGCGTTTCATGCCTATCAGGCGGAGCTGTTTCCCACGCGGGTGCGCGCGCAGGCGGTAGGGTTCGTTTATTCGTGGAGCCGGTTTAGCGCGATTTTCACGAGCCTGATGATCGGATTCTTCTTGAGCAATTTTGGAGTGCGGGGGGTGTTTGCGTTTATTGCCGCGGCGATGCTGACCGTGGTGCTGGCGATCGGGATTTTCGGGCCACGGACGCGGGGCTTGGCGCTCGAGTCGATTTCCGCGTGAAGCTGCGCTTTGCAAGCGCGCTTCGCGCCGTCGTTCATGTCCGAGCTGAACGTGCGAGCCGCCACGCAAGACCCCCGGGGACGCCGGAGCTACGGTTTGGCGACCATGGAAGCGCCTGAAGGGAGTTGCTTGGCATCCCAGCCGCCGCCGAGGGCTTCGATCAGCTGGACGCTGGATTGCATCTGCTCCATGCGCAGCGAAATTTCGGTTTGTTGATTGCCCAAGAGCGCCGTTTCGGCGGTAATCACGTTGAGATAGGGATCGAGGCCGGTTTTGTAGCGATCGGTGGCGATGTTTAGCGTGTGTTGCGCGGCCGCCACGGCTTCGTGCTGCTGCTGGTATTCCTGCTCGAGGATGCGCAGACCGGCGAGATCATCTTCGACCTGCTGGAATGCAGTCAGGACGTCCTGGCGGTAGTTGGCGATGGTTTCATCGTAGTTGGCGCGGTACTGCTGCAGGGTGGCGCGGCGAAGGCCGCCGTCGTAGAGAGTTTCGCTCACCGCCGGGCCAGCGGAGAAAAAGCGGCTGGGCCAGGTGAACCACTTGGCGATCTGCGAGCTTTCCAGGCCGAGCGACGCGCTGAGCGTGAGCGACGGAAAATAGGCGGCGCGCGCGACTCCGATTTGGGCGTTGGCCTGAGCCATGTCTCGCTCTCCGGCAGCCACGTCGGGACGACGCTCGAGCAGCGCCGAGGGAACGCCCACGGGAATCGCCGGCGGCGGCGCATCGAGCGGCTTGGCGGGAATCGTGAGGTCGGACGGCGGTTTGCCGATCAGAACGGCGATGGCGTGCTCGTATTGCGCGCGGGCGACGCCGAGATTGGTGTCCTGCGCGCGCGCGGTGTCGAGTTGGGTTTGCGCCTGGGCGACGGATTCTTCGCTATCGATGCCTGTTTCGTAAAGCGCTTTGGTGAGATCGAGCGCGTCCTGATAGGCCTTGACGGTTTGATCGAGCAGTTGTATTTGCGCGTCCTGCGAGCGGAGATTGTAATAGTCGACGGCCACCTCGGCTTGCGCGGTGAGCCGGACATTTTGAAGGTCGGCGGCGGAGGCTTGCGCGGCGTATATGTTGGCCTTCACCTGATTGCGAATTTTGCCCCAGAGGTCGACTTGATAGGTGGCGTCAAAGGGCAGGGTGTAATCCGTGAACGTGCCCGGCGAAGCGGACGTTGAGCCCGTTCCTCCTGTTCCTCCCGTCCCGCCTGTGCCGCTGGTTCCGACGATGCCGTTGCCAAGCGTGGACGAAGGACGCTCCCAGGTAACGCCGGGACCGACCGTCACAGTGGGAAAGAGCTGCGCCCGGGCTTCCTTGACCATCGCGCGGGCGACCAAGAATGCGGCGGCTGCAGAGGCGACGTTCTGGTTCGAGACGTCGACCTGCTTTTCAAGATCGTTCAGCTCTTGGTCGCCGAACATTTCCCACCAATCGCCTTTGAGCTGCGTGTCCTGCGGTTCGGCGACTTTCCAGCCGTCGAGCTCTTTGTATGCGGGAGGCGTTTCCACGGGCGCGCGGGAGTATTTGGGGCCGACATTGCAGCCGGCGAGCAGCGGCAGAAGGGAGATGGCGCCGGATAGAGCGACGAACGCGGCGGCTATTTTGTATCGACCGCGTAGTCCGTCGGGATGTTGTTGCGTTCGCATTTCAGTCCTCGCGATTCGCGTCGCGGTTCTCCTTTTCAAGATCAATCCCCGTGGCTCGGTTCCCATTCGGCCTTGCCGAAAATATTGTCGCGCTTTCCTTCGATGCGCAGACGCATACGATCGAAAGTCAGATAGACGACCGGCGTGGTGTAGAGGGTGAGCAGCTGGCTCACGATCAAGCCTCCGATGATGGTGATGCCGAGCGGGCGGCGCAGCTCGGAGCCCGTGCCGGTGCCGAACGCGAGAGGCAGCGCGCCCATTAAGGCAGCCATGGTGGTCATCAAGATCGGGCGAAAGCGCAGCATGCACGCCTCGAAAATCGACTCAGCGGGGCTCTTGCCCTCTTCGCGTTCGACCTGGAGGGCGAAGTCGATCATCATGATGGCGTTCTTCTTGACGATGCCGATCAGCAGGACGATGCCGATGATCGAAATGATATTGAGATCCACCTTGAAAAGCATCAGCGCGAGCATGGCGCCCACGCTGGCGGGCGGCAGGCTCGAAATGATCGTCAGCGGGTGCACCAGGCTTTCGTACAAAACGCCGAGAACGATATATACAGCGATGAGCGCAGAGAGAACCAGAATCGGTTCGGTGCTGAGCGACTGCTGATAGGCAAGCAGCGTGCCGGCGAAGAAGCCTTGAATCGTGGACGGCATTCCGAGCCGCCGCTGCAGGTCCAGAATGGCGGCTGTGGCGTCGCTGAGCGACGTGTTGGGATTCAAGTTGAAGGAAACGGTGACGGAGGGAAACAAACCCGTGTGGTTGATCGCCAGTGGAACGGTGTTCGTCTGACTGGTTGCGATAGCGCGCAGTGGGATGTTGCTGCCGGGAGTACTCGATTGGCCGTTGTTCACAGCCGATTGCAGGTAGATGTCTTTCAGGCCCTCGGGGCTTTGCCAGAACTGAGGCGCGACCTCCAGAACCACGTAGTACTGGTTCAGAGGCGCGTGGATAACGGAGACTTCCGATTGGCCAAAAGCGCCGTAGAGGGTGGAATCGAGCTGTTGGGCTGTAATGCCGAGCTTGGCGGCGTTGGTGCGATCGTAGGTCATCATCTCATCGAGACCGCCATTTTGC
>CAZLWY010000239.1:0-1948 GCA_964563425.1 uncultured Acidobacteriaceae bacterium | reverse complement strand
GGTGCGGCCGCGCAGGCGGTCGGGGACCATCGACTGGATCAACGTGTTGGTGGAACCCATTTGCGTCATCACCGAAAAGCCGACGGGAATCAGCAGCACCGCCGATAGAATCCACCAGTGCGAGAACGAAAACAGGATCAGGGCTAGACCGAATGCGGCGCAGGCGATCGAAACGATCCGCGACAATCCTCGGACGCCGCGGCGCGACGCCAGCATCAGCGCGCCGATCAGGGCGCCCAAGCCGGCGGAAGTCATCAGGATTCCCAGCGTGCGCGCGTTACCGTGCAGGATCTTCGCGGCGAATACCGGCATGAGCACGGCGTACGGCATGGCCACCAAGCTCACCAGGCCAACCAGCAGGAGCAGCGCGCGAATGGGCCCGGCGTGGCGCACGAAGCGAAATCCCTCCGCGATATGCTCGAAAGGCGAAACGGATTCCGCCGCACGTGGCCTCACCGGAACCTTCATCAGCAAAAGGCCGGCGATCACCGCGATGTAGCTCACCGAATTTGCAAAAAAGCACCAGCCCTCGCCGAAACTCGCCACCAGGATTCCCGCGATCGAAGGGCCGATGATGCGCGCGGCGTTGAACATCGAGGAATTGAGCGCGATCGCGTTCATCAAATCCTCGCGCCCAACCATCTCAACCAGGAACGACTGGCGTGCGGGAATATCGAACGCGTTGACCACGCCCATGAGCGCCGCGAGGATGATGACCTGCTCGACGGTCACATGTTTGGAGAGCGTCAGCCCCGCCAGAATCCCCGCGATGATCATGGAAGCAAACTGCGTGGTGATCACGATCTTGCGGCGATTCAGCCGGTCCGCCACAAGGCCGGCAAATGGCGAAATCAGAAGCACGGGAAGCTGGCCCGCGAACGTGACCGTGCCGAGCAGAAGCGACGAGCCGGTGAGCCGGTAGACAAGCCAGGCCTCGGCGACCATGTCCATCCACGTGCCCACGAGCGAAATGATCTGTCCGCTGAAGAAAAGCTGAAAATTGCGATGCCGGAGCGAGCGGATCGTGTCCTGGAACTTTGATTGCCGTGGAGCAGCGGCGACGGTCGTGCTCTTCTCGGACATCGATCTTTCAATTGTACGACGCAACGCCACACGCCGCGCGGGTGGATTGCGGTGAAGTCTTCGTCACACGCCAAATTTCCGCGGCTCGCCGGAAGCAGCAGGGGGGCCCGGAGGAGCAAGCAATCGGCTGCAGGCGCGCAGAATGCGGCGATACGGCCATTCGCCGCCGCGAAAAAGAATTTCGCCCTCGCGCGGCTTCGAATAAAACCAACGGGTGACAAGCGCCAGATGCTCGCCGAGTTCCACCGGCACAGCCCGCAGGCCGTACCGCGCGCGGAAATCAACTTCCCCGGCCACAGCAGCCAACGATGCTGTATCGGCGGCAGTCTGGGGCGCCGTGATGGCCGCACCCTCGCTTTTCGGCTCCAGGCGCTCGCGTAGGATGGCCTCGACAGAGCGCGGCTGGCTCGAGAGCTCGATGAAATTCAGCACGCACGGCTCGTCGAGAAATCCAGAGCGCAACGGAAAAACCATGACGGTTTTTTCCTCAGCCGAGCGCTGCAGGATCACGCCGTCGAGGTCTTCGATGCGTCGCGCGATTTCCGGCACGCCGCCTAGCGCGCCGGAAACTTTTTCCAGGCGCTTGTGCAGCGCGGCGGCGCGCTCGAAATCGAGCGCTTCACTCGCGGCTTCGCGCTCGCGTTCGAATTTCGCGGTCAGGGCGGCGCCGGCGGTGTCGAGCGTCTCCAGCACGGTCGCGACTTCTGCGTCGTACGCCTGCTTCGTGCAGCCCGCGAAGCACGGCGCGAGGCACATTTTCATCTCCGAATAAATACAGCCCGGGAATTCCGGATCGCGCCGGATTTTGATCTGGCAGCGGCGAATTTTGAAAAGATCGAGGAAGCCTTCGGCAAACGAATCGGCC
>CAZLWY010000238.1:0-8081 GCA_964563425.1 uncultured Acidobacteriaceae bacterium | reverse complement strand
CGCGGGGTTTTCCGTGCCCCGGATGTTGCCATCCGGGCGGTGGGCTCTTACCCCACCTTTTCACCCTTGCCAAATGCGCTGGACCAAAACTGGCGGGCTTGTGGTTTTTCCGCAAGCCTGCCGCCGAGGTCGAAGCTCACCGGCGGTTTATTTTCTGTGGCACTTTCCGTGGCCGAGTCGCCGCGATTCGCTTTCGCGCTCCGCGTGACGCAACCCCCTGGCGTTACCAGGCGCGCCGCCCTGCTGCAGCCGACTCTTGCGAGCTCACCGCAGCTGGAGTCCGGACTTTCCTCCCGTCGGCATTCCTTGCGAAACGCCAACCGGCGATCACCCGGCTCACCCGCTCCCTCAATTATATCCCACCGGGGGCTCTTTCGATCCCAGAGGTCGTGCAGTACACAACCTCACGGCGGCCGCCAGCCGCAAGCAGTCTACTGTGATGCTGCATATGCCCAAGGGAATCCTGCCTCCGGGGGCGGATGTGGACCTTTACACGATCAAGACAAAAGAACTTAACGTTTTCAGCTCGGCGATCCAGCACGGCGACTGAGACAAATTGTCCTTGAACTCTACGACAACGAAGGGGAGGTCGAACTCGTTTTCGGCCATTGACGAACGCAGCCGTTCCTCCGATCACACGGGCGGAACTCAATTTCGTAATCCAGTCCATCGGCGGCCGTTCAGCCAGCGCGGCGTCGCTAGCGAAGTAATTTATCAAACTGTCCCTCGTCGAGAATCGTAACGCCGAGGGCTTTCGCCTTCTCGAACTTCGATCCCGCATCGGTTCCGACGACCACGTACGTCGTCTTCTTGCTCACGGACCCGCCCGCCTTGCCACCGTGCGACACGACGAGCGCCTCCGCCTCCTCGCGCGATCGCTTCGCCAGCGTCCCGGTAAATACAAACGTCATCCCCGCGAATTTCGAGCTCTTCGGCGCCGCGCGCTCATCCTTCATATTCACGCCCACGGCACGCAGCCGCTCGATCAGCTTGCGATTCGCCGACTCGGCGAAAAACTCGTGCACGCCCTCAGCGATCTTCTCGCCCACTTCCTCCACCGTCACCAGCTCCTCGGTGGTCGCTTCCTGCAACTTCTCCATCGATCCGAAATGCCCGGCCAGCAATTGCGCGGTACGCTCGCCCACGAACGGAATCCCGATTGCATAAATCAGCCGCGCGAGGCTGTTTTTCCTGCTAGCGGCAATCTCTTCCAGCAGATTTTGCGCCGATTTTTCGGCCATGCGGTCCAGTTCGGCGACGGACTCCATGTCCAGCTTGTAAAGATCGGCGAAATCTTTCACCAATCCCTTTTCCAGCAGCTGCACCACGATTTTGTCGCCCAGACCGTCGATATTCATCGCGTGCCGGCCGGCAAAATGCAGAATCGATTCGCGCCGCCGGGCCGGGCAGGAGACATTCACGCACCGGTACGCCACTTCACCCTCGGTGTGATAGACGCGCATTCCGCATACCGGGCACTTGGACGGCATCTCGAATTCCTTTTCTTCGCTGCCGTGCTTCATCACCTTCAGCACGTGCGGGATCACCTCGCCTGCCCGTTCGACCAGCACCCTATCGCCCGCATGCACGCCGAGGCGCCGCACTTCGTCCAGGTTGTGCAGCGTCGATTTCGTCACCGTGACGCCGCCGATCTGCACCGGCTCGAATACCGCAAACGGCGTCAGCACGCCTGTGCGCCCCACGCTCACCTCGATGCTTTTCAGCAGGGTAGTTTCCTGTCGCGCTGGATACTTATAAGCAATCGCCCAACGCGGCGCCTTCGACGTGAATCCCAGTTCGTTCTGCAGCGAGATCTCGTTGACCTTGATCACCACGCCGTCGATCTCATACGGCAGCTTTTCGCGCCGCGCCTCGACGCGGTTGATATATTTTTCGACGTGCTCGATCGACGGGCAAACCTTCCAATCGTAGCTTGCCTTGAACAACAGCTTCGTCAAAGTTTCCAGTACCTCGGACTGCTTTTTCTTCGGCACGCGCCCGTCGACCAGTAGGTAGTAGGCGAAAAATTCCAGCTGCCGCGACGCCGTAATCTTCGGATCGAGCATGCGCACCGCGCCGGCCGCCGCATTGCGCGGATTCGCAAACCGCTTCCCGCCCTGCGCCTCCTGCTGTTCGTTCATCTTCTCGAAGGCCTCGCGCGTCATGATCACTTCCCCGCGCACTTCGAAATCGGCGGCGATTCCGGCCTTCTTCAACGTCGCGGCGTCGATCGTCAGCGGTATCGAACGGATCGTTTTCACGTTCGGCGTCACCTCCTCGCCCGTCGTGCCGTCGCCACGCGTCACCCCACGGGCCAGTCTTCCCGTTTCGTAAATTAGCGATAGGCTCAGCCCGTCGAACTTCTGCTCGCAAACATATTCCACCGTTGGGCGCCCGATCGTCTGCGTCACGCGCCGGTTGAATTCGCCTAGCGTCTCGAACGAAAATGCATTGTCCAGGCTCGTCATCGGCACGCTGTGCCGGAATTGCTGGAATCCCTCGCGCGGCGCCCCACCGACGCGCTGCGTGGGCGAATCGGACGACGCCAGTTCCGGATGCGCTGCCTCCATCGCCTTCAGCTGGTTCATCAACTTGTCGAAAGCCGCGTCGGAAATTTGCGGATCGTCCAGCACGTAATACAAATGTTCGTGATGGCGAATTTTTTCGCGCAACGCTTCGATCTCTTTCGCGGCTTTGCGGCCACTGGCCATGGGAAACCCTCTGCGCGATGAAGTCCGTCCCAACTCGCCGGTATTATACAATGTGCGATTGGCCGGGCTACTTGGGACGAACCGATGCCGCAAGAAATAAAAGACGCGCTGCTGATCTATAACCCGACGAGCGGGCGAAAGCGTCACGCGCGCTTCCAGGAAATCGAACACGCCGTCCGCATCCTAAGAGAAGCGGGCATCACCGCCGAGCTCGCGCCCACGACCGGTCCCGGCGCCGCCATCCGAATCGCCCGGCAGGCCGTCGACCAACGCCGCGGCATGGTGATCGCCTGCGGCGGCGATGGCACGATCAACGAAATTATCAACGGGCTCGCGCACAGCCAGGTTCCCATGGCGCTGCTGCCCGCCGGTACGGCAAACATCCTCGCCAAAGAGCTGGGCATTCCCTGGGATATTCCGCGCGCCGCGCGCCTGATTGCCGGCGGTGCTATCCGCCGCATCGCGCTCGGCGTCGCCACGCCGACGAACGGCAATCATTCGCCCGCAATTTCCGCCGACGGCCGCTATTTTCTTTCCGTTGCCGGCGCGGGGCCTGATGGCGCCATCGTCAACGGCGTCCACGAGGGCCTCAAGAAATCCGCGGGCGTCTTCGCCTATTGGGTGGAAGGCTTCCGGCAACTTTTCCGCTACGCCTTCCCGCAAATGAAGATTCGCTCAGCCGGACGCGATCGCGAGGCCACGATTATCGTCGTCGGCCGCACTGCCCACTATGGCGGCCCGTTCAAAATCACCACCGAAGCCAGCCTGTTCGAGGACACGTTTGAGTTCCTCACCAATTCCACGCGCAGCCGCCTGGGCTATCTCGCCTGCCTGCCCGCTCTTTTCGCGGGCACTCTGCGAAAACGCCGCGGCATCGAAACCTGGAAAGCCACTGAAGTGATTTGTGAATCCGCCGGCGCCGAACCGGTGTACGCTCAGGTCGACGGCGAGCCGGTCGGGCCCCTGCCGATGGCGTTTCGGATCGTGCCGGACGCGCTTTCGATCGTGACGCCCGCGGTGCAATAGCTCGAGCACTTCCACCGACAAAACGTGGAACCCTTCACACACGCATTCACGTCGCTCGCCCTCGCGCGTGCCGGCGGCCGCCGCATGCCGCGCTTCAGCGCCACGATGATGATTGTCGCGGGTCTCGCCCCCGATCTCGATTACGCCACGTATTTCGGGGGCGCCAGCGCGTTCATGCGCTTCCATCGCACGGTGCTCCATTCCATCGCGGGATCGTTTGTCGTCGCCTTCGCCGTCGCCGCAATTTTCTGCGCCATCGACCGCAAATACCCGCAGCGAAAAAAGTCGTTCTCGCAGGCCATTGCGCCGCTCCGCTTCGGCCCGGCCTTCGCGGTCAGCGCCATCGGCGCCGCCGGACATCTGCTGCTGGATCTCTTCAGCGGCGTTGGTCTGCAGCTTCTCTGGCCCTTCCGCGCGCAATGGATCGGTTGGGAAGTGATCGGCGATCTTGACTTGTGGGTTTTTCTGCTTCTCGTGCTGGGGCTGTTGTTGCCGCTGTTGCTCGGTCTGGTGAACGAAGAGGTGGGCGCGCAAAAAAAAGGCTCAGGCGGTCAGCGCGCCGCCATCGTCACGCTCGTGCTGATCTCCGCTTATTTCGGCTGGCGCGCGGATCTCCACAGCCGCGCGATCGATCTGCTGCTCTCGCGTGAATATCACGGCCGTATCGCGCTATCGGCAGCCGCGTTTCCCGCCTCATCCTCGCCCTATCAATGGCGCGGCCTGGTGGAAACGGACAACACCATGGAACTCCTCGACGTCGGGCTGCGCGACGATTTCGATTCCAACCGTAGCGATAGCCTGTTCAAGCCGCAGCCGTCGCGCGCTCTCGCAGCCGGAGAAGACTCGACCGCAGCCCGCGCTTTCCTGCGCTACGCGAAAGTCCCCTTCGCGAACGTGCAGCCCCGCGAGGCAGGTTTCCGCGTGGAAATTCACGACCTGCGTTTCGCCGGAGGCGATTACCAACCGGCTAACATCTTCGTCCGCCTTGACTACAACAGCCAGGTCCAACTCCAGCGCCAGGGATTCTTCTTTGCCTCGGACCCGAATCCCTAGAGAACAAACGCATCAGCTTTTCGGATGGGGATGCCGGAACAAAATCCGACTGATGACGAACAAAACCGCCAGGATTGCGATCACCGTCACCGCAAATCCGATCTTGTGCCCAATCAAATAAACCAGCACGGCGTCGCCGTACTTCACCGCCAGAATCCCCTCGATGAAATACCGCAGCGCCCGCCCGCAAAGCAGCGCCAGCACAAATGTCCGCAGCGGCACCTGAAACACCCCCTCGGCCAGCACAAAAACCTTGAAAGGAAACGGCGGCGGCAAAATCCCCGGAACGAAAACGCTCAGAAACGCGTTGCGCTGCACCCAGCCCTTCACTCGGTGCGCTCCGCGATGCCGGTGAAAATATGCCTCGCCGCCTTTCTTCGCCAACAGGTAAATCCAGATGCAGCCGGCCAACGACCCGAGCGCCGCCATCGCGCAGTAGTAAGGCATCCGCGCCGGCCGCTCGCGCGACAATTCCATCACCAGGGCGTCAGCGATAAACGGCAGCGTGAGCACCGACGAATCGAGAAACGTGGCTACAAAAAGCCCTGCGCCGCCCATTGTGGCAACCAGCGCCGCCAGCCAGTGCGGCATTTTCAGTGGATTCATTTCGCGGTAAGCCTGCAGAGCGCGCCGATTGTAACAGAATTTTTCGCGCCTTCCGGACAGCCCGGGAGTATTGCCTGAGCTGCAAAGCTGTTCGGTTGTCGAAGGGAATGCGACAAAATGCAGCATCCAACAATACGCCGGCATCCGCACAAAAGCCGCCGCTCGCCGCCCCACGAAATGGCACACAAACTCGATGTCGGAATCGCATGCCGGCCTTGCGCCGCTGAGGCGCAAATTGCTCAATCCCATCGGCTCAGCTAGAATTTGCGCTTGGACAATTCTCGCCAGAAAGCTCCGCTCATCGCCGGACTGAACCAACGCCAGAGCGAAGCCGCGCTCGCCACAGAAGGCCCGCTGCTGGTCCTCGCCGGCGCCGGCACGGGCAAGACGCGCGTCATCACCTATCGCGTCGCGCACCTGATCGAGCAAGGCGTTCCGCCCAGCTCGATTCTCGCCGTCACCTTCACCAACAAGGCCGCCGGCGTGATGAAGGACCGCATCCAGGACCTCCTGCGCGCGAGCGGATTCGCCGCCTGGGACGTCTGGGTCTCCACCTTCCATTCCTTCTGCGCCCGCCTGCTGCGCCGCGAAGCTCAGAGCCTCGGTCTGCCGCGCGATTTCGCCATCTACGACGACGACGATCAAACCGCGGCCGTCAAGCGCTCGCTCCTGCAGCTCGGCCTCGCCGCCGAAGACTATCCTCCGCGCAGCATGCGCGCCCAGATCAGCCACGCGAAGAATCACGGCATCACTCCGGATGAAATGGAATCCCAGGCCAAGGACCTGCGCAACTCCGGCCGCGAGGACGGAGCGAAAGTATTCCGCGTCTACAACGAAATCCTCCGCAAGGCCGCGGCGCTCGATTTCGACGACCTCTTGTTGCGCGCCGTCGATCTGCTCCGCGATCATCGCGACGTGCGCGAGCGCTGGAGCAATCAATTCCAATACCTAATGGTCGACGAATTTCAGGACACCAATCGCGCGCAGGAAGAGCTGGTCCGGCTGCTCGCCGGCGAACGTAAGAACGTCTGCGTGGTCGGCGACGAGGACCAGTCGATTTACGGCTGGCGCGGCGCTCGCGCCGGAAATCTAAAACGCTTCACGCAGGATTTCCCCGGCGCGAAACTCATCCGCCTGGAGGAAAACTACCGCTCCACGCAATCGATCCTCGACGCTGCCGCCGCCGTGGTGAAAAACAATTCCGACCGCCTGGGCAAGAATTTGCAAGCCACGCTCGGCACGGGTGAGTTGCTGCGCTATTTCGAAGCGCCGGATTCCATCGCGGAAGCTGAATTCATTTGCGAAGAGATCGCCTCCGTCATCCGCGAAAATACCGACGCCCGTATCGCTGTTCTCTACCGTACCGGCGCCCAATCGCGATCCTTTGAAGAAGTTCTGCGCCGCCTCGGCATCCGCTACCGGGTGGTCGGCGGATTCAGCTTCTACGAGCGCGCCGAGGTCCGCAACGCACTGGCCTACGTCCGCCTGGTGTTTCATCCCGAGGACGAGGTGGCCCTGCTCCGCGTCTTAAACGTGCCGCCTCGCGGCATCGGCGCAACCACCGTCGCCGCGCTCGAAGCCCGCGCGAAGGAAACCGGCAAATCGCTCTGGGGAACGATTCAAAGTGGCAACATTTCGACGGGGAAAAAGATCGCCGGCGCGCTGAATTCTTTCCGCGAATTGATCGAGCTGCTGCAGGATCTCTGCAAGGAATTGCCGCCCGCCGCGCTGATCGAATGCGTGTTAGACCGCAGCGGTCTGCTCAACTGGGTCGAGCAGCAGGACAATCTCGAACACACCACCCGCGCCGAAAATCTTCGCGAACTTTCGAACGCCATGGCCGAAGCCACCGAACAGGGCCAGACGCTCGAAGATCTGCTCGACCGCGCCGCCCTCGCATCCGACTCCGACCAGTATCAGGAAGACGTGCCCGTCTCGCTGATGACGCTGCACAGCGCCAAGGGCCTCGAATTCGACGCCGTCTATCTGGCCGGCCTCGAAGAAGGCGTGCTCCCGCACAGCCGCTCCGTCGACACGCCCGCTGAAATCGAAGAGGAGCGTCGGCTGTTTTACGTCGGCATGACCCGCGCAAAAAGAACTCTCGTCCTCACCCGCGCGGTCTATCGCCGCAGCTACGGCGAAGACCGCCTCCGCGCGTCCCTCCCCTCGCGCTTTCTCGCCGAAATTCCCCGCGAGCTGATCGAAACCGCTGCCGGATCGCAATCCGACCCGGGCGAATCGCGCCGCTACGAGCCCGACCCCGAATTCTCGCAGGATTATTCCTACCGCCGCGGCCATCGCACGCCCTACGGCCGTCCCGCACCGGCAGCCCGCAGCGCCAGCTCCAGCCGCGGCGCCGGCTCAACGGACCCGCTCATCGGCAAACGCGTCCGTCACCTGAAATTCGGCATCGGCACGATCATTGAGGTCGATGGCGACGGCGAGGACCGCCGCATCACCGTGAGCTTCCAGGACTACGGCCCCAAGAAACTCCTCGAGCGCTACGCGAATTTGCAGCTCGCCTGAGCGCGACCGCCGTCCCGATTGTCCCGAAGGACAGGTTGCGCGGAAGTGCCTCACAAGGTAGAGTTTTCGACATTCGCACCGGGAAGGTGGCGATTGGATCCACAGCTGTTCCGCACCAAGAACATAGACCAGCTCATTTCCGACGCCGACCGGCCGGAG
>CAZLWY010000237.1:0-2382 GCA_964563425.1 uncultured Acidobacteriaceae bacterium | reverse complement strand
ATCGGTTCCAGTTTCCTGCCGATGCGCGCGTGTGCCGCCACCACCGTGGGGAAGCAGGCCGTCAAACGCTTGGCCGCCGCAAAGTCCGCCTCTAGGGTGATGGCATTCGGGTCGGCGAGCCCCAGCGAAAGCGTCGCGCAGGCCATGCGCAGCGCGTCGATGGGTGGCGCGGCTGCCGCGGCGCGCAGGATCTCGAGTGTCAGCTTGGGAATTTCCCGCAGCTCCGCCATCTCCGCGGCGAGCTTGGCCGATTCGTCGCGGCTGGGAAGGTGCCCGCGCCAGAGCAGGTGCGCGGCTTCTTCAAACGTGCAGTGGCTCGCGAGATCTTCGATTTCGTAGCCACCGACAATCAGTACGCCGTTCTTCCCGTCCACATGGCTCAGGCGGGTCTGTGCTGCGACCACGCCTTCCAGTCCGCGGGCAGGTCCTGTCGGGTTCGAGGCCATGAAAGCTCCCCTGATGTCAGCACAAAGCAAGAAAGGGCGGTCGATGGTACCCGCCCTTTCGATCGTACACGTATCAATCGAGGCGCGCGCGTTTCTGTCGTGCGGCGCGCGTGCCGGAGCTACTGTTTTACGGCCGTGCGCCAGCCTTCGGCGTAGGTTTCGCGCACAAACTTCGAATACGGCACAGGGCTCACCACCGCACGGATTTCCGTCTGCTTGTGGCGTTCGACGGTGGCTTTCTTCGTTCCGCCGTTTTCCTCGCCCCACACCAGCGTCAGTTCCGTGCCGACTTCGACGTCGTGATCCACAACGCCAAGCGAAAGCATCGAACGCTCGTTGTAGCTGTAGCCGGCGAACATCGAAAGGCCCACGGTTTTTCCGCCCTTGGCTACCAGCTTGTCGTAGGACGACGAAGCGTAGTTCGAAATCGGCAGGTCGATGAACTTGTACGGATCACCGGGTTCGAACAGCGACTTGTAAATCTTCACCACGTCGTCGGAATTCCAGGCGAACGTTACTTTCTTGCGCTGCGTTTTCTGGTCCAGTTTTTCCAGCGCCTCGCGGCCGATGAAGTCATGGTCGAACTTCACCATGATTCCGTAGCCGAGCTCGTAGGGCGTCGTGTAGTAATCTTCGATGTTGTTTGAAACGTAGCTGCCGGCCAGCGAGCCGGTCGCTTCGTAGCTGTTGGCAGGCAGCCACTGGCGATAGGACTTCATCTTCTCGCCCGTGTAGACCGCCGGCAGCGGCGAAGGGATCCAGCCCGATTCGCATGTATTCGATGCATACGCGCGGGATCCTACTTCGCGCATTCCGAACTCCCGTCCCGCTTCGACGATCGCTGCGCGGATTTCGTCGCGCTCCTCATACGGTCCCCAGATCTCAAGACCCGGAGCGCCGGCCATGCCGTGCCGCAGCGCGCGTACGGTCTTGCCCTTGATCTTGATCTCGCCCATGCTGAAGAACTTGATCTCGGGAAATGGACCGCCGTTGAGCTTCTCGATGATCTGCTTGGCGTTCGGACCCTGAATCTGGAATCGATAGGTCGTGCGAATCACCGCCCGGCCGGCGGGATTGGAAGGCGAGCGGTCGTCGCGCTTGACCTTCACGTCGTACTTGCCCGACGTCGCGTGGAACTCCAGCCAGTTCGCTACGGGCGCACGTCCCACGTACACCAGACTGTTCTGTTCGAGGTGGAACAAGATGCCATCGCCGATCACGTAGCCGTCATAGTTGCACGGCGCGAGCTGCTTCGCGCGGTTCACCGGAAAATTCGCGAAGCTATTCGTTCCGAGGTAGGAAAGCAGCTTCAGAGCGTCAGGCCCCTCCAGGTACAAATTCGCCATGTGGTGCGACTGATCGAACAGCACCGCTGTCTCACGCCAGGCGCGTTGCTCATCGCGCCAGTTCGAGTATTCCGAAGGAACGACCGGGTAGACGTACGCCCCGATCGGCGAATTCCTGAGCAGTTTGACGGTGTCTCCTGCTGCTGTCAGCACTTCTTCCAGGTTTTTTGGTGCCATGGTTGTTGTTAGCCTCCGTTGATCTTCCATCGGCCCAATTCGGGGGCCGAAGAATGACAAGAAATCCTCACTGCGGCGCAATGCGCGCGTGTAAACGCACGAACGCGCCGGGGTACGAGCTGGGGAAAGGCCCGCTTCGCGAAAGGCGCGTCCCCCCACCCCAATCTGGGACGCGCCCCCTCAGGATGCCTAGTTCTTCGCGGCGCAGGACTGCGGGTACACGGCGTCTAGTGCGCCCCATAGAGCCTTCAGGCCGCGTTCCGCCGCGCAGAGCACTTCGAAATTGTCTCGCTCGTCCTGTTGCTTCAGCCACGACCGCCAGGCGGCGCGGTGCCGCACGTCGGCCTCCTCGTGCACGGCGAAATATGCCAGCGCGCGCGGCTCGGTGATGTCGTAGAACTTCTTCAGCCCGG
>CAZLWY010000236.1:0-18870 GCA_964563425.1 uncultured Acidobacteriaceae bacterium | reverse complement strand
ATAATCCCGGGGATTTCTGTATCTTGCGCGGTAGTCCCGCAGGAATCGCATTTGGCGAATCCGAACGACCAGCCAAAGTCAGGCCATCCAGGAGGCAGGAACGTGATCATGCGAAGGCATCTTAGCGGACTGGCAATTATTTTCGCCGCGCTTTTCCTGGCGTCTTTCAGCCCGTGTCCCACGGCAGGGCAGGCGGCTCCAGCGAACCAGGCGCCCTCGTACACGTTGCCGGAATACAACGCGCTGCAGGCCGCACAGGCGGAAAAGGATCCGACGGCGCAACTGAAATTGCTGGACGCGTTCGTGGCCCAATATCCGAATTCGACGCTGCTCGAATACATTTATCAGCTGTATTACCAGGCCTATTACAAGCTCAAGAACTATGCGAAGGCCATTGAATATACGGACAAGGTGATCGCACTGGGCGACAAGGCCGATGCGCCCACTCGCGCGACGGCCGTGCAGGCGCGCGTGCAGCTTTTCACGCAGGATCAGGCGGAGCTCACGAAAGGGTCCGACGCGCACGATCAGGAAACGAAGGAGCGCGACGCGGCGCTGCTGGGCGTGAAGCTGCTGCCCGATGTGAAGAAGGCGAATCCGCAATTAAGCGACGACAAGATCAAGGCGCTGGAGTCGGCCCTGGAGGGCGCAGCCGGGTTGGCGGACAACCTGTTGAAGGACTATTCGGCGGCGATCGAAGCGTTTAAGGCGCAGTTGGCGCTGAACCCGAACGACCCGGTGGCGAGCTATCACCTGGGATTGGCGTACCTTCAGTCGACTCCGCCGCAATCGCTCGACGGATTCTGGGCACTGGCGCGGGCGGTCGACCTGAAGATTCAGGATGCGGACAAGGTCAAAGACTATCTTCGCAAGACCATCGTGAATTATCAGCAGCCGAACTGCGATTCGCTGATCGACGCGCAGCTGAACGAGCTGCTGCAACTGGCGGCCAATGCGCCAGATCGTCCTGCGACGTGGTCGATTCCAAGTGCGGCGGACATTCAGAAGGTGGCGCAATCGAGCACGATCATCACGGTGATCAGCGATCTGAGCGGCGGCGGCGACAAGGCCAAGCTCACCTGGCTGGCGATCTGCGGCGCGGAGTTTCCTGAAGTGATCGGCAAAATTATCGACGTGAACAAGTCCGACAATTTTGTGGACATCATGACGTTCACGAGCGCGAGCTCGGATGAAATCGCTGCGGCGACCACTGCCAACATGAATGTGAAGGTCTGGACCGCCGCTCCTCCGGCGGGGACGGCGGGGCAGATCACGCCGCAGCCCGATGTCGTGCGCGTCCAGAAAGAGGACGAGATTCGATTTTCAGGAACTCTCGTGAGCTACGATCCGACGCCATTCATGCTGCACTGGGATTCGGTGAAGGTGGATCCGTCAACAATTCCCGAAAAAGGCAGTACCGCGAAGCATCCTCCGCGAAAAGCAGCGCCGAAGCAGTAATACCAGGGCAAGGGGAAATTCACAGGCCGGTCCGGAAACGGGCCGGCCTTGTTATTTTGCGCCCAGGATTTCGATCCATCGCGCGATTCAGCGGCGGCGGAGCGGGTGATCGAGGTGATATTGCGTGATTTTGCGGCTCAGCGTGTTGCGATGGATGCCGAGCGTTTTGGCGGCGCGGCACTGGTTTCCGCGGGAATGTTCCAGAACGCGGCGGATGAATTTTTTCTCGAACTCAGTCATGGCTTCATCGAGCAGAATGCCCCGCTCGACCATCATTCCGACCAAAGAATCCAGTTGCTCTTTCACGTGTGCATGCTCCGAAATGAAGCTTCCGGTGAAGCTTCACCGAGTCAGTCGAGTGCGTGGCCGGTGATGCGCTGATAGGCATCACGGTATTTCTGCTGCGTTCCTGAGACGACGTCCGGCGGAAGCGCCGGGGCCGGAGGTTGTTTGTTCCAACCGATGCGTTCCAAGTAGTCGCGCACGAACTGCTTGTCGAACGAAGGCTGCGCTTTGCCCGGTTCGTACTGATCGGCGGGCCAGAAGCGCGAGGAATCCGGCGTGAGCGCTTCGTCGATCCATATCAGTTCGTCACCGCGCATGCCGAATTCGAATTTCGTGTCGGCGATGATGATACCGCGGGCCGCCGCGTGCTCGGCAGCGCGCTCATACAGCGACAGGCTCGTGTCGCGCAGGCGCTCGGCGAGCGGGAGGCCGACGCGCTTGGCCGCCTCGTCGAAGGGAATGTTTTCGTCGTGCCCGGTGGTTGCTTTTGTCGAGGGCGTGAAGATCGGTTCGGGAAGCTTGTCGGACTCGCGCAGGCCTTTCGGCAGCGGGATGCCGCAGATCGCGCCGGTCTTCTGATAATCCTTCCATCCCGACCCGGAAATATAGCCGCGAACGACGCATTCGATCGGGAACGGATCGGTGCGGCGGACGAGCATGGCTCGGCCCGCCAGACTGTCAGCGTAGGGCGCGAGTTCGCCGGTGAAATTGTTCGCCTCGAGCACGTGATGCGGGACGACTGCGCTCAATTTGCTGAACCAGAAAAGCGAAAGCTGCGTCAGGACGCGGCCCTTGTCCGGAATCGGCGTCGGCAGAACGACGTCGAACGCCGAAAGGCGGTCGGTGGCGACGATGAGCAGGCGGTCGCCCAGATCGTAGATGTCGCGGACCTTGCCGCGCCCAAGAAGTTTGAGCTTAGGAAATTCTGTTTGCGAAATAACCGCGCGCATTTGAGAAGAAGCCACGAGCTTTGAATCCTCAGTTCAGAGTGGCGGGTATTCTAGCGCAGGGCAAAGCGTTGTCAATCGGTAAGAAAACCTATTTCAATTCAAAGTTTTATTTTGTTGACGACGAAATGCCGGACGGCGGCCAACGATTCATGCGGCACGGTCTGCAACATCAGATGCGGCGCGTCGAGTTCCGCGATCTCGACGTGCGGCAGAACTTTTCGAATGTGATCGCCCGATGCACGCGATACCACGCGATCATCCGTCGCGCGGAGATCCAGTGTGGGGACGGTAACACATCGGAGTTGCTCGGACACGTCGACGGAAGCTACGGCTTCCAGCCGAGCCTTCAGGGTTTTCTGGGAAACGACGGCACGGACTCCACGGAGCTTGGCGCGCAACCGCGGCGAGTCGTATTTGCCGAATAGGTTTCTGTGCTGAATGAAAGACGGAAGGCGTAGGGGAGGAAACGGCTTCAGAATCGCGGTCGTAAGCGGCAACAAGCGGTGCGGATTGCGCGCGAAGGTGACGCAGAGAATCAGTCCGGCGAGGCCGGGCGGGTGGGAGGCGGCGATGGAAATCGCGACCGGTCCGGAAAAAGATTCGCCCAGGATTAGAAATGGCTGATCGCGGGGAAGGGCGGCCCGGGCGACTGGTTCGAGTCCGGCGTAGAGGCGAGATGGATCGTCGGGATAGCGGACGATGATGGGGTCGAATTCCGGCTGCGCGACGGCCGCAAAATCCTCGAAGAAGATGCCCGTGCCGTCCATGCCGGGAAGGAGGACGAGTGCGAGCATGGCTGAATTATAAGGTCACGAGAGCTTCGCTAAAGACCGTTTCTAGCGATGGATTTGGGTCCCGGCGACGGCCGCGACACAACGGCGGATGGGATCGAGGCCCTCAGGACTAGGCGGCGTTGCTCGCGGTCGCGGCCGCTTCAGGAGCGCCCGTGGCTGCGTCCTCTTCCCATTTGACGCTGACGAGTTTGGAAACGCCGGGTTCCTGCATGGTGACGCCGTAGAGGACCGAGCCCATTTCCATCGTCTTGCGGTTGTGGGTGACGACGATGAACTGGGTCTGGCCGCACATTTCGGCGAGCATGCGATTGAAGCGACCGACGTTGGCTTCGTCGAGCGGCGCGTCCACTTCGTCGAGAATGCAGAACGGGCTGGGAGCGTAGCGGAAGACGGCGATCAGTAGCGCAAGCGCCGTGAGAGCCTTTTCGCCGCCGGAGAGAAGCAGAATGTTTTGCAGGCGCTTGCCCGGCGGCTGCGCCACGATGTCGATGCCGGAATCGCCGGAGCTATCGGGTTCGCTGAGGCGCATCTCGCCGTGGCCGCCGCCGAACAGGGACTGGAACGCGACGGCGAACTGCGCGTTGATGAAGGTGAACGCGTCTTCAAATTTCGTGCGCGAGACTTCGTCGAGCTCGTGAATGGTGAGCTGCGTGTTCTGGATCGACTGCACGAGGTCGTCGCACTCGCGCCGCAGGAATTTTTCGCGCTGCTCGCATTCCTGGAATTCTTCAAGCGCCATCATGTTGACCGGGCCCATGGCCTCGATGCGCGCTTTCATTTCGTTGTAACTCGTTTCAGCGGCGACCAGATCTTCACCGACCAGTAACTGCGACTCCTGGGCGATCAATTCCTCGGGCTGCGCGTTGAGCTCGGCGACGCAGCTTTGGCGGAGGTAGTCGCGGTCGGCATCGTTGCGGGCTTTTTCGATCTGGCGCTGGCCGCGGTCGGCGCGAAGCTCGTCGAGCGAAGTGCGGCGCGCGCGCAGCGTTTCTTCGAGCTGCCCGGTGCGCGAGCGGGCCTCAATCCATTCGGTTTCGAGCGAGGCTTTGCGCTCCTCGAGGCGCGATTTTTCGCAACGGAGCTCCTCGGCTTGCAGAGCGAGCTGTTCACAGGATGATTCGATTTCGGATTTTTCCCCCACGAGCGCAGTGTGCTGTCGGCGGAGCGATTCGGCGCGCTCGCCCGCCTGCGCGATCTCGGCAGACAGGCTCTGCTCGAGGCCTTCTGCGCTGGCCAAGCGCTCGGTCATGGTGGCGAGCTCTTCGCGACGGGCGACCACGCGCTCCTGCAGCTGCTGGAAATCGCGTCGGAGGTCGGCGAGTTTCTCGGTGGCCTCGGTGGCTTCGGTTTCGGCGGCAGCGCGCGAACGAACGGCTTCGGCATGTTCCGTGCGGGCCTGCGCGGCGCGGGCGCGGGCGGATTCGGCGTCGGCATGCAGGCGGGCGATTTCGGTACGCTCGCCATCCAGTTGCAAATCGACGCGCAGGAACTCGCGGCGGGCTTCGTCGCGCTGGTGCGCGGCGGCGACCAGGGATTTTTCGGCTTCGATCTGCTGCGCGGCGGCGGTCACAAGCGCCAGCTCGCCCGCGGCGGTTTCTTCCTCGATGCGCGTGAGATTCGCCTGTTGATCCGCGACGATCTGTTCCAGTCGCGCCGTTTCTGATTCCCGCTGACGCAACTCACGCTTGAGCGCGAGCGGGCCGGCCTCGCTCTTGCGTCCGCCGGAAACGGTGCGGCCATGATAGCAAGTGCCGTCGGGCGTCAGAAAATAGCTGTGCGGGTTGTCCTGCGCCATCTGTTCGGCGACCGCGACGGACTCGACGATGTAGGCGGTGCGCAGCTTTTTCAGGAAATATTTCGTGGCCGGGCCGAGAGGCGCGCGGAACTCGACCAAGCGATCGACGCGCGCGATGAAATTCCCGGGCATCGAGGCGCCATTCTCCATTTTGTCGACGTCGAGCGTGCTGGCCGAATCGACAAAGAACGTCGCGCGGCCGCCGACGTCATCGCGCAGGAGCGCTACGCCCGATCGCGCCTGGTCGAAAGATTCAACCACCACGTATTCGAGTTCTTCGCGCAGGAACTGCTCGATCGCGGTTTCGTATTCTTCTTGCACCTCGGCGTAGTCGGCCAGCAGTCCGACGGCGCGGAAGCCGTGCGAGGCCGAATCGCCATTGGCGCTGAAAAGTTTTTGCACCGCGTCGGCGGTATAAGCGCGCTCGCGGAGAATTTGTTCGATCGACGCATGGCGGGCGCGTTCGGCGGAAAGTTCCTGGCGAACCTGCTCGAGCTGCTGGCTCGTTTCCTGCTGATTCTGGCGAAGAGAGGCAAGTTGCGACTGAGCGTCGCGAACGGCGGCGCCCATCGAGTGCGCGTTCTGCTGAGCCTGTGCGAAGTTCGCGGCCGCTTCTTCGGCGCGCGATTCGAGGGCGGCGCATTCGCGTTCGATAGAGCGCATCGAGGCCGAGCGCTGCTCTTCGGCGGCTGCGTGACGCGCTGCGGCTTGTTCCGCTTGTTGCGATTCGGCCTGACCGCGCGCGGATTCTTCAACGAGGGCGTGCGCCAGGCGGCGAAGCTCTTCCATCCGCGACTCGAGCTGTTGTTGCGTGGTCGAGCTGGCGGAAACGTGTTCGGTCGATTCGCGTAAGCCGGATTCCAGAGCGGCGGCCTGACCGCGTAGCGCGGCGAGGGACTCGAGTTGCGCCGCAAGCCGAGCCGAAAGATCGGCGGCTTGGCGAAGGGCCACCTCGAGTTCGATGGCGAGTTGCGACGCGCGGGAGGCAAGCTGTGCGACCTGCTCGCGATTGAAGGTGATGCGATTTTCCGCGCGGTCAAGATCGAGAGCCGTCTGGCTGAGGAAATTCTGTGTCTGGCGCAGCTCGCCATCGAGGTCATAGGTGCGCGCGCTCAGGCGCTCCTGCTCGGATTCAAGCTCGTGCACACTGCGGGCCTCGCGCTCTTCGGCGGCGTCCATGTCGCGGAGAAGCTTTTCCAGTCGTGCGGCTTCGCTATCGAGATGCTCGGCGCGGCTGGCCAGCACGACACGCAGGAGGCCGCGCATCTGTTCGCGCAGCTCGGCATAGCGGCGCGCTTTGGACGCCTGGCGCTTCAGCGAGGCGAGCTGCTTTTCCACTTCGACCAGAATGTCGTTGACGCGCGAGAGATTGATCTTCGCGGCCTCGAGCTTGGTTTCCGCCAGGCGCTTCTTCGTTTTGTACATGGTGATGCCGGCGGCTTCCTCAATGATGGCGCGGCGATCCATGGGCTTCGAGTTCAGGATCTGGCCGATGCGGCCTTGCTCGATGATGGCGTAGCTATCCGGGCCCAGGCCGATGCCCATGAAAATTTCCTGCACGTCGCGAAGACGCGACACGCGGCCGTTGATCAGGTACTCGCTCTGTCCGGAGCGATAGAGACGGCGGCCGATGACCACTTCGCCGGGGCGCGAGGTGATGGACGGCTGCTTTTCCGCGGCGCGTTTTTTCCAGTGCGGCTTCTTGCCGTTTTCCGAGACTTCGGGAGCGGATTCGGTGGACGCGTCGGCGGCCGCAGCCTCGGCGACCGGGTCGGCCAGGACCTCGGGCGTGATTTCGCCTTCCGCGGCAGCAATCGCGGCGACGGCTTCGGGCACGCCGTCAATTACCTTGGCGACGGCTTCCGACAGCTCGGGATCGACCAGCGTCAGGGTGACTTCGGAAATGCCCATCGGCGGCCGCTTGGCGGTGCCGTTGAAGATGCAGTCGGACATGCGCTCGGCGCGGAGCATTTTGTGGCTCTGTTCGCCGAGGACCCAGGAGATGGCGTCGACCACGTTGGACTTGCCGCAGCCGTTCGGCCCCACGATGCAAGTGATGCCGCTGCCGCTGAAGGTGATCGGCGTTTTCTCGCAGAACGATTTGAAGCCGAGCAGTTCTACTTTGCGAAGTTTTAGCACCCAACCCTCACACGCGAATCCCTCCGAACTTCATCAAAAGAAGGGGGTTCGCTCTGAATTTTTTCAGACGTTTATCGAGACAAAACGTTCGGAGGGGTCGGATATCGATGGCCCTACCGCCTGGCGCTAACGGATTGGCGGTTACGGGAAAAGAAACTAACACGGCGCGCGAAACGTGTAAAGCGGGATTGCGCATTATTGCGCAGTTTGTTGATCTTTCCGGCGCCTGACCGGGTTCGGGCCCGGACGGGGGAGATCGGCGGACTTAGCGAGGCTTTGCGGGGCTATGTCGCTCAGAAGACTCGACCACCGGGCCCGCTGCGATCGATTCCCCCAGCCAGCGGCGCTCGGCTTCGTTCAACTTCTTACGGAACGAATCCTGTTTTTCGACGTTGCTGTCAGCAAGCGAGCGCTCGAGCGGCTCAAGTTCTCTGCGTGTGTCGGCCTCTTCGGCCAAGCTGACCACAAATCCGAGACGGTTCTCTAGGCTTCACGCGCGTGATTCTCGGACCAGCCCGTCGGCCGGGAGCTCTGAGAACTAGGCGACGACCCACTTAGGCCTTGATGTACCAGGGCACGTTGATCAGCACGATGCGCTGGCTGCCGTGGAGCAGCAACAGCGCCTTTAGAAGCTCGGCCCGCTGATTGTGCAGCGGATAGTGATACCAGTGTTTTTCGACCAGCTCGGGTACGATGATGGCGATTTGCCGCCCGGGCTCCTCCTGCTCGATTTTCAGGACGTATTCAAGTATCGGTCGCAGCACGAGCCGGTAGGGTGATGGCAGAATGATCAGCGCCGGCGCGGGGCGGCCTGCCTGGATCACGGGTAATTCAACGTCGGTATGCCACTGCTCGCGCAGCGTATCGGCTTCGTCCTCCATGGCCACGTGCACGGCGCGCAGATCGGGAGAGAGCGAAAGCCCAAACTGGAGGGCGCGCTGCGCGATCTTGCCCCAGTTCTGAATCGTCACGATTACCAGCGGAGGTTGGATCGTCCCCACGTCGAGAGGGGAATCGCAAGCAGTTTCGACGGCCACGCTGTCATAGTGTCGGCGCACCCACATCATGGTGGTTACAATCAGCCCGATCAACAGGGCGCTGACCCAGGCACCTGAGGTGAATTTCGCGACAAGCACCACAACCAGCGTTACCCCGGTGGCCACAGCTCCCAGACCGTTGACGATCATGCTGTGCACCGCGCCCTTGCCCCTGACTCGCCGCCAGTGCGCTACCATCCCAGCTTGCGACAGCGTGAAGGCGAGAAACGCTCCAATGGCAAACAGCGGAATGAGGCGGTCCGTCACGCCTCCGAACAGGATCAGCAGGACGGCTGCGAGAAACGCCAGAACCATAATGCCTTCGGCATAGACGAGCCGTCGCCCCCGGAAACCGAACGAGTGCGGCAGAAAGCTATTGTGCGCGACCGCCCGGCAAAGCCGCGGGAAATCGGCGAAAGCCGTGTTCGCCGAAAGCGAGAGAATCACCAGAACGGAGCCGATGGTGACGTAATAGAACCATCCGCGGCCGGCGACGGCCGCAACCAGCATCGAAAGCACGCTCTGGTATCCGGAGCTGCCGGGGTCCGTCGCGGCGATGCCGTAGGCGCGGACCAAGAAGGCGATGCCCGCGAGCATGACGATCAGCAGACCAATGATCACGGTCAGCGTGCGCTGCGCATTTTTTACCGTCGGCTCACGAAACGCGCGGACGCCGTTGCTGACCGCTTCCACGCCCGTCATGGCCGTGCAGCCATTGGAGAAGACCTGGAGCAGCACCCACGCGCTCGCTGCTGCCACCACGGCGCTGGGCGCCGCCGGGGGAGCCACGACGGGCATCGGGTGGCCGCCGGCTATCACGGTCTTGAAGGTGCCCATCGCGATCGCGGCGAGCAAGCTGCCGACAAATAGATACGTCGGCACCATGAAAATGATTCCCGCCTCGCGAACGCCGCGCAGATTCACCAGCGTAATGATCACCAGGATGCCCAGGCAGATCCCCACCGTGTGCGATTGGAGACTGGGAACCGCGGATGCCAGAGCCCCCACTCCGGCCGAAATTCCCACCGCCACGACGAGAACGTAATCAATCATCAGCGCCGCGGCGGCGAGCAGGCCCGGAAACTGCCCCAAATTTTCCGACGCGACCGTGTACGAACCGCCTCCGCCCGGATACGCCGCAATGGTCTGGCGATAGGAGAAGTAGACGATCGTCAGCAGGACGATAATGCTCAGGCTGACGGGAACGATGTAGGCGATGCCCGCCGCGCCGAGCGGGATCAGCAGCGTGAGCGCCGCTTCCGGCCCGTATGCGGCGGAGCTCAGCGCGTCCAGGCCGAAAATCGGGATGCCGGCCGAAGTTCCAATTTCCTCGGCGCGCTCGTCCGATGTGGCCAGCGGTTTTCCAAGAAGGATATCCAGGACGGACACGGTCCCTCCGAATCAGCAAAGACGACTAGGATGGCCGACTAGGGTAATTCGGAAGCCGATGAATTGGAACCGCAAAGCGCGGAGCCGCGCGCCCGGAATCCATTATTCACACGCTTGTAACGTGTGCAGCTCAGGCAGAGCAGCGTGCGCGACCGAGGGATCAGGTCTGCGGAATTTCTTTCAGCAAGACTTTCGCCTTGCGGAACCAGGGCCTTTCAAATCGCTGCAGGTAGCACGGCATGGTTCGCTTGCGCTCGAGAATTCGCTGGGCCTCTTCGCGAGCTTCCTTCGCGCGGCCCTGGGATTTCAGAAACTCGGCGTAGTGGAAGTGCACTTCGGGGAAATTGGAAAGCGCCGCGGTTTGCGCAAAAAGCGCGTCGGCCTGAGCGACCTGACCCCGCAGGGCGTAGGCGTGTGCCAGCAACCCCGCCGCGCGGTCGTGGTCGTAGCGCGCTTCGTGTGTCACCACGGACTCGAGGTCCGGAATCGCCCGCGCGGCGTCGCCCAGCTCGAGCGAGCAGATTCCCCGACGGTAGAATGCATCGGCCGAATTCGCCCGCGCGGCGATGGCCTGGTCATAGCAGTCGCGGGCCCGGGCGTATCGGTTCTGCTCCAACAGCAAATCGCCGAGTTCCTCGTAGTTTCCCGACGAGGGATTATCGAGAATGATCGTTTCGAGCTGCTGGATTCGCGAGCGCCGGTTAAATCCCTTGAAGATATCCCCCAGCAGACGCGTGTCCGGGATCACTTCCATCACGATGTAGACCAGCGCGCCGAGAAAACCGCCGATGAAGATGATCCAATACCAATAGGTATCGGGGCGCCTGCGAATGGCGTGGATCAGTGCGACTGCCTGCAGCAGGATTCCCCACGGAAAGAAAAGGTGACTCAAGCCATATAGCATTTCGGCAAGGTTAACTTTGGAATCGATCGCTGTCAAAACCTCTGCCATCAGCGTGATAGCAAAACGCAGTGGCAGCGAGTCTCGAATGGCAGCGAGTCTCGAATTGACTTGCGCGGGGCCGCAGCCTAGCATGGCGCGCACGGAACAGGAGGGAATCGCTTGGACTCACCCGGCAGTCCGAGAGTGCGCCGAATACTGTCGAGTGCGGCGATTTTGGCCACGATTCTGGCTGCCTCGTTCATGGGCCTCCGGCCGCCCGCGCCCAGGTCCGCCCGCGCTCCCCGG
The DNA here is from genome assembly GCA_964563425.1 of uncultured Acidobacteriaceae bacterium. Lineage (GTDB taxonomy): Bacteria > Acidobacteriota > Terriglobia > Acidiferrales > UBA7541 > Palsa-295. The sequence continues at coordinate 7,834 of CAZLWY010000236.1, read as the reverse complement.
ACACAGTTCTCCGCCGTCCGCGCGCTGGCAACGCTTCACCGGGTACTCAGGGACGACACCCCCCACCCCATCGGAAGCGCCGCGAATGAAGCGGTGCGCGGCCGCATCGTCGACGAGCTGACCGAGCTCGGTTACCATCCGCAGGTGCAGGCCGCGTTCGACTGCGGCCTGTTTGTCAACTGCGCGACGGTTTACAACGTGGTCGCGCGGCTGGACGGGACCGAAGGCGACCCGGGCGCAAGCGACGCCGTTCTGCTGGCAGCGCATTACGATTCAGTTCCCGCCGGACCGGGCGATTCCGACGACGGTGCCGGCACAGCCGCGGTGCTTGAAATCGCGCGCGCGCTAAAAGCTCTTCCCGCACCTCGGCATTCGATCGTTTTGCTGATCGACGACGGCGAAGAGGCCGGACTGCTGGGGGCGCGAGCGTTCGTCGACTTTCATCCTTGGGCTAAGAATGTTCGCGCCGCCGTGAACCTGGACGCGCGCGGCACATCCGGCCCGAGCCTGATGTTTGAAACCGGCAGTGCGAACGATTGGGCCATCCGCCTTTTCGCGCAACACGCCAGCCGCCCCGCGACCAGCTCAATTGCCTACACTCTCTACAAAGAGCTGCCGAACGATACCGATTTCACCATCTTCAAAGCCGCCGGCTACCAAGGTCTCAACTTTGCTTTCATCGCCGAAGAGCCGCACTATCACACTCCGCTCGACAATTCCGCCAACCTAAGCCTCGCGAGCCTCCAGCACGACGGCGACAACGCGCCGCCCGCCGTGGTCGCGCTCGCAAATTCCGATCTCGCGAATCCGCCTCAGCGCGAAGGGGCCTTCTTCGATCTGTTCGGACGTCTGCTCGTTCACTGGCCTGCGTCGCGCTCGCTGCCGATCGCATTCGTCGTCGCGCTGCTGCTGATCGCGCAAACCGCCTGGCTGATGCGGAATCATCGGCTCACGCTGCGGGAATTTCTCTGGGGCATGATGGGTTGGCTTGTCACCATGGTCGTCACGGGCTTGCTGGCGTTCATCGTCGAGCGCCTGATTCATCTGGCCGGCGGCACGCCGGTGAACTGGATCGCGTACCACGATCCGATCGAGGCGGCGTTCTGGGCGCTTGCCGTCACGGTGGTCACTACGCACGCGATCCTGTTCACGCACCGCGCGCGTTTTTGGGGACTCTGGACCGGCACGTGGATCTGGTGGGGGCTGATCGCCATCGTGATTTCCTGGCAATCGCCGGGGATGAGCTACATCGTGCTGGTGCCCGCCGCCGTCGCCTCGCTCGCAGGGTTGGCGGCGACTCTGCGTCGCACGAGCGATTCGCACGGCGAAGGCGCCGGCGCTGCCACCGCCGCCATCGTGCCGATCGCCGCCGCCGGCGTGGTCGCTTTCGGACCGGCCTTGTTGCTCTATAGCGCGCTCGGCAATCGCGGACTGATTTTCATCGCCGTGCTCGTCGGCTGGATTTGCACGCCGCTCGCACCGCTCTGCGCGGACCTCCGCGGCGTGCCCGGCCTGCGAGGCCTCGCGATTCCGTGGATGCCGATCCTGCTGACGGCCCTCGCCGTTTTCGCCGCCATCGTTGTCCCTGCGTATTCCGCGAAAGCTCCCGAGCGCGTCAATATCGAATTCGCGCAGGACGCCGACACCGGAAACGCGCTGTGGATTGTCCAGCCCGATTCCGGGCGGCTGCCCGAGCCGATTCGTTTGGCGGCTACGTTCCGCGGCCCCACGCGTGGCGCGTTTCCGTGGGATTTTCACGCCTCGTTCGTTTCCGAAGCGCCGCACAACGATCTCGCGCCGCCCACGTTCACGATTCTGGAAGCCTCCGAAACGGATGGCCGACGCAGTTATCGCACACTGTTGCGTTCCGAGCGTGGAGCGCCCTACGCCGCGATCCTGTTTCCTCCAGGCTCGGGCATCGAATCGCCGCGCATGGGCGGGCAGCCGATCGAGCCCGCCACGCCGGAGGTTCGCAGCTATTTCAACGGCTGGACGATCTACGCGTGCCCCGCCATGCCGGCCGCCGGAGTCGAGATCAGTTTCTCCGTGCCGCTCGGAAGACCTGTAGAAGTCTCGGCTGCCGACGAGAGCTACGGCCTGCCGCCCGATGGGGCGTTCCTTGCCAACGCTCGTCCGCTGACCGCGACGCCTTCGCAGGATGGCGACGTCACCATCGTCACTCGCCGCGTGCAGCTGCTTCCCTAGTTTCAAGAGTCAAGATTAGCGAACTGCCGGCCGCTCACTCCCAGCGGAATTCGATATGATGTTTGAGAGGGGGCATCCTCTCCGATGAGCGAAGCCGCAAACCCGCCGGCCGCGATTACCTGGTGGAAGGCGCCGCTGCAGTGGTGGGCCCTGCACACCGCCCCGCGCCAGGGCCGCTTGCTGCTGGTGCTGAGCATCGTGATTGGCGCGCTCACCGGCCTCGCCGTGGTGGCCTTCATTCTGCTCACCGAGCGCCTCGGCATGCGCCTCTACCCGGTCGGCAGCGCGGCGTGGCGGCGCGTGCTGATCCCCGTGCTCGGCTCTCTCGGCATGGGTTATCTGCTGTTCCGTTATTTTCCGGACGCGCGCGGCAGCGGCGTACCGCAAACCAAGGCAGCGCTCTACGCGCGCGACGGCGTCATCACCCTGGGCACCGTGGTCGGAAAGTTCTTCTGCACCGCGGCTACGCTCGCCAGCGGAATCCCGCTGGGCCGCGAAGGACCCTCGGTGCAGGTCGGCGGAGGCATCGCCTCTGTCCTCGGCCGCCGGCTGGGCCTGCGTTCGGAAAACGTGAAAGCGCTCATTCCCGTCGGCGCCGCCGCGGCGATTGCCGCCGCCTTCAACACGCCGCTCGCGGCTGTTGTTTTCGCGCTCGAAGAAATCGTCGGCGATCTGAATGCGCCGGTGCTCGGCTCGGTGGTTCTCGCGTCCGCCACTTCGTGGTTTGTGCTGCGGTTGTTGCTCGGCAATGATCCACTGTTCAAAGTTCCGCAATATCAGCTCGTTCATCCATTCGAGTTTCTCGTTTACGCGGTCCTGGGCGTGATCGGCGGGCTGGTGTCCGTCGTTTTCACCAAGATGCTGCTGGGAATGCGACAGAGCTTCGCGCGCTTGCCGCGCTGGACACAATGGTTTCAACCGGCCGTCGGAGGCGTGGTGGCGGGATTGATCGCTTGGCGCGTGCCTCAGGTGCTGGGGGTCGGTTACGGCTACGTCGGCGACGCGCTCAACAATAAAATGGCTTTCGAGCTCATGGCCGTGCTCATCGTCTTGAAGCTCGTGGCCGTCACCACGAGCTACGCCTCGGGCAATGCCGGCGGCATCTTCGGCCCCAGCCTCTTCATCGGTGCGATGCTCGGCGGATCGCTCGGCAGCGTGGTGCACCATTTCTGGCCGGCTCAGACGGCCACACCGGGCGCGTACGCTTTGGTCGGCATGGGCACGCTCTTCGCCGGAATTTTGCGCGTACCGATGACCTCCGTTCTGATGATCTTCGAAACCACGCACGACTACGCCGTCATCGTTCCTCTGATGATTTCCAATCTGGTGAGCTTTTTCATTTCCGCGCGCCTGCAACCGGTGCCGATTTACGAGTGCCTGGCAATTCAGGACGGCATTCACCTGCCGAGCGAAGGGGGGCGCCGGCGATCCGCGCAGCGACAGGCGGCCAGCGTCATGCGCGTCGCATCCGAGACCATCTCGGCGCAGTCCAGTGTCGCCGAAGCCCTGGCCCGGGTGCGCGGCAGCGCCTTTCACGCCTGGCCGGTGACCGATGAGAAAGGCATCCAGGGCGTCGTCAGTGTCGCGCAACTGGAGAAGGCCGTCGCGGATGGCGAAGAAGGCAAAACGGTGCGAAGTTTCGTGGCCTCGACGGAGTTTCCGCACGTGCACGCCGATCATCCGCTCTACGTGGTGCTCGAGCGCATGGGCTTGGCCAAGCTGGACGTGCTTCCCGTCGTAAGCCGCGCAAACATCCACCATCTGCTCGGCGTGGTCGTACTGCCCGATGTGCTCAGCGATTTCGGCGTCGCGCCGTACGAGTCGCCCGTCCACAAAGCCTGACAAGCCTCGCGCCGCCGTTCACTTCAGGAGCTTTAACAGACTGCTGTAATCATCCGTCCAAAGATATTTCCAACCGGCCGGTCCAAGCACCGTCCCGGCCTGTTCGATCGCGGGAGCGCCCGTCAGTGCCTGACGGTCTCCCAGCAAAATCCAGGTCGCCGCGTAGATGCCTTTCGCGTGATCGTCGGAATTGGTGATCATCACCGCTTCCTTGTTCAGGGCCGTTGCCGCGGCGGAAACCACCGGTTCCAGATTCAGGTATTTGTTCGAAATGTGGACCGCCAGAATTCCGTCCGCCTTCAAGTGACGGAAATAAAGCTCGAACGCCTGCCGTGTGAGCAAATGAACCGGAATCGAATCGCCTGAGAAAGCGTCGACCGCCAGCACGTCGAAATTCTGCGGCGCCTCCCGCTCGAGCGACAATCGCCCGTCGCCCATCACGATGTCGATCGCGGCCTCGGACTCGCGCAGATAAGTAAACTGCGTCTGAGCGATCTGCACGTCGAGCGGATTGATCTCGTAGAAGGTAAATCGGTCGCCGCGCTGCCCGTAGGCTGCGATGGTTCCTGCGCCCAGGCCGATAAATCCGGCGCACAACTCGGGGCGCGCTGGCCGAAACCTTATCGTCGAGCCCCCGGCAAGCACGTCAGGAAAGACAGGCTGTCGTGCCGCGCGCAACGCGATTGCGATTCCGGAATTCGGCCCGTAATAGCTTGTCGGCCATCGACGCCTGCTCCAAGCGTAGAATTGCAGCCCGTGGTCGATCGTCCCGTTCATCAGCCGCCTGTAGCGCGCGTCTTCCTCCAGTGGCTGTGTGGACTCGCCCTTTCCCACGACTACATTCGGAGCCTGGCCTTCGACAATGCTCAACACGCCGTAAAAATTCCGCACCATCAAGCGCGATTCGATCGCTTCATCCCGGGCCGTGCTGAAAAGGCTGGCGACCAGCGCGACCACCAGCCCCATCAGAACCACCCACGACGCTTGCCAGCGCGTGCGCCGAAAATCGCTCTCCGGATCGTGCGCATGCACCGCCAGGACCAGGATCGCGCAAGCCGCCAGCGAAGCGTGGAGCTCGTAATAGCCGCGGAAAATGTGCGGCGCCACGAGAGCCACGAAAATCGCTCCCCCTGCGCCGCCCGTTGAAATCAGTAGGTAAAAGCGCGTCAAATGCGCCGGATCGGGCTTCACCCGCGCCAGCTCGCCGTGGCAGAACATGCAGCCGACGAAAAGCCCGGCACAAAACAGCGGGATCAGCAGCTTGATCGGCAGACTCGCGAACGATGGCGACAGCGCGTAGGCCATCCCCCCGAGCAAGACTCCCAGCAGTCGCAGGAAAAGGCCGCGACGATACCAGCCGCTCGCATCAAAGCACAAAACAAAGCTGAGCAGATACAGGCCGAGCGGCACAATCCATAGAAACGGCACCGAGGCGACATTCTGCGTGATGTGATTGGTCACCGAAAGCAGCAGCGCCGATCCGCAGGCCGCGAGCGCGATCCACAGTCCCTGCGTTTTCCAGTCCTCCGCCGTCGCCGTGCCGCTGTGTTGGCTCGCGTCTGTGGCGGATCCGCCGCTCGCAAAGAATCCCACTGCCGCGCACAAAATTGCCGTGCACGCATAGGCAGCCGACCATCCGTAAGCCTGATGGGATGTCGAAAGGATCGGTTCGACGATCAGCGGATAGCTGAGCAGCGCGAGCATCGACCCGGCGTTTGAAAGTGCATACAGCCGGTAAGGTACTGCGCCCGGTTTCGCGCGCCTGTACCACGCTTGCAGCAGAGGACTGGTCGAAGCCAGCAGAAAATACGGCCAGCCCACGGTCACGCCAAGCAGCATTACGATATGCCGAACGGGCGCATCCGGCCCCGTCGGCATCCACGTACTCTTCGGCAAAATCGGCAGGGCCGCGAAACTCGCGACGACTACACCCGCGTGGACCCAGCGTTGCGCGGCCGCCGGCACAAATTGCGTCAAGAAATGCGCGTAGAGATAGCCGAGTAGCAGCGCGATCTGAAAAAACAGCAGGCAAACAATCCAGACCGCCGCTCCGCCTCCAAACCACGGCAGAATGATCTTGGCAATCAGCGGCTGCACCTGAAACAAAAGGAACGCGCTCAAAAATATCGCCAGGAAATAGGTCAGGCGCGCCGCTCGCATAAGGCCGGTAGCATACATCGTCTCGTTCTCCCGCCCTTCTCCAGGCCCTCCGGGTTTCTGCGGTGAGTTGCATCTGGCGTCGAGCCCGGTTTGCCGCCAGCCGAAGCGTCAGATACAATTACGAGTTTGCATTTGGCACTTAAATGGTCCAGATACGCCTGCACAACACGCTGTCCAACGATCTGCAGCCGCTACAGCCGCTGCATCCCGGCGAAGTCCGCATGTATACCTGCGGCCCCACGGTTTACGCCAGCGCCCACATCGGCAATTTTCGCACCTTCATGTTTCAGGACGTTCTCCGGCGCTTTCTGAAATCCCAGGGGCTGCGCGTGATGCAGGTGATGAACGTCACCGACGTGGACGACCGCATCATCCAATCCGCCGCTGCTGCGGGAGTCAGCATCCGCGAATTCACGGACAAATACATCCAGGCCTTCCTCGAGGACATCGACGCGCTGCACATCCAGATGCCCGAGGAGCTGGTCCGCGCCACGGATCACATCGAAGACATGGTCGCGCTGATCGAGAAGCTCCAGGAAAAGGGCCTCACCTATAAAAGCGAAGGTTCCATCTATTACCGCATCGCGAAGTTTCCCGCGTACGGAAAGCTTTCGAAAATCGACGTCGCTGGCATGCAGGCGGGCGCCCGCGTGGACGTCGATCAATACGAAAAAGAATCCGCCCGCGATTTCGCGCTATGGAAAGCCCCCAAGCCCGGCGAGCATTTCTGGGAGACGCGCATCGGCCCTGGCCGGCCCGGCTGGCACATCGAATGCTCCGCGATGGCCATGAAATACCTGGGCGAAACGCTCGACATCCACACCGGCGGCGTGGATCTCGCCTTTCCGCATCACGAAAACGAAATCGCGCAGAGCGAAGCGGCCACCGGAAAGCAATTCGTGCGCACCTGGCTGCACGCCGAACATTTGATTATTGAAGGCCAGAAGATGTCGAAGTCTCTCGGCAATTTCTACACGCTGCGCGATCTTTTCGCGCGCGGGCACAAGCCTTCGACGATTCGCTTCCTGCTCCTTTCGGTCCCCTACCGCCGCCAGCTCAATTTCACCGAAGATGGCCTCGTGCAGGCCCGCAATTCCATCGAGCGCCTGCGCAACTTCGTTACGCGTCTGAAAGCCGCGCAGTTTCCCGCGGGCCAGAATCCCGAGAACGAAAAGCGCATCGCCAAAGCGGAAGCCGATTTCGACGCCGGCCTGGCCGACGACATCAACACCGCCATCGCGCTGGCGGCTGTCTTCGATCTCGTGCGGGACATCAACACCTCCATGGACCGTGGCGATTTCCTCCAGCAGGACGCCCCGCGCACTCTCGCCGCCATGGAAAAATTCGACGCCGTTCTCGCCTTGATCGACGACGACGACGATGACAAGCTCGCCCGGCTCGGTTTCAACCCGCAAACCTCTCGCATGCCCGGCGCCGAAGTCGATGCCCTAATCGCCGAACGCCTGGCCGCCAAGAAAAGCCGCAACTTCAAACGCGCCGACGAAATCCGCCAGAAACTCGCGGATTCTGGTATCCTCTTGGAAGACGCGAAGGACGGCAGCGTCCGTTGGAAATACAAATGAACCTTTCCTCAAAGCCCGCGCAGTTGCTGCAACATCAGCCGTCC
>CAZLWY010000235.1:0-4171 GCA_964563425.1 uncultured Acidobacteriaceae bacterium | reverse complement strand
TTTCGATGATGACCCCAAGCTCATGGCGGAAATCAAAGCCAGCGGCAACGCCATGATCATGGCGTACGGGCATTGAAGCACCTGCACCCCAGCGACCGTCGGTCACTGCATGCAAGTCGAAAAGATGGGTTTCCCGACCGCCCCACTGGTCACGATCGCCTTCGTGGGCCTGGCGAAGTCCAACGCCGCCAGCCGCGGAATGCCTCTTGAACGCATCTGCTTCCTCCCTCACCCGATGACCAACAAGACGGATGAGGAAATGTACAAAGTTCTCGAAGGCAACGATCCGATCACCAACAAGCCGCTGATGCCGGAAATAATTGCCGCGCTGACGCAACCTCTGACCGCGGAGGAAAAGAAAACCGGCACGATCAGTCCGGATATTGGCCCGCCCACCTACGTGGGCACTCAGGATGAGCTGCAGCGCCTGTACTGCGACAACAACCTGACCGATTTCATGCCCATCATCCTTCCCACCGAGGAAAAGGTGGAGGCAATGCTGAAGGGCACGAGCCACAAGCCCGACGAGGTCATCGGCAAATTGAGCGCCGCCCAGGGCGCGCAACCTTCGTGGACGTTCACGGTCAGGCACGTGGCCATCAATGCAGTCATGGCCGGCGCGAGTCCGGAATACCTCCCCGTGATTCTCGCGATCTCTGCCACGGGCCAGCCAGCGCTGTTTAGCTCGACGTCGTCCTTCTCCCGCATGGTGTTGCTGAACGGTCCCATCTCCGACCAAATCAAGATGAACTACGGCATCGGCGCGATGGGCCCGTTCGCCGAACCCAATGCCGTCATCGGCCGCGCCTGGACGATCCTTTCGAAGAACCTCGGCGGCTGCGGCGTGCCCGGACTCAGCTACCTGGGCACTCTGGGATCCAACTTCAATTACAACAACCTCTGCATCGCGGAAACTGAAAACAGGCTGCCGGACGGCTGGAAGCCTTTCCACGCGCAGAAGGGGTTCAAGGCCGACGAGAGCGTCGTGAGCATTTTCAGCGGCTGGAGCCTGAACAACGTCGCCTGGTTCCCCAACATGCCCTACCACGAACTGATCAAGAACTGGCTGACGCATTTCTTCTCTTTCGGCACCAGCGCCGCCACGCTGATGCTCGATCCGACGATCGCCCGCGAGGCGAAGGAAAAGGGATTCAACTCGAAGGAAGATTTAAGCGACTACTGGTCGAAGAACTCGAAGACGCCGGGTTGGCTCTATTGGGACACGCACCAGAAGGAGTTGAAGCAGGCCCAGGAAGGCGTCGAGCCGTATGCCTCTTATCTGAAGATGGGCGACGGCGAGATTCCATTCCAGCGCTTCTACCGCCGCGGCCGTCCGGGCACGCCGCCCGATCCCAACCCCAAGTCCTCCATTGAGATCATCGTGTTGGGCGGGGAAACAAACACGTACTGGGCCGGCGGAGACTTCAGCTACGTCACCAGCGCGTCGGTTGACAAGTGGCGATAGCCCGGAAATAGCACGGCCTTCCGTGACCTTACCGGGCGGCTCCGCCCGCCACTGAGAAACTAGAGCGGCGGGGTCGCCGTTTTTCTGGCCGGATGGAAGAACGGCAACTTGCGGACGTTGGCGCGGACTTTGTGGCGCACTGCTTCAACCGTAATTTCCATCTGAAGCTCCGTGCCCGGACGGGCCTGCGGGCTCGAGATGCTCGCAAGGGCAATCATTTTTTTCAGCGCGGGCGACCAGGTCGTCGACGTCGCTTTGCCGATTTGGGCGCCGCTGCGATAGACCGGGACCGCGACGCGCGACGCCGTGCTGGAAACCTGCGGGGCAAGGCCCGTCGCATCGTATAGCTGCTCGACATCATCCCAATTCAGTTCCAATCCCACGAGAGAGCGGTTTGGTCCCCGACGGTTTTCTTCCACCAGGGCTTCGCGCCCGATGAAACTCTCTTTGCCTAAATCCACCAGGCGGCCCAGTCCGATTTCATAGGGCGAGTGTTTTTGCGATTCGATCAGCGCTTTCTTGCTGCTGGTGTAGTCCACATCGATCAGGATCAGACCGGCTTCGATGCGGGCCACGTCGAGCGCCAGCATCCCGGCCGGATGCAGGTCGAAAGGGCCACCGGCTTGGACCAACGCATCCCAAACCTTGGTCGCGTCGTCCCAAGGTATCCAGATTTCATAGCCGAGGTCGCCCGTGTAGCCGGTACGAGAAATTTCCACGTCGACTGCGGCCATGCGGCCGCGCGTGACCCGGAAGTATTTCAGGTTTGCGATCTCCCTGCCGACGACGGATTGCAGAAGGCGCGATGAGGTCGGTCCCTGAATCGCGAGAGCGGCAAGCTCGCGGGAAATGTCTTCAATTTTCACGTCGAGACCGAGCGAGTTCTGATGGAACCAGCGGAAGTTTGGTTCGGCCGCAGTCCAACGATATTGATTTTCGGCGAGGCGCGAGATCGTGCCGTCGTCGATTACCTTTCCCTGCTCGTCGCACCAGCAGCAGTAGATGGCCTGCCCAATGGCCACCCGTTCGATATCGCGCGCAATCACGCGATTGATAAACCGCGCCGCGTCGGGGCCGCTGATGCGGTATTTGAACAGCGGCGAGACGTCGATCATGGCGGCGGCGTTGCGGATGGCGTTGTATTCGTGTTCGTGGTGCGTTTCGTAGACGCTCGCGGCGTAGTAGCCGGCCCAGTCGCGGAAGTTGAGACTCTCGCATAGCTGCATGACTCGTTCGTGGAGTGCGGTTCCTATCGGCACGGCTACCCCTTTTGGACACCACGCTGGCGCACGCGAGTATAGTTGAAGCTCTCCCGCATCCTGCATTTGATTTAAACACGGCGCAGAGCGGGCACAGAAACCACAGAGCATTCCCCATCCGCCGCGGACGCGCAGAGGGTAGAGAGAATGCCGCGCTGGTTGTTAGCGGCGGCGGGCACCTGTAGAATGTCGCGTCCTTGTATCGCGGCAAATCCTCATGGCGAAAAAATACGACGTCATTGTTATCGGCGGCGGGCACAACGGCCTGGTCCATGCGGCCTACCTCGCCCGGGCTGGAAAGAAAGTGCTCGTTCTGGAACGGCGGCACCTGTTGGGCGGCGCGGCGGTCACCGAAGAGATCGTTCCGGGCTTCCAGTTTTCGGTGTTTTCCTACGTCGTATCGCTGCTGCGGCCGGAAATCATCCGCGATCTGGACTTGCCGCGCCATGGGCTGGAAATTCTGCCGCTGGACGGGACGTTCACGCCCTCAATCGAAGGCAAGTATCTCTGGCGCGTGAACGATCACGCGAAAACGCGGCGCGAGCTCGAACGGCATTCGAAGCTTGACGCCGAGGCTTACGACGACTTCTCGCAGGCGATGGTCGCGATGTGCCGGTTCGTAAAGCCGATTCTGGCGATGGTTCCTCCCGATCCTGGGTCCCTCGATCCGCGCGACTGGAAAAAACTGGCGACCCTGGGAAGGCGTTTCCAGAAACTGCCCGCCGAGGACAAGTACAACCTGGTGCAGTTGATGACCATGAGCGCGGCGGATTTTCTGGACCAGTGGTTCGAGACCGATATTTTGAAGGCCACCATGTCGTCGTCGGGGATCATCGGCACGTTTCTGGGGATTCGGTCACCGGGGAGCGCCTACGTGCTGCTGCACCACTACATGGGTGAGATCGACGGGGCGTTCCGGTCGTGGGGTTTCAGCCGCGGAGGGACGGGCGCAATTTCAAACGCGATCGGTGACGCGGCGCGAGAAGCGGGCGCGGAGATTCGGAAGGAAGCGCCCGTGGCACGGATTGTGGTGACGAACGGAGCGGCGCGCGGAGTGGTTCTCGAAAACGGCGAGGAAATTCGCGCCGTGGCCGTTTCGTCGAGCGTGGATCCAAACCTGACATTTCTGAAATTCGTCGAATCCCGGGAGCTGCCCGGCGATTTTCTCGAAGAGGTGAAGCGGTATAAATATCGCGGGTCCTCCGGGAAGGTGAATGTCGCGCTGGATGCGCTGCCGGAGTTTACGTGTCTGCCGGGTGCGGGGCGCCATCTCCGCGGGGCCATTTCGATTTCGCCTTCGACCGAATATCTCGAGCGCGCCTACGACCAGGCGAAATACGGCGAGTATTCGCGGCGGCCCTACATCGACATGGTCATCCCGTCGCTCACCGACCCGTCGGTCGCGCCGCCGGGGAAACATGTGCTGTCGTGTTTCGTGCAGTACGCG
>CAZLWY010000234.1:0-7816 GCA_964563425.1 uncultured Acidobacteriaceae bacterium | reverse complement strand
GACGGGCAGATCCTGGAAGAGGGCATTACGGAAGCGGGATCGATGTCATCGTTCATCGCCGCGGGCTCGGCATACGCCACGCACGGGATCAACACGATTCCGTTCTTCATTTTCTATTCGATGTTCGGCTTCCAGCGCGTGAACGATTTGATTTGGGCCGCGGCGGATACGCGGTGTCGCGGTTTCATGCTGGGTGGCACGGCCGGGCGCACGACGCTGGCCGGCGAAGGGTTGCAGCACCAGGATGGCAACAGCCATGTTCTGGCGCTGCCGATTCCGACGCTGCAAGCATACGACCCGGCGTTTGCCTACGAGATCGCGGTGATCATCGAAGACGGCATCGACCGGATGTATCGCAAGGGCGAAAGCATCTTCTACTACATCACGGTGATGAATGAGCCGTATGCGATGCCGCCAATGCCGGAAGGCTCCCGCGGAGGAATTTTGAAGGGCCTGTACCGCTATAAGCCCGCCGCCGACTCCAAATCGAAGCTGCGCGCGCAGCTCTTCGGCAGCGGCTCGATCCTGCGGGAAGTGCTGAAGGCGCAGGAAATTCTGGCGGAAAAATATCACGTTGCCGCCGATGTCTGGAGCGTGACGAGCTACAAGGCGCTGTATAGCGATGGCATCGAGACGGAGCGTTGGAATTTGCTGCATCCGTCAGACAAGCCGCGCGTGCCCTACGTCACACAGTGCCTGGCGGATGCGCCCGGGGTGCTGGTGGCGGCCACGGATTATCTGAAGGCGCTGCCGAACCTCGTCGGCTCCTGGATGCCGCGGCGGCTCGCATCGCTGGGCACAGACGGATTCGGGCGCAGCGAGAGTCGGGAATCGCTCCGCAACTTCTTCGAGGTCGATGCGCGTTTCATCACCCTCGCGACGCTGCACGAGCTGCTGCGCGAGGGCAAAATCCAGGCCTCGGTGGTGCAAAAGGCGATCAAGGATCTCGAAATCGACGTCTCGAAACCCAACCCGTTCACATCGTGAAACGCAGTTCTTAAAGCCAGTGGCGAGCGGACGGTTTCGCTTGACGAGATCCGCTCGTTTTCGCCAGAATCCCCTTAGAAGCACGCGCTAGAATTGGCTCCTCGAACCCGAGGGTTGGGGAGCCTTGGGGGGTGGTTGAGGTACGCCCTCCCGCAGACTGAAACGAGGTAACAGCCATGGGAAAGATTGTTGCAGCATATGCCACCGTACACGCCCCGCAGCTTTTTGACCGTCCGCCCAGTGAAGACCCCAAGCAGCTCGACGCCGACATCGCTGCGATGCGCCAGATCGGCAAGGAGCTCGAGGAAACCAAGCCGGACGCCATCATCGTGATCGGCAGCGATCACCTGGAGACTTTCTTTTTGAGCTCCGTGCCGACCTTCGCCATCCTGTCGGGCGAATATTCGCACGCCGAGTTCGCCGGCCGGAAGTACGAGCTGAAGATCCACGAAGCGCTCACCGAAGACCTGCTCGACAAGCTCATGAAAATGGGCTTCGACCTGGGCTACTCGCAGGACGCCGTGCTGGGGCACGCGTTTGCGGCGGTCTACGAATGGGTGATCGAAGGGCGCAAGATTCCAGTGGTGCCGATTTTCGTGAACGCGTATCTTCCGCCACTGCCCACGGCCCAGCGCTGCGCAGAGCTCGGCCGCGCGATTGCCAAGGTGATCGCCAACCGCCCGGAAAACGTGGCCATCGTGGCCAGCGGCGGCATGTCCCACTTTCCGGGGACGTGGAAATACCCGAAGCCAGATTTCGACTTTGACTACTGGGCGATCTCGGAGATCGAAAAGGGCAATCTCGACTCGCTGATTAAACTAACGAACGAACAGCTGGACGAAGTGGGCAACACCGAGCTGCTTTCATGGATGATCATGTTCGGCGCAATCGGCAATCAGAAAGGCGAGCTGGTCACCTACCAACCGACCTGGCACCACGGCCACGCCGTGTTGCGCTTCATGCCTCTGAAGGGAACGGGACCATCCAAGGAAGGGCAGGAAGCCTCGAAGAAGTATGAATTCAAGGGCGGTTATGAGTTCTACAAGCATCCGTCTCCCTCGGCCTACAAGCTCAATAAAGTGCTATACGACAGCCGATTCAAGCGCGATCTGCGGCTGCGGCTCATTCATGACCTTCCCTCGGTAGCGAAGGAATACGGCATGACGCCCGAAGAGGCAAAGGTGCTGGAGACGCTGCAGGACGACGACATCGAGAAATTCCGCGATGGGCAAGTGCATCCGCTGGTGACGGCGGGCGCGCATCCGCTGGGTATGTGGATGGCCGTGATCCGAATCCATTCGGAGCTGCGCAAGTTGCGTGCTGCCAAGAACGAAATGGGGCAGCCGAGCGCCGCGTCGCACTAACCTGGGGCGGTTCGGCTGTATCCAACTTTGACCTGCGGCGTCTCCGGAGGCCGCAGGTTCAGTTTTCCCGGGCCGCACATCCGCTCGAATTCCGTCGAGGTTATTCGATTCCAAGCGAGGGCAAAGCTATGAAAGTCGGCGTTGCGGGACAAGGCGCGTTCGGCGTGAAACATCTGGAAGCGCTGCAGGCGATTCCAGGCACCGAAGTGATCACCCTGACGGGCGGGAATCAGAAATCGACCGAAGAGGTCGCCAAGAGATTCAAGATTCCGCATTTCACAGGCGATCTGGCTGAGAGCCTCCAACAGCCCGGCCTACAGGCCATGATCCTGGCGACGCCGACGGGCATGCATGCGAGCCAGGGTGTAGAGTGCATGCGCGCCGGCAAGCACGTCCAAGTGGAAATTCCGATTGCAGATACCCTTGCGGACGCCAAACGGCTGGTGGACGTGCAGAAAGAGACCGGCGTGGTCTGTATGGGCGGCCATACCCGCCGATTTAATCCTAGCCATCAATACGTACACAAAAAGATCAAGGCCGGCGAGCTGAAAGTGCTGCAGATGAATGTGCAGACCTATTTTTTCCGCCGCACGAATATGAACGCGGCCGGGCAGCCGCGCAGCTGGACCGATCACCTTTTATGGCATCACGCGTGTCACACGGTCGATCTTTTTCAGTACCAGACGGGCGAGCTGGTTTCCGACTGCTACGCCGTGCAGGGGCCCCTGCATCCGGAGCTGAAGATCGCCATGGACATGGGCATCGTGATGAAGGTGCCCTCGGGCGCGATCTGCACGCTTTCGCTTTCGTTCAATAACAAGGGACCGCTGGGCACGCGCTTTCGCTACATCTGCGACAACGGGACGTTCCAGGCTTATTACGACGACCTCATCGACGGCGAGGACAAGAGGATCGATCTTTCGCACGTGGCCGTATCGATGAACGGCATCGAGCTGCAGGACCGCGAGTTTTTCTCGGCGATCAATGAGAAGCGCGAGCCGAATGCGAGCGTCCGGCAGTGCTATACCGCGATGCAGGTGCTCGACCGGCTGGAACAGATCTTGAACAGGTCGGCAGCAGCCTCGGCGCATTAGGTTTGCGCCGGGATGTGCGCCGGTACTTCCGCTAAGCCGCGCCTCCCAGTTCAGACCGGAGGCGCTTCTCGTCGAGTGCGTGCTCCCATTTCGAGACGACGATCGTAGCGACCGCGTTGCCGACCACGTTTGTTGGCGTCAAACCCTCTGACATCAGCCGGTGAATTCCGAGCACGAGCGCGACGCTGGCGACCGGGATCGTTCCCGTGGTTGCAATCGTCGCTGCCAGCACCACGAACGCCGCTCCCGCTACGCCCGCAGCTCCCTTTGATGACAGCAGCAGGACGGCGAGCAGTCCAAGCTGCTCGAAAATCGACAGGTGCGTATTGGTCGCCTGCGCCAGAAAGACCGTCGTAGTCGCCAGATAGAGGCACGTTCCGTCCAAATTGAATGAGTAGCCGGTGGGAATCACCAGGCCCACGATGCTTTCTTCGCAGCCGAGCGTTTCGAGCTTGCGCATCAGCTGAGGCAGGACGGTCTCGGAAGAAGTCGTCGCCAAGACGATCAGAAGTTCTTCGCGAATGTAGCGAATCAGCTTGAAGATATTGAAACCGCACCAGGCGGCCACGGGCCACAACACGCCGAAGACGAAGATCAGGCAGGTAACGTAAAATCCGCCGAGCAGTTTCCCGAGCGAGACCAGCGACCCTGCGCCGAATTTCCCTACCGTGAACGCAATCGCTCCGAACGCGCCGATCGGTGCGGCCCACATGACGATTCCGACCACGGCGAAAAGCATTCGCGACGCCGCTTCGATGAAATCCACCACCGGCTTGCCGGCAGCGCCCACCTGCGTGAGCGCGAACGCGCAGAGTACCGAGATGAAAAGCACCGGCAACACGCCGCCGTCGGCGAAGGCACCCACGAAAGTGGAGGGAATGATGTTCATCAGGAACGAAGTGACGGTGACGGCCTCCGGGTGCACGATGTAGGCCTGCACTCCCGAGGTGTCCACGTGCGCCAGATCCACGTTCATTCCGCGGCCCGGATGCCACCAATTCACGGCGACGAGGCCGATGATGAGCGCAATGGTGGTGAGCACTTCGAAATACACGATTGCCTTCAGCGCCACGCGTCCCACCCTGGCAATATCGGCCATGCGCGCAATGCCGTGCACGACTGTGCAGAAAATAATCGGAGCGATCAGCATGCGGATGAGCTTGATGAACGCATCGCCGAATGGCTGCATTTTGACGCCGAGGCTCGGATCGAATTTCCCGAGCAAGATCCCGGCGAGCATGCCCACCAACACGTATACCCACAGACTCGCGTACCACGGAATCGGGCGGCGACGACTGTCAGTTGTGGTGGTCACGGTTGATATTCGGCGCCGCGCGCGCATTCGATCGCGCGGGCGGGCGCCATCTTCTCATAACCGCCGGAAACCGATCCAGAGAGGTGTCTTGGTCGCCGGCGTTTGGCGAGCGGGTCCGGCGGTGTAGAATCTCCCGTACTTCGAAACGGGTGCGGGAGATCCAAATGACCCCTGAGATGGCCGAGCGACTGACGATTCGCGAAATGGTTGAAAACTGGGTGGTGTGGCGCGATGCGCTGATGTGGGACAAATTCCGAGAGCTATGGCACGACGACGGCGTGATGATGGCCACCTGGACGCAGGGCACGGCGGACCAGTTTATCGAAATGAGCAAGCAGGGATTCGCCAAGGGCGTGCGCATCCTGCATTTTCTGGGCGGGAGTTCGATCGAGGTGAAGGGTGATCGCGCCCTCTCGCAGACCAAAATGACCATTTCGCAGCGTGCGCCGGTACACGAGGTGGTTTGCGACGTCGTCTGCACAGGTCGTTTCGTCGATTTCTGGGAAAAACGCTCGGGGCGCTGGGGCCTGGTGCTTCGCCAACCGATCTACGAGAAGGACCGCATGGATCCGGTCGATCCCGCAGCGAAACTCACGCTCGACCAGAAGTTGTTGATGTCGTTCCGCGAAGGCTACCGGCACTTGGCCTACCTTCAAACGCAAATCGGCTACAAAATCAAGATGGACATGCCCGGACTTACGGGCCCTGAGGTCGAAGCGCTTTACAAGCGCGGAGACGCCTGGCTCGCGGGCCAGCCTCTGTAATTCGCACGAGCGTTCAAAACCCAAATCTAGGTAAAATATCGCTATGACAACCGAGACGGTTACCGCACCGATTCAAATTACCGATGCTGCATGGAAGGCTATCGAAGGCGGCTACGATATCCAGGTCCACGTGGCGCCGGACGTGATCGCGCGGCGAATCGACGACCTCGATCTCGCCAAGGAATTTCGCGCGCACGGGCTGAAGGGCTTCGTGCTGAAATCGCACTACGCGCCGACCTACGAACGCGCCAAGGTGGTGACGAAGGCGAGCCCGGGAATCACCGCGTACGGCGCGATCACGCTGAATCACAGCGTCGGCGGCCTGAATCCCGTGGCGCTCGAAATCGCTGGGCGCTCCGGAAATAAGATCTGCTGGTTCCCCACCGTGGACGCGGCGAACGAAACCGCCGGGCGCAGCGACGGCCCCACGGACAAGCTGCCTTTCTGGGCGAAAATCCAGCGCGAGCTCTCGGCCACGGGGATTTCGCCTGCGCCCATCAGCGTGCTGGACGCCGGCGGCAAAGTGAGCGACGCTGCGCGCCGGTGTCTGGAGCTGATCGGCAAGCACGACATGATTCTGGCCACGGGGCACCTGAGCAAGAAAGAAATTCACGCGCTGGTGAAAGTGGCGAAGAAAGAGATGGGATTGAAGCGTGTGGTGGTGACTCATGCGGAATTCCCGTCACAGAACATGACAGCGCAGGAGCAAGTGGAAGTGGCCGACCTCGGTGGGATGATCGAGCACTGCTTCACGACGATGTACACGAACAAGGCGCCGTGGGATACCTATTTCGACAGCGTCCGCAAGGTGGGCCCTGAGCGCGTGGTGCTTTCGACCGACCTGGGGCAGACGATCAACCCGCCGGTCGCCGAGGGCTTCGCCATGTTCGCACAGAAAATGCTGGACGCAGGCTTCAGCGCGGCCGACGTGCACAAGATGTGCGTGACGAACACGACGGCGATCCTGACGTAACGTTTCCTGTGGGAAGACGCTCACCCGAGCGGCTTTCTTTGCTTGGCCGATGCTGGGCTTTGCTTTCGCGGCGACCGTTGTATTTTATTCCGCACACGCCCTGCGTGCTAGAATTGCTCTGGTTGTTGCGCGGTAGGCCCGTAGCTCAGTTGGCTAGAGCGCCACCTTGACACGGTGGAGGTCTGCGGTTCGAGCCCGCACGGGCCTACCATTCTCCTCCCGCCCTGTTTTGGTATTGATATATCAACCATTACGCCAATCCAGGAAGCCCTACAGAATGGATTGACAAGTTACGCGATATGCGTAAGTATTTACGTGTTATGCGTAAGTCGCCCATCCTGGATGCGCTGTTTCCCGAGATCCGCCAGAAGCTTCTAGCGGTGGCGCTCCTTTCCCCACAGAAATGGTGGTATTTATCTGAACTGGCTACTCATCTGGGAACTTCTCCCTCCAGCCTGCAAAGGGAGCTCGATTCACTGACCAAGGGCGGCGTTCTAACGCGGAAAGTAGAAGGTAGAAGGACATACTACAAGGCGCAAGTAGACTCCCCCGTATTCGAGTCTCTTCGCGAGCTGCTATCAAGAACAGCTGGGCTCCTTCCCGCACTGCAATCCGGATTGGCGAGGTTGCGGGACAAGATTGAGTGGGCCGCAGTCTTTGGCTCGGTTGCGCGCGGCGAAGAGACGCCGGAGAGCGACATCGATCTCTTGTTGGTCGGCGACGCCGCCACCGCAGACTTACTCCCCACTTTGCGTCGGATCGAACATCGGTTCGGCCGGGAAGTCAATCTCATCCGCTATTCGAAGAAGGAATTCCGGGATAGGTTGCGCGCTCGCGATCACTTTCTAACATCGGTCACCAAAGGTCCGGTGATCACCGTCATGGGTTCAACCAATGAGCTGGAAAAAACTGCTCGCCGAAAATAAGATCCATACACACAGCACCAGCAAGAATGAGCTGGATGCACTCCGCGCGCTCATCACCCGAGACTTGGCGGATGCATCGGTGAAGGAATTGTCGGACGATCGCCGATTTGCCACTGCATATAACGCAGCCCTGCAAGCAGCCAAGATGGCCGTCGCCAGCGCGGGGTATCGTCTTGCGGCCACTCCGGGGCATCACCGTTTGACGTTCGAGGCCGCGCGTCTTGCGCTGGGCCCCGCAGCCGCTCGGTCCCTGGGCTTCTTTGACGGGTGCCGACGGAAACGAAATGTAATCGATTACGACCGCACCCTCGTGGTCACAAGGACAGAGGCGGAGGAGATTGTTGCGGAGGCGCAAGCATTCTTAGAACTCGTCGAGAAATGGATCGCCGCACA
>CAZLWY010000233.1:0-38451 GCA_964563425.1 uncultured Acidobacteriaceae bacterium | reverse complement strand
TGTTCTCTCACTGATGTACTCACTTTTCTTTTTTAAGCTATTTGTGCTTCTCGACCGCCTCCAGCCGTAAAACAAAAAAGGCCGCAAGTTTGAACTTGCAGCCCCTTCAACTAAAGGTGTTACAAGAGCATCAAACGCAGCCTAAACATAACACGATTTTGGCCGGGGGCCTAACAAATTGTTCCTCGCCGCATCGCGCGAATGTCCCTAGGACGGGTCGAAGCGTTGTCGTTAGTGTGTGGGCGAGGGGCGGCACGGAAACAAAAACGGCCGGATCGAGGTTCGACCCGGCCGCGAAACGAGATTGCCCGCCTTAGTTCTGGAGCGCTTGACGGCGCTTCAGCACGAACAGCGCGCCGAGTCCGAGGGCGAGGAGCAACACGCTGGAGGGCTCCGGAGTATTGATCATGAATTCCTGACCATACGTTCCGTCGTCGGGCGTGAGGATTTCCCAGCCTGCGGGATTGAAAGAGGAAAGATTCGATTCGGCGTTCGAAAGGACCGATGCCAGATTCGCCGAGCCGTACGGATCGTAGCCGCCATCCGTAAAGCTCCAGATCGCCCACTGATCTTCCGCTTGGGTCGTCTGGTCGGTCGTCTGTCCCATTTCCGTCAGGATGTAGGCGAAGAGCAGGTAGTCGTTGCCGGCGTTCGCATTGCTGCCCGCGTAGGTCGGGCTGGACGAATTGCCCAGGAATGTCGCGCTATAATCTCCGCCGACGGTCACCGGCGTCACCGCCGCGGACCAGCTCATCCCCGCCGTGATGTCGTGGCTGAAATCGACGCAGTAGAACTGGGCAGGTTGAAGATCAAGCGTGCCGCCGTAGGGCGGGATGCCGTAGCCATTGTTGCCGAACGCGTAGCTGCCGTCGAAGTAAACCGCGCTGTCGGCGAGGGCGGAGGGAGCAAAGCTGGCGAGAGCAATGGCAGCAAAGAAAAACAAAGTCCGAACTGTCAGTTTCATGGGGCCTCGTCTGTCGAGACTTGCTCGACCGGCGGTTCGTCAGCCCCTCAGATATCTGACTGTCCGCAATCTAAACCTGGGCGGAATAGAACGTCCGCCACGAACAAGCGTACAGGGATCGAATCTAGGTGTCAACGTGCATCTTTTTTCCGCTCCGAGTGAATACTTTTCCAATGCAAGTTATTGATTATAAATGTCTTGCTGAAATCGCCCAGCAAATACCCCGACATTCGCTCGCCCTGTCCCTCTGGGCTTGGGGACAAAAGTGGCGCCATGCGCCCGGCGCAAACGATCACCTGGCTCACCGTGCGGCAGCGATCGACCGACAAACGGGCAAACGCCCGTTCCTCGATTTCGGTACAATCGGGACCGGTCCAGATTGAAAACGACCCCGAGCGCCGACTTCGTCGGCGGTTGGGTCCGATTCAAGTGCGAGAAAGCCACAAAATGGATGTCGAGCGCGAGAGGCACCTGCGCGCGTCGCGTCGCGTCGTGATCAAGGTCGGCACAACGACGGTCACGGGCGCAGATGGCGAGCTGTGCCTGGAGCGCGTAGAGCCCCTCATGCGCTCGATCGCTGGGCTGATGAAGGGCGGCCGCCAAGTCGTGCTGGTTTCCTCCGGCGCCGTGGGATTGGGTCGCGGGTGGCTGGGTTTGCACCCTTCGCGGCTGAATGACCTGGTGACCAAGCAGGCGTGCGCTGCCGTGGGGCAAAGCTTGCTGATGGACGCCTACAAGAATCTGTTCGCGAAATGGGAGATCAAGATCGCCCAGGTACTGCTGACGGAAGAGGATTTTACGAATTGGGGCCGCTACTCGAATCTCCAGCACACCATGGAGAAGCTGCTCGGTTTCGGCGTGCTGCCCATCGTCAACGAAAACGATACCGTTTCGACCGCCGAGCTGGAACCGGTCGCGCCCGGAACGCGCGGCGCGGCCTTCAGTGATAACGACCGATTGGCGGCGCTGGTGATGAGTGGGCTGGAGGCGGATGCCCTGGTGCTGCTGACGAACGTGGACGGTTTGCTTCGCGCGTCCCGACCGGACGGAGATTTCGGCGAAGTGATTCCGCTGGTCGACGAGATTACGGCCCAGGTGATGGTTCTGGGATCGGGTCCTTCGGCGAGCGGACGCGGCGGGATGCGCACGAAACTTGAAGCAGCCGCGATTGCCATGAACTGCGGCGGCACGGCGGTAATCGCGAACGGCAACGTGCCCGACGCGATCGATCGGGTGTTCGCGGGCGACACGATCGGCACGGTCTTCTTGCCAGCGAAGCGCATGCGCGGCAAGCGCCGCTGGATCGCCTACGCTGCGGGCGTGCGGGGACGCGTGGTCGTGGATGCCGGGGCGCACCGCGCCATTACCCAGGGCAAGGCGAGCCTGCTGGCATCGGGCGTGGTGCGCGTGGAAAACCACTTTGCATCGATGGACGTGGTGAGCATCGTGGATGCCGAGGGGCGGGAATTCGCGCGGGGCATCGCCAATTGCGCCAGCGGCGAGGCCGAGAAATTTTCCGGCAAGAAGAACGGCCGTCGTGGCGGACGCGATCGGGCGCCTGCGCCGGTGCTCGTGACGCGCGATAACATCGTTCTGTTGCAAAAATCATGAGCCAACCGGGTTCAGCACCGTTCGAGGCGCCCGATTCGTCGGTGGCGTCGGTCGCCGCAGGCGCTCGGAAAGCCTCGCGCGCCATTGCGCAGCTTTCGGAGGATGCCCGCAATGAAGTTTTGCTCGCCGTGGCTGCGGCGATGGACGCGAACGCGGGGAAAATACTGGAAGCGAACGAGCGGGATTGCCGCGCTGCCGAATCCGACATAGCCGCGGGGAAAATGACGAATGCGATGCTCGCGCGACTGCGCGTCAGCGAGCGAGGCGTCGCCCAGATGGCGGTGCAGATTCGCGAAGTGGCGCGCCTCGACGATCCGCTGGGGCGCAGGCTTTCGGCGATGGAGCTGGACGACGGGCTGGTCCTTTATAAGGAGTCGTGCCCGTTCGGCGTGATCGGCGTGATTTTCGAATCGCGTCCGGACGCACTGCCGCAGCTTGCGTCGCTGGCGCTGAAGTCGGGAAACGCGATTTTGCTGAAGGGCGGGGCGGAGGCCGCGCATACCAACGAGGCGATCGTGGCCGCCTGGCGCGGGAGCCTGGCGAAATTTCCCGCGGTGCCGGCCGATTCGATCAACCTGCTGCAGTCGCGCGCCGACGTAACCGAGATGCTGTCTCTTGACCGTGACGTGGACCTGATTATCCCGCGGGGATCTTACGCGCTGGTGCAGTTCATCATGGCGCACAGCAGGATCCCCGTGCTGGGACACAGTGAGGGAATTTGCCACGTGTACATCGACCGTGAGGCCGATATTGAGAAGGCCATCGAGATCTCCTACGACGCGAAGGTCCAATATCCGGCGGTGTGCAATGCGGCAGAGACGCTGCTGGTACACGAGGCGATCGCCCCAAGATTCCTGCCGCGAATGGTTGCCAAGCTCCGGGAAGCCCAGGTCGAGCTTCGGGGAGACCAGAAGACGCGGGGGCTCTTGCCGGACCAGGGGATCGTCGCGGCGACCGAACAAGACTGGGCGACGGAATATTCCGACCTGATTCTCGCGCTGAAAATTGTCGCCGACCTTGAGGAGGCGATCGAACACATCAACCGCTTCGGTTCGCGGCACACCGATGCGATCGTGACCGAAGACTTCGACGCAGCCCGGCGATTTCTGAACGAAGTGGACGCCGCCGGCGTCTTCCATAACGCCTCGACACGCTTTGCCGACGGATACCGCTATGGATTGGGAGCCGAAGTGGGCATCAGCACCAGCAAACTGCACGCCCGGGGCCCCATGGGTCTGGAAGGGCTGACCACCTATAAGTACAAACTGGTGGGGCACGGTCACACGGTCGGGCCGTATGCCAGGGGCGAGAAGAAATTCAAGCACCGCCCGATTCGCTAGCCCATGGGGGTTCCCCTTCCACGCGATATGGATCGCAAGCCACGTTTCCCGTCTATTTGAATACGTTCGAAATAGCGCTTGACAACCCGGGCGCCTTGTTCTACTATTTGAACATGTTCAAACAAGAGAGCGCCCGAGGCAAGAGCCCGGAAACGCGGGCCAGCATCCTGCGTCACGCGATTGGCCGGTTCCGCGAGAAGGGGTTCGACTCCACGACGATGCGGGATATTGGGGAAGCGGCGGGCGTGGCCATTGGCGGGGCCTACTACTATTTTCCGAGTAAGGAAGCGATCGTCCAGGCCTATTACCAGGAGGTGCAGAGCGCGCACGGAAGCCGGGTGGCCGCGGCGCTGGCGGAGCGCAAACTCGATCTTGAAGAAAGGCTCGGGATCGCGTTCCACACGAAATTCGACATTCTGGCGCACGATCGCAAACTGCTGGGTGCGCTGTTCCGCTACTCGGGCGATCCGGATCATCCGCTGTCGGTGTTCGGCCCCGGCAGCGGCCCGATTCGCCGCGCCAGCATGAACGTCTTTGCGGCAGCCGTCGGTGACGAACGCCTGCCGAAAGACATTCGCGAGCTGCTGCCCGCGGCTCTGTGGGCAGCGCATATGGGAATCCTGCTTTATTTCATCTACGACCAATCGCCTGATCAGGCGCGAACGCGAAAGCTGATCGACGGCGTGACGCGCCTTGTCGTGCGCTTGCTCGGAATCGCCAAAATGGCGATCCTGAAACCGCTGCGCGGAAGCCTGATTTCTCTGCTGCGCGAAACGGAATTACTTCCCGGTGATGAACGCGAACCGAGCAGTGTTGAGTGAGGAACAATCGTAGCTGCGACTTTGGGAGCGAATGACATGACAAACAACCAAACCAATCAACCCTTCGAACCGTTTCGAGTTCGGTCTCCGCTTCTCGGGAATTCAGGGCAAACGGCCGCGCCCGGCGGCGAGGGAAGCGGTGGCCCCGGCGCGCCGAGCGGCCCGGGCTGGGATACTCCGTTCGGGAGATTTCACTGGATGGAAGCGCGCTGGCTCGTGATGATTCTGTTTGCCGTGATTTACTGGGCCGCTGCACGGGATCGGCTGCTGCAGCCGCTGACGCTGCTGGTGCTGCTGGCGTGCCTGCTTTTCAGAATGGACGCGCGCTCCCGCAACATCGCCGGCGTGCCCCTGGCGCTGGCGGCGCTGAAATTGATCGATCAGATGAATCCGGGCGCAACGGTCGTGCCGGGCACTCAGATTCTGCTGCCTGAAAACGCCAAAGCCGCCATGACCGGCCTGCCTTGGGTGCCGATGTTCCTGGCGATCTGCCTATTCTATTTGCCGCAGAAACCAACCGTGACGGGAATGATCGCCCGCGCCGCAGCGATCGCCTTGCTGATCTCCGGATTGATTCCGGGAGACGGATACGTCATGGTGCTGGCGATGGTTCACTACACGCTGTTTATCGGTGTGCTGGTCGGATTGATTGCTGACTTTTCGACCAACGGCGCCGGGCAAAATTCGCACCAAGCGATGCCCGCCGCGCAGGTTTGAGGCCAGGATCACCCCCGCCGGAAGGACCCGGGGAGGGCGCGAAAAAGGCTCACGGCGCCGGCCCCTTTTTTCGCACGGCCAGAGCCAGCAGCGCGAGCGCAGAAACGATCGATATCGCGCTTCCGGCTGTGCGATCTCGAGTCCGTCGGAATTGTATCTCCACGCGGTGAGCGCCCGCGCCAAGCGGCACTAACATCTGTCCGTTGTCGTGCAAGGCGCCCGGCACGATCGGGTTGCCGTCCACTCGCACCCTCCAGGAAGGGTAGTTCAGCAGTCTCACGGCGAGCGTCACCCCTGCGGCCGACTGCACAAAAATCGTGCGCCGTTCGGCAGACCACTTCTCGATTTGGAATGTGATGTCTGATGCGGGCACCACATCGCCGGTGTCCGGATCGACCTTTTCGATCGGAAGCGCGGGCGCGGCGGAAACTCCTTCCGCGCGTTCTTGGTCATCCGGGTCGCCGGGCAATTCGTAATGGTCGCAACCGACCGGATCGTATTCGTCCGTACCTCTATATCCGGCGCCCGAAACGCCGGAGCCGACCGAGGCGACCATCGCGGGCACGTCTCCCGAGTCCCACCAGGCGGTCCGAACCATGGCGGTCGCACCCGCGCCGATCGCCACGAACAGAGCCACGCCCGTCGCCCACGCTCGTCCGGGCCGTTGCGCCTGGCTCATCGCCGCCGGGACGAAAAATGCGTACGCGAGCGCCAGAACTTCGAGCCATCTCCACGGAAATTGCACGAATCGCAGCTCCGGCAGCAGACGCCATAGGAAAGACGTAAACGGCAGCATCAGCACCATCGACAGGAAGCCCAGCGCCGCCATCATCCAATGCAAATGCGAAAAGTCTCGCCGTCGACGCGCCACCAGCACCCCTGCGATACTCGTCACCAGCATCACGGAAAGAGCGACGTAGGAAACCTTCCAGTTGAAAGCTACGAAATCGGGATCGTTCGAGTGGGTGAACAGGAAATTTCTGGCAGGACCGAGATTGTCTGCCACGACCTGCGTGATTTGGACCCAGCGTTGTTCGCGGGCCGCGGGCAAGATGTAGAAGGCCGCCAGCCCGAAGCCGCCGGCCATCCCGGTGGCGCCAGCCAGGAGCGGCCGAAGGCTCCGGCGCCCCAGCCAAGCCACAAACAGGATCAGCGCGAGCGCGTAGGTGGCAATCACCGCCGCAGGGGCATCCGACAGCCACATCCCGGCGAAAGCGGCGGCGAGCAACGGCACCGAGCGCCCTTCACCGCGCCCCACTCGCAGCGCGCCCCAAACAATCAGCGGCAGAAATGCGCCGGCCATCAGCTCAGCAAAATCGCTGCGGTAGTAAACGATCACCAGATGATAGGGATTCACGGCGAACAAGACGGCAGCCACCGTCGCATACCGCGCGGGAAGGCACTCGCGCGCCAAGTTCCACATCGCCATTCCTGCAGCCACGAGCACCAGCCATATGAAAACGCCGGGGACGGCCCGCCAGGGCACGGCGGTGCCCAGCGCTGCTCCCGCCATCCACGATCCCGGCGGATAAAAAATGAACCGCGGTTCGCCGAATCCCCAATTCGCCCACTCCGCCCATCGCGGATAGACGATTCCTTCTCGCCACTGCCCGGCCGCGTCCATCCACGAGGCCATGTGAAACTGAAAATCGTGTCCGGAAGCATTGCCGAGAAACAGCATGGGCGAGATCACCGCAGTCGCAACGAGGCCAAGGCAGAGAAGCGGGATGCGCCAGGAGGAGCGTGATGGTCCGCGCGCTTCCCGCGGTTCGCGTGCTTCCGTTTTCGGTCCGGCCAGGATCGGGCTCCGCGCGTATAAATTTAGTGTTCCAAGATTACAGAATCGAGCGCCCCACCGCTACTGCACGGGCCGCGTGCCCAATAGGAATATTCGAAAAGTTGCCGTCTTGTAACACTGCGCTCGAACCGATAGAGTTACATGCGCTCACCGGGCAGTCGGACATCACGGCCGGAGCCAGGCTCCCAGCCATTCCCCGAAGGACCAGAGATGACGGAAGAGGAAAAGCGGCTGGAGGCCAACGACGAGCGTAAGGCGCACTGGAACCGCTGGGGTCCGTTTCTCTCCGAGCGCCAGTGGGGAACGGTTCGCGAGGATTACAGCGCCAACGGCGACGCCTGGAACTATTTTCCCCACGATCACGCGCGATCGCGCGCCTACCGCTGGGGCGAAGACGGGATCGGCGGCATCTGCGACCGGCATCAGCACATCTGCTTTGCCCTCGCGCTGTGGAACGAAAAAGATCCGATCCTGAAAGAGCGCCTTTTCGGCCTCACCAATCAGGAAGGGAATCACGGCGAGGACGTCAAGGAGTGCTACTACTACCTCGACGCCACGCCGACGAGTTCCTATCTGAAGTTTCTGTACAAATATCCGCAGGCGGCTTTCCCCTACGATCAGCTGGTCGGCGAAAACAAAAAACGCACGCGCAAGGATCCCGAATACGAGTTGATGGATACGGGCGTATTTGCGGAGAACCGTTACTTCGACTTGTTCGTCGAGTACGCCAAGGCGGGTCCGGAGGATATCCTGATCCGCATCACCGCGTGGAATCGCGGACCCGATGCGGCGCGTCTGCACATTCTCCCTTCCCTTTGGTTCCGGAATCGCTGGGCCTGGGGGGAGAATTACGATCCGCCGCAGGTTTATCGCATCGACGGGCCGCCCGCGACGGTGCTGCTGGAGCTTGACGAATATCATTACGGCAAGCGCTGGCTGCTGATGGAAGGCACCCCGGAACTGCTGTTCACCGAGAACGAAACGAACATGGAGCGGCTGTTCGGGCAAAAAAGCCGCACGCCTTACGTCAAGGACGCGTTCCATCGTTGCGTGGTCTCGGGCGAACGCGACGCCGTGAATCCCACGCTGCGCGGAACCAAGGCCGCAGCTCACTATTTCGCCGAAATTGCCGCTGGCAAAGGCCGCACGATTCGCGCGCGCCTGCTCGATCGCAACCCTGCCGATACCCACTCCAGCGGCCAGAAATTCTTCGGCGCGCCTTTCGACGCCATGTTCGACCAGCGCCTGAAGGAGGCGAACGACTTCTACCAGAAGCGCGTTCACGTGGGCATGAGCGAGGATCCCAAGCTCGTGCAGCGCCAGGCCTTCGCCGGGCTGCTGTGGGGCAAGGAGAGCTATCACTATGACGTCGGCCGCTGGCTGCGCGGCGATCCCACACAGCCAAAGCCCGACGAGGCTCGATACCAGGGCCGCAACCATGATTGGCCCTACCTGCACAACTCCGACATTATTTCCATGCCGGACAAATGGGAGTATCCGTGGTACGCGGCGTGGGATCTCGCCTTCCACTGCGTGGCGATGGCGCTGATCGATCCGAAATTCGCCAAGGACCAGCTCGTGCTGTTCCTGCGCGAATGGTACATGCGTCCCAACGGACAATTGCCCGCTTATGAATGGAATTTTTCCGATGTGAATCCGCCCGTGCACGCCTGGGCTGCCTGGCGCGTCTACAAAATCGCGGCACGCATCCAGAAAAAACCGGACCGTGCCTTCCTGGTCCGCGTTTTCCACAAGTGGCTGCTGAAGTTCACCTGGGGGGTGAATCGCAAGGACCCCACCGGGAAGAACGTCTTCGAGGGCGGCTTCCTGGGGCTCGACAACATCGGCGTGTTCGACCGCTCGCGCCCGCTCAGCCCCGGCAGCTATATCGAACAGTCCGACGGGACCAGCTGGATGGCCATGTTCTGCCTCGACATGCTCTCGATGGCCATGGAGCTGGCCCGCGAAGATCCAGCGTACGAGGACGTCGCCAGCAAATTCTTCGAGCATTTTATATACATTTCGTCGGCCATGAACGACATGGGCGGCAGCGGCATTGGCCTGTGGGACGAGAAGGACGGCTTTTATTACGACGTGCTTCACATGGCCTCGACCCGTGAGACGACCCCCATGAAAGTGCGCTCGATGGTCGGCCTGATTCCTCTTTTTGCTGTTGAGACAATCGATCCAGAAGAGCTAGCGCGCGTTCCGGCGTTCAAGCGCCGCATGGACTGGTTCCTGCAACATCATCCAGATACCGCCGAACACGTGGACATGAGCCAGGTCACGCCCCGGGGCCCGCGCGTTCTTCTCACCATCGCCAACCGGCGGAAGCTCGAGCGAATCTACAAATACGTCTTCGACGAAAGCGAATTCTTCTCGCCCTATGGCATTCGGGCGCTTTCGAAGTTCCACCTCGAGCATCCGTTCGAGCTCGACGTGGACGGGGTGCGGAATTCGGTGAGATATGAACCGGCCGAATCCTCGAGCGACCTTTTCGGCGGCAATTCGAACTGGCGGGGCCCGGTCTGGTTCCCGATGAATTTCCTGCTCATCGAATCGTTGCAGCGGGTTCATTATTACTACGGCGATGAATTCAAGGTGGAATGCCCCACAGGGTCAGGACAGCAGAAGACATTGTGGAACGCCGCGGGTGAACTCTCGCGCCGGCTTTCGCACATTTTTCTGCGGCGCAACGGCCGGCGTCCCGTGAACGGAACTTACGAGGTGCTTCAGAAAGATCCTTACTGGCGCGACCTGATTCTCTTTTACGAATATTTTCATGGCGAGAACGGCGCAGGTCTCGGCGCGAGCCACCAGACCGGCTGGACGGCCCTCGTTGCGAAATTGCTGGAGCAAAGCGGCGAGTAACTGTCGGCTGCTGGCGGAGTCGATTTTACCGGTGCTCGTCGGTGTTAGGGATGCCGGTTCTCGACAAATTCGATCAGGACTTTTCCGCCATCGCCCGTGGGCACCAGGAAAAAATTGACGCGCGTGCCGTCGGCGCCCCCCCGAGCGGCAGGGTAAATCGGCGCGATTGAGAATTCGTCGCGCAGAGCGGCGGTCGCGCGATCCAGGTCGCGGACCCCGATCTCGATCTGCTGAATCCCTTCGCCGAATTTCCCCAGGAATCGATCAATCGCGCCTCCACCGCCCGGCTGTCGCGTGCTCAAGATGTCCAGCCGCACGCCGCCCTGAAATTCCAACTCGAATTCCTTGGCATCCTGTTCGGGAGGCACGTCGGCGAGGCGCGCAGACCCGTTCGCGGCTTGCAGTCGGTCAAAAGTTTCGGTTTGCACGGCGATGCCGACGGTGAATTCCAGCGCGCCCGACGCATCGCGCGTCAGCAGCGTGGCGAGCGGAGGGAACCCAAGCCAGCGGGAAATCGCAGTGCGAGCGAGTGTTGATCCGGCTTCGAAAAGAGTGCGGGCCGCCCGCTCGCGCTCCGCGGGTTGGGTGGAACCCAGGCTGGGAATGAGGGACCTAATGCCTGTATCAGCCACGGGCGACCTCAGCGAGGAACCACGCTACGGCGTAACCTGCGTTTCGGACCGGACGGAGTTCGAATTGGAAAGCGCGATGTACTTGGTTTCGCCGGCCCGCACGGTCACGGGAATATCCCAGCGCGGCCGCGCATCGCCAACGATCGCCGGCACGTCCAGCGTGCTCAGCCAATAGCTGCCTGGCGCGATTCCGCTGAGGACGGCTTTACCATCGAGGTTGGTTTCCACCCGCGCCACGGTGTAGTTGCCTTGCGCCAGGTCGATCGTGCGCTGGTGAATCGCCGTGGTGCGCGCGCCCGTCAAAGCCTCCCACTTCGCATTCGGGTCGACCGTCGTAAGCTCCAGATCGAGGCCTTCGATGCTGGCCGGATGCTGCTCGATATAGAGGTGGACCACGGCGTCGTAATCGGCGACGAGTTTCTTGTACTTGGCCGGGTCTTTCTGCTGGTCGGAGCTTTTGTACTTCGGCTTCGGAAAATCGATCGATTGCGTGCCGGCGTTTAACTGGATGTAGGCGCTCTTGAACTCGGGAACGCCCATGATCGTATCGGCGTTGAGCTTACGGGTGAACTCGTCGCCGGCCAGCTGGATCACATGATTCTTCTTCATCCACGCTTTGAGCTCGGACGAGCAATCCTGCTTGTCGATGAACGCGTCCATGTCCGGTTTCGGGTAGGCCGCGCTGGCTTCCTTGCGGATCTCCTCGAAGCTCTTGCTCAGAAGGAAAAACGGAAAGCCGCGGACCGGCTCCTGCAGACCGTCGGAGGGAGTGGCCTGCGCGACAAATTGGATGGAAGCGCTCTGCGCCGAAACGCATGGCGCGAGCACCGCGGTCAGTCCCACGAGCAGTATGACTGCGCAAACCGTGTTCTTCATGCCGCTCATCGTAGCAGATGCATCCGGGCTTCGATGCGAATGGGTCCAGATGGTTAATGGCGCAAAACAGAAGCGAGGGGACTCGGCGGAGGGCGCTCCATCGCCGCGTGAGCCGGCGCCCGGGGCGTGTCAGTAGAGCTGGAAGGTAACTTCGATGACCTGTCGCACGGTGGCCGGCTTGCCGTCAGGACCCAGCGCAGGTTTCAGACGCCAGGTGCGCACCGCCTCAATGGCCTTCTCGTCCAGGCCGAGTCCCAAGCCCTTGGCGACGTGAACGTCGGTCACACGTCCGTCCGCCGTGATGACGGCAATCAGCTCGACGACGCCCTGCACCTTGACCTTCATGGCCTCATCGCTGTAATCCGCACGCGGGCAATAGAGACACGCGGGCATCCCATAGCCGCCGGTCCCACCGTTCGGTATTCCACCGCCGGTGCCATATCCTTGGCCCGGCCCGACGCCGTTGCCATTGCCGTCGCCGATGCCGTTGCCGTGACCGTTCCCCATCGATCCGTTCAGTCTGGTGGCAAACGGATCGCCCCAGTTTTTGTCGTTGTTGTCGGGCAGTTTGATATCGGGGTTGCCCAGCACTGTGGGCGTTATGGTGATATCGGATTTCGGAGGATTCACCATCGGCCGGGAAATTTGCATCCACGAAAACTTCGGCGGCTTGCCCTTGGAGGCCGGAGCATTGTCCGCTTGTCCGCCGCCACCGCCCGCCCTTTTGGCCGCGGGCGCAAGTTTGGTGATATAGGGCGATACGGGCACGTCGCTAACGATTTCCGGACTCGACGCCTTGGTCACCGGCGGAGTGATGAATCCGGGAAACAGGAATGGCAGCAGCACAACAAACGCAATCGCCGCCCCGTGCACCAGAATGGACACGATTTGCATGCGACTGAAATTCTCATTCTTCGACCAGATTTCAGGAACCGGAATCGGCTGACTGGTGGTCTTCAGCGGCGGCAATTTCCGCGGCGCGATCCAATCGCGCAGATTCGCCCAAAGGCTCGGCTCCTCGTGCCAGTCGACCAGCAGCGCAGAGCGCACGTTGCCCCGGGGACCGGAATGGAAGAATTCCTTGAGATTGTCGCCAAGACCGGTGCCAAATCGTGGAACATCGAATGCCGTCGGAGTACCCGCCTTGACCTTTACGGGGCGCTCGACCAGAAAATCCCGAAGGTTTGAAAACAGACTCTTGATGCTCCCCTCCCGCGAAGGCGAAGGCAGCCGCCCGATGCGCAGCGAGGCGTCCTCGATCTCGCGGACGGGCTGGTTCAAGTTCAAGCTGGAGTCTGACATTTCAGCGACCTACGTCCCTCAACCCCTTACCCACTCACTGTTAGACGCTGCCGTGCGGAAAAGGATGTCCGGGGCCAGCGGCACGGCTGACACGTTCCGAGAATCATTGTAACATACGGTCTGCGACCAAAATTTTGAGTTTCCCCGGCGCAAACTTGTACCACACGCAGCCGCGCCCGCGCTAGTTCGCGCGTTCGGGCTTTGAAGAAAGGCGTTCTCGCTCTCTAGATGGCCGAACCGTTCGATCTAAAAGGCTCTCTCAACCTCCCGAAAACAGACTTTCCAATGAAGGCCCAGCTCCCCCAGCGCGAGCCGGAGCAGCTGGCCGCCTGGGAGCAGATGGGTCTTTACGACCGCATCCTGGAATCGCGCGCCGGCAAGCCCTTGTTCGTGCTCCACGATGGGCCGCCCTATCCGACCGGTGAAATCCATCTGGGCACCGGTCTCAACAAGACTCTGAAGGACATGATCGTGAAATCGAAGACCATGGCCGGCTTCCGCGCGCCGTACGTGCCGGGCTGGGACTGCCACGGCCTTCCGATTGAAACACAGGTCGAGAAGGAACTGGGCGGCAAGACCGCGAAGGTTTCGCCTGCCGAGTTTCGCCGCATGTGCCGCGAATTCGCGGCGCGCTTCGTGGAAATCCACAAGGTCGAATTCAAGCGCCTCGGCGTGTTCGGCCGCTGGAGTGATCCGTATCTGACGATGAACCCGCACGACGAGGCTTCCATCGCCGGCGCGTTCCTCGATTTTCTGGAAAAGGGCTACATCTATCGCGGACTCAAGCCGGTCTACTGGTGTATTTACGATCGCACGGCGCTGGCCGAGGCCGAAGTCGAGTACGAAGACCACACCAGCCATACGGTCTGGGTGAAATTCCCCGTCGTGGAAAATGAAAAATCCGCCAAGCTCGGCAAGGGCGTCAGCGGGCTGATCTGGACGACCACTCCGTGGACGCTCCCGGCGAACCGCGCGCTGGCGTTTCATCCCGAGTTCGAATACGTCGTTGCGGATACGCCCGCCGGGAAACTATTGCTCGCCAAAGAGCGGCTGAGGGCGCTTGCCGAAGAATCGAAAGTCGCGGTTGGCGAATTCAGCGGTTCGTGGAGGGGCCAGGAGCTGGAAGGCGTTCTGTTCCGGCACCCCTTCCTGGGCATACAGGTGCCGGCCGTGCTCGCCGACTACGTCACGCTCGACGCGGGAAGCGGCATCGTCCACACCGCACCGGGCCACGGCGCCGACGATTTCCGCACCGGCGAAAAATACGGTCTCGAAGCCTACGCTCCGATTGACGACGAAGGCCGCTTCATCGAGGGCCTGCCCGAATACAAAAACAAAACCGTTTTCGAGGCAAACGCGCCGATCATCGAGCTGCTTAAGAAGCGCGGAGCGCTCGTCGCCGAAGGCAGACTCCAGCACAGCTACCCGCACTGCTGGCGCTGCCAAAATCCGGTGATCTTCCGCGCGACCGAGCAATGGTTCATCGGCCTCGACCAGGAAAATCTCCGCAAGGATGCGCTCGCCGAAATCGAGAAAGTGAAGTGGATTCCCGGCTGGGGACGCGACCGCATGCACAGCATGGTCGCCGACCGCCCCGATTGGTGCATTTCGCGCCAACGATTCTGGGGCGTGCCGCTGATCGTGTTCTATTGTGAAAATTGCGGCAAGCAGCTGCGCGATTTCAAGGCCTTGCGCCACGTGCTTCCGTTTTTCGAGCGCGAAGGCTCCGACACCTGGTACACCCACTCGGCCGAGCAACTGCTTCCGCCGGGGACGAAATGCTCGTGCGCCGCGGCGAAGTGGCAAAAAGAATCCGACATTCTCGACGTCTGGTTCGAATCCGGCTCCACGCACCTCGCCGTGCTGAGCGAGGAAAACGGCCTGCACTGGCCCGCCGAAGTCTACCTCGAAGGCCCGGATCAGTTTCGCGGCTGGTTTCAGAGTTCGCTGCTCAACGCCATCGGCACGCGCGGCCACGCACCCTATCGCCAGGTCGTCACGCACGGCTGGACGCTCGACGACAAGGGCGCGCCGATGTCGAAATCGCGCGGTAACGCGCTGTATCCCAAAGAAATCGTCGAAAAATGGGGCGCCGACCTGCTGCGCCTCTGGGTCGTCTCGCAGGACTACACCGCGGACATGCGCATTTCGCCCGCGATGATGACGCAGCTGTCTGAATCCTATCGCAAGATTCGCAACACGTTCCGCTTCGCGCTCGGGAATCTGTTCGACTACGACCCGGCAAAGAACGTCGTGCACGACGCCGACATGTGGGAGCTTGACGCCTGGATGCTTCGCCGCACCGGTGCGCTCGTCCGCCGCTGCCTCGAATGGTACAAGGACTACGAATTTCACCGCGTCTACCACGCGCTGCACGATTATTGCAGCGTCGATCTGAGTTCGTTTTATTTCGACGTGCTCAAGGATCGTCTCTATACTTTCGCGCCGAATAATCCGGGGCGCCGCTCCGCGCAAACCGCCGTGCACCATATCGCGCGCGCGCTGGTGCGGTTGATCGCTCCCGTTCTCGTTTTTACGTCCGAGGAAGTCTGGAAGCACCTGCCTCAACCATCTTCCGCCGCGCCGAGCGTGCACATGGCGAATTTCCCGGCGGCCGAGCCTTTTGAAAACGCCTTCGACGAAACGCGCGCGACGAATTGGGACCAGCTGCTTGGGGTGCGCGAGGAGGTACTGAAAGCGCTCGAGCCGGTACGCGCCGCCAAAGGGATTTCGGCCAATCTCGAAGCGCGGATCACTCTGTCGGCGACCGGCGATCTCCTCGGCCTTCTCAAGAAATACGCGGGGCAACTTCCGGCTTTCTTCATCGTTTCGCAGGTCGAAGTTGTCGAGGGGCCCGTCGAAGGAGCCGCTATCCTGTCGGGAATCCCCGCCCTTCAGATTCGCGCCGAGCGCGCCCACGGCAAGAAATGCGACCGCTGCTGGAACTATTCCGTCCACGTAGGCGAAAGCGCGACGCATCCAGGTTTCTGCGAGCGCTGCCAGGCGGCGATCGAAGAAATCGCGCGCGACAAATCCAGGCAAGGCGGCGCCGCGGCATGAGGTTTGACGCGAGCGTTGATGGTAGCGCCGTGGCCTTCCGCGCGGCAGCCGGGCCGCTGGAACGCTCATAGGGGCGCTGCTTGCTCAGCCCCGCCGTCAGGCCCTGAGGCAGCAATCATAGTGAACGATCATTTTCCGCGCCGCGTCCTGCTCTTCTCCGTCCTCGCTGCAGCCATCCTCGCAGCCGACCAGATGAGCAAGCACGCCGTAGAAAGATGGACCGCCGCCGGCTCCAGCCGCGTGCTGATCCCGGGCCTGCTGAATTTCGTGCACAGCACCAATCCCGGCGTAGCCTTCGGCCTGCTCGCGGACTCCGCTTCGCCCTGGCGCGCTCCGCTTCTGATCGTTTTTTCGGTCGCGGTCATCGGACTCATCGTCTGGCTGCTGGTCACCGGCCGCGCCGGCGGCCCGCTGGGTCAGTGCGGCATGACCATGATCCTGGGCGGCGCGGCCGGCAACGTTCTCGACCGCATCCTGCGCCGCAGCGTCACCGACTTCATCGATTTTCACGTCGGCGATTACCACTGGTACACTTTCAACCTGGCTGATTCGGCCATCGTCATCGGCGCCGGGCTGGTGATCCTCGAGCTTCTACGCGACTGGCGGCATCCCAGCCGGGAACAGGTCTAGCCATGCATCCGATTCTGTTTCAATCCGGCTGGCTCACGCTGTATTCCTACGGTGTGCTCGCCGCGGCGGGATTTCTCGCGGCGCTCCTGCTCGCCCATCGTCGTGCCTCGCGCATGGGCTTGGACCCGAACAGTATTTGGAACCTCGGAATTTACGGAATTCTCGTCTCGCTCGCAGGATCGAAGCTATGGCTCATCCTCAGTGAATGGGGCTACTTCAGCGCGCACCCGCGCCAGATCTTCACTTGGGCCACCGTGCAATCGGCCGGCGACTATTACGGCGGGATGGTTGGCGGCGTGGTGTTCATCTTGCTCTACACGTATGTCCAGAAGCTGTCGTTCTGGTCGGTGATGGATCTGCTCGCCGCCCCCATCGCCATCGGCCACGCCATCGGCCGCCTCGGATGCTTTGCCGCGGGCTGCTGCTGGGGCAAGCCAACCGCGCTCGATTGGGGCGTCACGTTCACGAGCCCCCTGGCCGAGAAAATCAGCGGCACGCCTCTGGGGGTGGCTCTCCATCCCACGCAGCTCTATGAGTCTGCTGCGGAATTCATGAATTTCGCCATCCTGCTCTGGCTCGGAGCCAAACGCCGCTTCCGCGGGCAAATCATTGGCGCCTATTTCATTCTCTATGGCTTCGAGCGCGGCATCATCGAGTTCTTCCGCGGCGATCCGGGCCGCACGCTGCTGTTCCGAGACCGCGTCTCGCTGATGCAGCTCGTCAGCGGGGCCTTGATTCTGGGCGGCGCGTTCCTGTGGCTTCGACCCCACGCTGAGGTGCCGGCCCCCGTCAAGCCCGCGAGGCCCGCACGGGCCGCAGCAGGCCGCTCTGAATAGACTGACTCCCGCGCATGAAATTCATCGTCACTCCCGAGGAAGCCGGCCAGCGTCTCGATATTTTTCTCGTCGCGCAACTTCCGGCAGTCAGCCGTTCGCGCATCCAATTGCTGATGGACGATGGCCGCGTCGAAGTCGACGGCGCCGCCCGCAAGGCCTCGCATCACGTCCAGTCCGGCGAAGTCGTGACGATCGAAATCCCGAAGGAGCAGCCTGCGGGCGTCGAGGCCGAACCCATCCCTCTCGATATCCTGTATGAAGACGCCGACTTGGCCGTCGTGAATAAACCCGCGGGCATGATCGTTCATCCCGGTTCGGGCGTCGCCGCCGGCACAATGGTTGCCGCGCTTCTCGATCGCTTCGGCGCCGCGGGCTTGTCGGCCGTCGGCGGCCCGCTCCGGCCGGGCATCGTGCATCGCCTGGACAAGGAAACCTCCGGCGCCATCGTGATCGCCCGAACCGATGCCGCCCACCAGAAGCTCGTCGAGAATTTTCGCGATCGCCTGGTCCAAAAAAACTACGTCGCGCTGCTGCACGGAAAAATCAAGGGTGAAGCCGGCACGATCGAGCTGCCTGTCGCCCGCGATCTCCGCCGGCGCTCCCGCATGACCGCCCGCCGCCGCGAGGGCCGCGAAGCTCGCACCGATTGGCGCGTCTGCCTGCGCCTCAATGGTTTCGTGCTGATCGACGCGGACCTGCACACCGGGCGCACGCACCAGATTCGCGTTCATTTTGCAGCGCTCGGCTGTCCCGTCGTGGGCGACACCGTCTACGGCGCGCCCCGCCGGGAACGCATCGCCAAAGAGCTTCTGCCGCCGCTTGATCGAAATTTTCTCCACTCCGCGCGCCTGGCCTTCACGCATCCCCGCACCGGAAAACCTATCGAGATGCGCGCCCCTCTGCCACCTGAGCTCGCGGACTATCTCCGCACCGTCGGCCGCGCCACCCAGGCCGATCCCGCCCAGATTGACGCTGCGCTCCGAGAGTTCCTATAATCGCCTACGGGGAATGCCTTCCACGATGAGCCGCGGTTTGCGAATTGGTTTGCTCGTTCTGCTCGCTTTCGCGGCGGGCAGTGCGCACGCTCAGGACGCACCAGCTCCTCCCGTCCTGCAGGGCGCTTCGCCCTCAAATCCGCAAGGCCTCGGGAAGGCGCCACCGCCGCTCGTCACCACCACCGGCCTTGTCCATCTCGTCGTTACGGTAACCGATCACCGTCATCAGTTCATCACCGATCTCGACAAAAGCGATTTCAAAGTCATCGAAAACGGCCAGGCCCAGGAAATCAAGTTCTTCGGGCGCGAAACCGACCTGCCTCTTCGCATCGCGCTGCTGCTGGATACCTCCAACAGCATCCGCCCGCGCCTGGAGTTTGAAAAAGACGCCGCCGTCGATTTCCTCAACAAAGTGATTCGCCGCAATAAGGATCTCGCGTTTCTGATGACCTTCGACAACGAGCCGGAGATCATCCAGGATTACACGGGGGATCTCGATCGGCTCATGAGCGCCATTCGCGCTCAGCGCGCGGGCGGCGGCACCGCGCTCAACGACGCAATCTTCATGGCGTCGGAAAAGCTCGCGCACGCCCCGCTTCCCGGCGGCCCTGAAACGGAAGTCCGCAGAGTTGTGGTGGTGATCAGCGACGGCCAGGACAATTTGAGCGATCGCGCGCTGACCGACGCGATCGACGCCTCCATCAAAGCCGAGGCCGCTGTTTTTTCCGTGAGTACGAATACGGACTGGCTCGCGGTGGACGACGGAAACAAGCCCAGCAAGTATCATCTGGAAGCCGGCGACAAAGTCTTGGAAGAATTCGCTGACCAGACCGGCGGCCACGCGTTCTTCCCCTACCGCATCGACGACCTGGCGCAGTCGTTTCTCGACATCGGCACCGAGTTGCGCAGCCAGTATTTCATCGCCTACGCGCCGTCGAACCCTCCGCCGGTAGGCACGTACCGTCCCATCGACGTGCAGACCGCGCGCAAAGGTCTGATCGTAAGCACCCGAAAAGGCTATTACGGCGCGACCGCACCCGCGGGGAATTAAGATCGTAAGGGCATTCCGCGGGTGTTTTGTGTCGATGCGGGGGACGCTGATGTCTCGGGATCTCGCGCAACTACCGCTGCGGTGCGTAATATCCCCGCCGCGCCAGAACTTTCGTATCGGGCTGCGACACTTCCACCTTGATCTTGCGGAAAGTCCCATCGCGGTTCTGGTTCGTCGGGTAGTAGCCCATCTGGTATTGCGAGCGCAACTCCTCGGAAATAATGTCGAAGGCCTTCTCCAGGCTGTTCTCGTTGTGCACGCTGATCACGCGCCCGCCGGTTTCTGACGCCAGCGACTGCGCCACTCCGCCGCCGTAACCCTCCGTCGCGCGCGGATCGCTGATCAGGATGACGTGCGCCACCGCGTCGCCACGCTGCACCGCTTCGATCGCGTCGCGCTCGGACATCTTGCTGCCGTTATCCTCGCAATCGCTCATGATGATCACGGCCTTGCGCCCGGCTTCCGGTCCCAGCTCGTCGTGCACCGCCAGGTAGACTGCGTCGTACAAATTCGTCCCGCCGCCGCCCCGTTGCGGAATCGTTCCACCCGTTCCGCCCACGCCGGTGGCGTCCACGTTGATTTCCGCACGATGGATGGCCCGCGCCAGCACATCCGGGTCCTCCGTGAAATCGGCCAGCAGATTCACGTCGGTGTCGAATGTCATCACGATCGCTTCATCCTTGTGGTGCATCACTTCGCGCACGAACCGCGATCCCGCGTCCTTCTCCGCGTTCAGCATGTAATACATGCTCCCGCTTGTATCCATCATCATGGCCAGCGAAATCGGCATGTTCACTTCTTTGTAGAAGTAGGCAACTTTCTGCGGCACACCGTCCTCATAGATTTTGAAATCGTCCTTGGTCAGAGTGCCGACGATGGCGTTGTGCTTGTCCCGCACCGTGGCGAACACGTTCACCACGGAGGTGGTGATTCCGATGGGCGCTTGCGATTCGGGCGGTTCGGCGGGGGGCGGCGGGGTCTCCTGCTGCTGAGTGTTGGGCTGACTGCCCGGAGGGCCCATCGGCCCGCGGGGCGCTCCCTGCGGCGTGGCAGCGGCGTTCGCGCGAAGCGAATTCAGCGCGGAATAGCTGGCCAAAGCCAGGATGAGAATAGCTGCCGCGAGGCTGGTCAACCGCATTGTATAATCTCCTCGAATAGGGCGTCAGACAGATACGATGCAGGATACACTCAGCCGGATGTTCGAATCGAAATTTTCGGGGCGAGCGCGCCTTCCGGAATGGAAGCGCCGCCCTCACGCAGGAAACGAGACGCTTCGATGACCCGATTCGTTCCATGCCTGGGCTTCACGCTGTTGCTCGTGGCGGCTGCCACCTCGCACGCCCAAGCGCCCGCTCCGCCTCAGCAACAGCCGCCCCCGGCTCCCATCATCGTCCGCACGCCGATCGTCTTCGTCCCCGTCACCGTCAAGGACGAGCACGGCCAGCTCGTCGGCGACCTGACCCGCGACGATTTTCGGATTCTGGCCGATGGCGTCGAACAGAAGATTGCCACTTTCTCATCCGAGGCGGTCCCGCTCTCTGCCGTAGTTGTGCTCGATAACGACCTCGACCAGCGCGTTTCCACGAATGTTCAGAAGAGCCTGATCTCCATCGCCGCCAGCTTCGGACCCGACGATGAAGTCGCCCTCGTCTCCTACGAGGAATTTCCCGAAACGATCTCGGATTTTTCTTTTAACAATGACGCGCTCTTCACCACTCTCAAGCGCTTCGAGATCGGCTCGCACAACCACACCATCATCGAGGATCCCGCCTTCCGGCCCGGTGGCCCGCCTCCCCCGGGGCAGGCGCCTCCGGGGCCTCCGCAGGGCACCGGCCCGAGTCTGCCGCTACCGCAGAAGTTCAAGAGCAACGTCGACATGACGGACGCCATTTTCGCCGCTGGCGAAATGCTGAAGTCTCGGGGCCGCGACCGCCGCAAGATTATTTTCCTGCTATCGGACGAAAGCAACTCCAACAACAACGCGCACAGCTTCGACGAGACCCTGCGATCGCTACTGATTTCCGACGTGTCGCTCTACTCGATTTCCGTTTCGCGCTCGGTCCCGGTCGGCAAGAAGCTGCTGCAAAAAGGCGCTTTGGACCTGCAAAAGTACGCCGCCGATACCGGCGGCGACACCTTCTACGCCAAGAAGGAGGACGATCTCGATCGCCTCTATTCCGAGGTCACCGAACAGGCGCGCAACGAATACACGCTCACGTTCTCTCCCACGGAAGTCACCAAGGGCCAGGACTACCACCCGATCGAAGTCCGCGTAAAGCGCCCCGGTCTCAACATCGAAACCCGCGAAGGCTATTACGAAAGCGCCATAACCCCGGGCCGCTAACCGGAACGTCCGGCGCGCCGATTTTCGGCTACCGACTGAATCGTCACCAGCTGCTCATGCTCCGGGCACAGCGGCTTGTAATCGCAAAACCCGCAGGAGAATCCCTTCTTCGGGGAAAAATCCCCGGCCCGAATCCGGTCCGCCACTTCCGCAATCTTGGCCTTCGTGGCCTCCAGCGTCTTGCTGTCGCGCGTGGACTCGACCGCCTCGTTATTCGTCAGGTTGTAAAAAACCAGCTTGCCCGGCGAACGATCGAGCACCTCGAGCGCCGCCAGCGCATAAATGCTCAGCTGCAGATCTTCCGCCGCTTTCTCGGCGTCGCGCGGACGTCCGGTTTTGTAATCCACGATCTCGATTTCGCGCCCAGTCAGTCGGTTCACCTGGTCCATTCGCCCGGTGATCACCACGTCGTGCTCCAGCGCCAGCTCAAACACCTTCTCCTGGTGCAACACTTCGGGCGGCGCCGCGCAACAGCTGCGGTGAAACGCTTCCAGCTGCTCGCGCCCCGCTCGCCGATATTCGTTTTCTTGGTATTCATCCGGATATCCGGCCGAAATCCATTCGCGTTCGTAGATCGCGAACACTTCCTCCAGCGTCACCTTCCCACGCTTGCGAATCTCTCCGACCAATTCGCGAATCGTCGTGTGCATCACGGTGCCAAACGTCATCTGCGCGTGCGGCCCGCTGCGAATACCCCAGACGTACTGAAACAGGTACTTCATCGGACATCGTTCGTACGCGTCGATCGCCGAAGCGCTCAATCGCAGCGGCTCCGGACGCGGCGGATGAAACGCCTTCGCCCACAGCGCCACCTGCGAATACGCGCGCATGTTTTCAGTCGACGACGCCGGAAACAATCGCGTCGGGTCGGGAGCAACCGGCGGCGCCCCGATGAGCTCCCCCGTGACCGGCACGTCCACCTTCGGCGCCGATTGCACCGTGTCCATCTTTGCGATTGTCGGGTCCGCCAGAAAATCCTCCAGAAACGGCGACGGCTTCTTCCGCCGGTTCACGATGGTCGAAAGCGTCAGCCTCCGCTCGGCGCGCGTCAGCGCCACGTAGAAAAGCCGCCGCTCCTCCTGGATCTGAAAATCGCCCTTGGGCTGCTCCTCTTTCATCAGATCGGGCGGAAATTCGAACTTCGGACGCCGCGCTCCGGAAGGGAAGTCGCTCCTGCTCAACCGCAAGATGAAAACGTGCGGAAACTCCAGCCCCTTCGCCGCATGCACGGTCATCAATTGCACCGCGTCGCCCGCCGGTTCCTCCTCGATCTGCACGTCGCCGTCGAGTTCGTCGAAATACCGCAGATACTCGACAAAATTCCGCAGCTGCTTGCCCTCGCTCTGCCGCTCCCACTCCTTCACGAACGTGACCAGCCGCTCCAGATGCTGCTTGTCGGTCTCGGAAGCCACGGGCGCAACACCCAAAA
Source organism: uncultured Acidobacteriaceae bacterium (assembly GCA_964563425.1). GTDB lineage: Bacteria > Acidobacteriota > Terriglobia > Acidiferrales > UBA7541 > Palsa-295. The sequence continues at coordinate 15,174 of CAZLWY010000233.1, read as the reverse complement.
TCGTGATCAGCTCGGCCAGCAACGAACTCGCCGTCGCATTCCGCGCCAGTTGCCGCATCTGTCCGAACAATTCCACGAACTCCGTCAGCCGCACTCCCTTCCGATCGAACGGCGGCTCGCGAGGCGACGCTTCCACCTCATCCCACATCGGACGCCGGCGATTCTTATGAGCGCGCTCCGACAGCCGCACCAGGTCGCGCGGCTCGAGCCCCCAATACGGCGCCGCCAGCACCCGCGCGCACGCCACGTTGTCGGCCGGCACCGCGATCAGCCGCAGCCAGGCCAGTAGGTCGCGCACCAGCGTGTTGTCCAGAATGGAAGCCTTGCGGATCACAAACGGAATCCCGCGCTGCCGCAGCGCCGGCACCAGTTGCGCGCGATGCGTGTGCTTGCGATAGAGCACCGCAAAACTCCGCCAGGGCGCCCCAGCCTCGTGGAGCCGCTCGATTTCGGCCGCCACCCAGTGCGCCTCTTCCTCAAACGCCGCGAATTCCACCACGCGAATCTTGTCGCCGTCCGGATTTTCAGTTGTCAGGTTTTTCGGTGGCAGCAGCGGCGACTTCTCGTTGTGCGAAATCATCTCGCCCGCCACGCGCAGGATCCGCCGCGTCGAACGGTAATTCTGCGATAGCGAGACGATCGCTTTCGCGGCCGCAGCCTTCGGCAGCGCGCCCCGCGTTTGGCAGAATCGTTCCAGAAAAATCGTGAAGCTGCCGAACGACGCACCGCGAAACCGGTAAATCGCCTGGTCGTCGTCGCCCACCGCCAAAATATTCCGGCTGTCAGCCGCCAGCAGCCACAGCAATTCCAGCTGCGCGATATTCGTGTCCTGGAACTCGTCGACCAGAATGTAGCGGTACTGCGCGCGCAGCCGCCCCAGCAGTTCAGCGTCGGTCTGCAACAGCTCTACCGCCTGTAAAAGTTGCGCGCCGAACGTGTACAAATTCCGCTCCCGCAGCAGCCGCTCGCTCACGCGATACACCCGCGCCAGTTCCTCCTGCTTCGCCACTTCTTCTTCCGCAATCGCCCGCTCGTCCGGCTCCAGCATCTTCTTGCGCTTCTCGTATGCGCCGCGCAGACCGTCCACGTAGCGCTGGTAATCGTCCGGCGTAACCAGCTCGTCCTGGCATCGCGAAAAAAATGCCTGAAAATCCTTCAGGAATTCCGCCGGCTCCGCCAGACGCTTGAACAGCACCAGCCCCAGATCCGCAATATTCCGCCGCAGCAGAATCCGGTGATTGATATCATCCAGCGCCTGAATTTTCGGATTCGCCGCCTTCAGGATTTTCTCGAGGCAAAAGGAATGAAACGTCGAAAGCCACACGCCCTCGGCCCGCTCGCCAGCCGCCTTCACCACGCGGTGCTTCATCTCTCCAGCAGCTTTGTCGGTGAAAGTAAGCCCCAGAATATTTTCGCCGGCCAGCGACGAATCCGAATCCAGCAGGGCCCGAATCCGCTCGGTAATCACCCGGGTCTTGCCGGTCCCGGCGCCGGCAACAACCAGCAGCGGCCCGTCCCCATGCTCCACAGCCCGTCGCTGTTCCGCATTCAGCGGAAATCCGGCTTCCGCGGGCCCCGGCGAAATATTTTTCTCAGTCATGTCGGGATTTGCGAATTATAACAGAGTTGGATGCAGGCGAACACAAGGCGAAGATCATTCGTCCTGAGTCGAAGGCCTGAATTTCAGCCGGAGCTTTTTCAGCGCCGCGCCCAGCGCCCCCTCGCGGGCTGCGCCCGTTTCGCGAAATCCGCGCCCAGCCGGGAATCGTTGAATTCTTTCACCATCTTCGGTCGCATTTCTGCCGCACCGTTTTCAGGGCATGTGTTATATCATCCCGCGTTCGGGGATTTCGGGGGACGGGGTGGAATCGGCCAGGCATTTCCGTGCACTGTTTGCAGCGCTGAGCTGCGGCGCTTTCCTTGCAACCATATCGTTTGCGCCACCGGCCCGTGCGCAGGCGCCTCCGCCGGGCCCTCCGGTGAAACTCGGACCGCTCGATCCGGAGGCGGGCAAGGCCCTCTTCTCCGCAAACTGCTCCACCTGTCACGGTGTCGACGCCACCGGCGAAGACGGCCCTAATCTCCACGGCGTCCCGGCCGCGCTCGGCGATTCCGTCGTCGCAGGCATCATTCGCCGCGGTATTCCCGGCACCGGCATGCCCAGCTCTTATATTCTCAGCGAGCAGGACGCGGCCAACATCGTCTCCTGGCTCCGCACGCTCGATTCCGCGCCCGCCGCGGCGGTCGCCACGGGCGACCCCAAGAAAGGCGAAGACCTCTACCACCTCAGCGGCTGCTCGGCCTGCCACATGATCGGCGGCGAAGGCGGCACCATCGGCCCCGACCTTTCGCACATCGGTGCCCAGCGCGGCGGCGCCAGCCTGAAGGCGCGCCTCATCGACCCCGGCGCGAACCTGCCGACACCCTCCGGCGGCTTCTACGGAAACAACTGGACACAATACATGATGTTCCGCGCCGTCGAAAAAGACGGCCACGCGACCGAAGGCATCCGTGTCGGCGAAGACTCCTTTTCGATCGTCCTCAAGGACTCGCAGGGAAAACTGCACGGCTTCCGCAAACCCGATCTGCTGAAGCTTGAAAAAGAGCCGGGCAAAAGCTTCATGCCCAGTTTCAAAGGCACTCTGTCGGACGCGCAAATGGACGACCTGATCGCCTACCTCTCGACTTTGAAGGGCGCGCCATGAAAAAATACCTCGTCGCGTTGGCCGTCGCCGCGACAATCACGCTGGGGCCGGCCACCCCGCGCGTCCTGGCACAGGGAGTCACCTACGATCAGTTGCTCCACGCCGATTCGACGCCGCAGAACTGGCTCATGTACGGCGGCGATTATTTTTCGCAGCGCTTCTCGCGCCTTACGCAGATCGATCGCGAAAACGTTCACTTGCTGAAGCCGGCCTGGATGTACCAGCCGAGCCATACCGGCGAAGCCCCCATCGAATCCTCCGCCGTTGTCGTTGGCGGCGTCATGTACATCACCGAGCCGCCCAGCACCGTCACCGCGCTCGACGCGCGCCTCGGCACGAAAATCTGGAGCTGGTCGCCGCGCCTGCCCGATCGCCTCTACACCATCGGCGTGCACCGCTCCAATCGCGGCGTGGCGGTCCTCGGTGACACTGTCTACGTCGGCACGCTCGACGCGCATCTGGTCGCGCTCGACGCCGCGACGGGCGAAGTCCGCTGGAGCACGCATGTGGACGACAACGGCCGCGGATACGCGATGACGGGCGCGCCGCGCGTCCTCAACGGCAAAGTGATCGTCGGAATTTCCGGCGGCGACGTGGACATTCGCGGATACATCGACGCCTACGACGCCAAGACGGGCAAGCGCCTCTGGCGTACACACACCATCCCCGCTCCCGGCGAGCCCGGCTCGGAAACCTGGGGCCCGGACATGACCGGCGTCGGCGGCGGCGGCACCTGGGGCAGCGGCTCGTTCGATCCCGATTTGAATCTCATTTACTGGGGCACCGGAAACCCCGCGCCGGATTACAACGGGGCAAGCCGCCCCGGCGACAATCTCTACAGCGATTGCGTCCTCGCTCTCGACGCCGACACCGGAAAAATGAAGTGGTATTTCCAGTTCACGCCGCACGACACGCATGATTGGGATTCCATCCAGGTTCCCGTGCTGTTCGACGCCACGGTTGACGGCAAGCCGCGAAAACTTCTCGCGCTCGCCAATCGCAACGGTTTGTATTACGTGCTCGATCGAATCACCGGAGCGTTCGTGGCCGGCACGCCCTTTGTCACCGAGACCTGGGCGAAGGCCCTGGACGAAAACGGCCGCCCGATCATGAATGAGAATACCGAACCGACGCGCGAGGGCACACTGCTGTTTCCCGACGGCCACGGCGGCACAAACTGGAACAGCCCGTCCTACTCGCCGCTCACGAAAATGTTTTACGTGTCGTCCCGCGAGATCAGCGCCTACACCGTCGCCGGCAAGGACAAGGTCGATTTCCCGGGTTTCGGCGGAGGCGGCCGCGTCACGCTCGGCGGCGACGACGCCTACGGCGCCATCCGCGCGCTCGACGCTGCCACCGGCAAGCGCCAATGGGAATACAAAATTCTTGCCCCCACCGAAGTCTCCACGCTGGCCACGGCCGGCGGCCTGGTCTTCAGCGGAAGCGACGAAGGCAATTTCTTCGCCCTCGACGCCAGCACGGGCAAGCGGCTGTGGGATTTCACAGTAGGCGGCAGCGAATCCGGCTCGAACTTCGTGACCTACGAAGTAGCCGGCAAACAATACCTGATCGCCGCCTCCGGCAACGCTTTCGTAGCCTTCACCCTGCCTTAGGCGCAGGCCTCAATACCATCCCGACTCACGCTGGCAGACGGTCGTTTCATGAAACACGGGCCGTGCGATCAGAAAAAGCAAAGGCGGCAAATACCCCGGCCTTGCGAGCGAACAACGCGCGAATCACGCTCGAAGGCAGCGGCCGCCCGGATCTGCGTGGCCACCGCGCAGACCACCGAGGGCCGTATCGCCTGAATCATCCTCACTCGAATCCTAGGAACGATCTGGTATATCATGCCGGCAACGGAGGTGGATCGACGAAAACGGGGGTGAGAACTTGAACTAGGAGAGGTGGGGAATGCAAATTTTCAGGGGAACGAAGTATCTTGCGGCGGCGATTCTTGCGGCCGCTTTTTTGTGCCCGGCCGTTTCTCAGGCGCAGGGCAGCTCGACCGGGCCGATCAGCAACTCGCTGTCGACCATGAACGGAGTTCAGGCCAACAACAGCATCACGGAAAAATACCTGACGCAGACACTGGGAAATCCCAAGGAGGAAGCCGCCTACCAGGCGTTTCACAAGGTGGATGCGGATCAGCCGGACAAGAAGATCAAACTCGGCGACGCGTTTCTGGCGAAATATGCGACGGACCGTTACTCGCAGGCGGTTTACGAAGAGCTGGCGCAGACATACTACGCGAAGAAAGATCTCGGGGGTTTCTACGCCACCTCGGAGAAGGGAATTTCCATTTTCCCCGATGACGTGCACTTGCTGGCGCTCAGCGGATGGGTGATTCCCCGCGCCTACGATTCGAAGGATCCCGAAGCGGACAAGAGGCTCGACAAGGCCGAGAGCTACGAGAAGCACGCGCTTGACGTACTCGGCAAATTGCCGAAACCGGAAGGGGTGACGGATCAGCAATTCGCTGACTTCAAGAGCGGCGAGGCGGGCGTAGCGCACAGCGGGCTCGGGCTGATCTATTTCCGCCGCGAGGATTACGAGAACTCCGCCAAGGAGCTCGAGGCCTCGACGGCCGACGTCGCCAAACCGGATCCCACGGATTTATTTGTGCTGGGTGCGGACCTGGAAAATACCGGAAAGTGGAAAGAGGCGGCGGACGCATTCAGTCACTGCGCCCAATGGCCAGGCTTGATGCAGGATCAGTGCAAGCAGCAAGCCGCGAACGCGGCCAGCCACGCCGGCGACTCGAAATAGGCCGCGCGAGGCGATCGACAAAGAGCCGTCAGCGAATTCCCTCGGCCAAGTAAAGCTGATCGAGGTAGCGGGTGTAGCCGATGGCGTAGGATTTTCCGTCGGGCGTGACGGAACTGAGCACGTGCCGGTTCGCGCCGACGCTATCGGCGAGGCTGATGCGTTTCCACAGCTGCGCCTGCCCCGTATGGATATCGATGCGCCAAAAATCGGGGCTTAGGTCGCCGCGCGCGGCGTAGACGTATTTTCCGTCGGAGCTCCACTGCAAAATGTAATCTTCTTCCGTCGCACCCGGTAGAGGAACGCACAGACCGGTCGCGACCTCGCACGTCTTCCAGGCGCGGCTGCTCATCTCGCGCGCGGCGAATCTCTGGCCGTCGGGCGAAATGGCGACCTGCGTATCGGCGCCATAGCCTTCCGGCGTCAGCGGGCGCGCCGTGTGGCCGTGAGTGTCCTGGATGTAGAAGCGGGAACCATGACCGGGCTCGTGGCCTGCGAAGATGAAGCGCTGCGAATCCGGCATCCAGCCCATGGCAAGGTAGGTTTCGATGTTCGCGCTGGGCGGCAATTGCACTTGGCCCGGGCCCGTGGGCAGCAATTCGACGACGGGCGGATTTTTCTGAAGCAGCGCCCAGGCCCAGGCCCCGTCGGGCGAAATACTGTAGGGCAGTCCGTCGCCGAGACGTACCACCGGCGAGCCGTCGGTGCCGCGCAGGCATACTGCGTAGTACTGGCTCACCGGCCCGCTGCCTTCGCCGAATAAAATTCGCTTGCCGTCGACGGAAAGGCTGGGCTGGAAAGAGGACTGGAGCCAGGAAAGATCGCGCATCGCAGCGCCGTCGATCGACGCGGAAACGACGTAGCGGATTTCGCTGCGGGAGACGAGCAGGCCGCCGGCCGGGTTGACGTCGAACAGGCGAATGTCGCCGGGGCCGGCGAGGACGTCGCGAATCTTTCCCGAAAGCGTGACGGCGCGGACGCGAAATTGGGAGTTTGCGTCGGCAGCCGAAAACAGGACTGCGTCTCCGTCGGGAGACCATGCGACGCCTTGCTCGGCGCCCCAGCCGTCGGAGAGCAACTTGGTTTCTCCCCTCTGATCGACGACCATGACGCCGCCGCGGTCGTCGCCCAGGTAGGGATGGTTCAGGAACGCGACCATTTTGCCGTCCCGCGAGACGCGCGGCTGCGTGATCGCCCCTGTGGTCTCAACCAGCACCTTGCCCGGGGGATATTCCAGAATATATCGCCCGCCGGTCTGGTGCACTACGGCGAGAGATTGACCGTCGGGACTCCAGTCGGCGGCGGTGACATCCCGCAGGATTTCCCGCGGGGCGCCGCCACTCATGGGCACGGTCGACAGCGTGCCCTTGAATTCGTAGTGGTCCAGAGGGATCGTGTCCGTGAGGATCGCGAGCACTCCGGTCGAGCTCACCGACAGCAGGGCCGCATGCTGCAAATCGAGCGGGCGCGATTCCGGGAAATCGTTGCTCACCGCATAGATGTCCTCGGGATTGCCTTCGAAGGCGGCGCCGTAGACGATGGTTTTGCCGTCGGGTGCGATGCGGCCGGCGAAGATCGTGCCGCGGCGGAAAGTCATTTCGTGAAACACGGGATTGGGGCTTGCCGGAATCGCCGCGCCGCGCGCGAACCACCCAGCGACGATCGCCGTGAGCAGCAGTGCAGCAACGACGAGGAGGCGCCGCGGCGCGGTTCGCTGAACGGGCAGCACCGCGTTGGCCGCGGTCGCGCTGCCGGTGCCGGACAGTGCCTCGAGTGCGAAACCCAAATCCGCGGCGGATTGAAAACGGCGGATCGGTTCCTTTTCCAGGCAGCGGTGTACGATGCGATCGATGCCGGGCGAAATGGTTGGATTTGTTGCCAGCAGCTCGGGCGGATCTTCCTTCAGGATCGCGGTCATGGTTTCCGCCGAAGTGTCGCGCTTGAACGCGCGGCGGCCGGAAAGCATTTCGTAAAGGATCGCGCCGAGCGAGAAAATGTCGGAGCGGTGATCGGTTTCCGCGCCGCGAACCTGTTCGGGAGACATGTAACCGACGGTTCCCATCACCGTGCCGGGCTGCGTGTGGACGTCGGAGATCGTGACCGCGGCCATCGTGCCGCCGGCCGTTGTGGCGTGCGGCGGGATCTGCTTGGCGAGGCCGAAGTCGAGAATTTTCACGCGTCCGTCTCGGGTGCAGAAAATGTTTTCGGGCTTCAGGTCGCGATGCACGATGCCGCGGCTGTGGGCGGCGGCAAGGCCATCGGATACCGACCGCGCGATTTCGATGGCCCTACGATAGGGCAGAGCGCCCTCTTCGAGTTGCTCGCGCAGCGTGCGTCCGTCAAGCAGCTCGCTGACGATGTATTCGATTCCGTCCTGCGACCCGATGTCGTGGACGGCCACGATGTTGGGATGATTCAGGGCTGCGACGGCGCGAGCTTCCTGTTCGAAACGGCGGAGGCGCTCGGCATCGCGGGCGAAGGATTCGGGCAGCACTTTGACCGCGACGTCGCGGCCAAGGCGCGTGTCATGCGCGCGATAGACTTCGCCCATTCCGCCCGTGCCGAGCGGCGACACAATCTCGTACGGGCCAAGTTTGGTCTTCGGAGCTAACGTCATCGGGCGCCGGGGATTATAACTTCATTCCGGTCTTCGATGCCGGGCACGTGACGTATCGTTTTTCCGCGTGGCGGCAACGACCGAATCTCGAGCGGTGGTGAACATGGCTTCGCGGACGGTGAAATGGCGGACCTGTCTAACTCCGCCTGCAGGGTTAGGCGTGGGCGGCGCTGCCGCGAAAACTGGCGATGGCTGATTCCTCATCGGAGTAGGTCGGGAGGCAGTTGATCAAGCCTGTTACAACCAAGACATCACGGACCATCCCGACCGGATTGAGAATTTTCAGGTTGCCGCCGTCACGCCTCAGCGTTACGAACAATTTCACCAAGGTGCCGATACCGGAACTGTCGGCTTGGGTGACATCAGTGAGATTGATGAGAACGTCGCACGGCGTGCTCTCGGCGAGTTTGAGCAGCTGAGCCGCAAACGAATCGTTGCTCTCACCGATCACGATCCGGCCCCGCAGGTCGAGGATCGTAACGTTTTCGGATTTTCGCATCGAAATCTGCAGGCCCATGTCCGCGTCCTCCTGCCCGCTTCGCAGCGCTTACGCATGGCGCTCTCGTAGGCCACCGAATGGGCGCAGTATAACGCCCAGACCGCCCGTATTCACCATCTCAATTCAGATTCGACCAATCTTTGGTGATCGCAGCTACTCACCCCGCGAGGTCGCCGTCCAGGGTGAACTGGCGTGGTAGTTGGTGTCGGCATGCACTACCTCGGCGCGATACAGCTTGCCGTTTTTGAACTTGAACATCTCCAGCATGACGAAGCTGTTCGGCGTCCGGAAGCCGGCGTGAATCTGCGTGCCGTCCGTGAGATTGATCGTCTGCACGACCGCGTTGTGGTCGAGAAAAGCGCGGGCCATGACGATGCCTTTCTCTTCGTCGATTAGAAAAAAATCCCGCTCGCGCACAGCGTCGTTGGCGGCGTACATGCCGGTCTTGAACTGGTCGCCGCAGTTCAAGCGAAAGCTGGCCTGAGGGGAATCCGGATTGCTCGCGGTCTTCGTGCCATTGTCGATCCGCGAACAGGTGGGATCGAATTCGGTATAGAGAGTTCCGTCGTTCAGCTGCAGCGTGGCGAAGTAGCCGTTGGCCAGATCGATCATCTTAGGGCGGGGCACGCGTTCCGCCGGCGCCAGCGACTCATACATCGCGGGATCGTGTTTCAGATCCTTGGGGTCGCCACCTCCCGGAGCGGCGGCGTTCACCACCGCAGGCCGGGGCCGCCAGACGGTTTCCAGCTCGATGACCTTGCCGTCTGCGACCTTGAGGCGCGCGGCGAACCAGGTGGGCAGGCTGTTCAACTCCACGGTGCCAAAGTAGCCAACCTGCCCTGTGAGCGGGTCGGCCACGATCAGGTTGTTGTCCTCCTTGCCGGTCACCACCGCCCAGGAGCCGTCGCCGATCATCATGCGTGCGTTATTTTCGGTGAACTCCACTTTGTCGGCCCAGGGAACCCGGGTTGGATCGCGGCCGACGAGCGCGGCGAGATATTTGTTCATGAACTCGACCAGGCAGGCGCGGTCGCACTTGGGGGGCACGGCGTTCCGGTCCTGGCCCCGCGTAGTCGATGTAACGGACAGGCCGCTAGAGACCAGTGCCAGCGCGATCGCGCCTGATGCCAGACTTTTCACTCTCAAGGGTCCTCCCTTGGGCAGCCCCTTCACGGGGCGCCCAGGATGATGGAAACGCGGCATTTTGATCGTCGGCGGGGTTATATACGTGCGTGCGTGTGGAAGTCAACGAGCTCGCGTGGTTTGTTTCGGGCAGCCGCGATTGCGATCGAATTCGCGAGCTTCCGCGTTAGTGGTTTTTCCGGACGATCCAGGTGGTCATGGAGCGTTGGTTCTGCACCACTGTCGTCTTCAATGGGTCGGTTAGCTGTCCGCCGAGTTGTTCGGTGAGCTTTATCAGCAGCGCTTTATCGACGAGGTAACGCTCGGAGCCGTCGGGCAACTGGAAGCGGCGTCCTAGGAGGCGCTGGATTTGGTTTTCAATTCCAATCGAAGACGCGAGGCGGCAAAACAGAAGGCCGCCCGGTTTCAGAACTCTCCACGAGCCTTGCAGCATGGCGCGGAATTGATCGTCGCTCCGGGCGAAGTGGAGGATGGCACTGCTGATCACGACATCGGCGAATCCGTCCGGAAACGACATCGCTTCGACAGCTTCCAGCCGGAAGTTGTCCGCAGGGAGTCTTGGCGCGATGGATAGGGCGAGCTGACGCGTGGCTTGGAGGGCGTGCGGATCCGAATCCGCTCCAAACACTTCAAAGCCTTGCCTCAGGAGATAAACAAGATTCCGACCCGAGCCGCAGCCTGCATCCAGGACGCGCGTCCCGGCCGTAATGCGCCCGCGAAGAAGCTGATCGAACAGGTAGATATCGATCGCTCCGAACTGGTCGCTGAGTCCGAGCATGAGGAATCGATCATACAGGTTGGGTCGGATCTCACGAAGCAGCGCGGAACGCAGGTCTTCGAGGACGCCCCGCCATCGGGCGGGAGTTATGGCGGACCCCTTCCGGGGATAGGGGCGTCAAACCGCAGGCATGAATTCGAGAGCGCCCATTTTCCGGCTGAGCTGTTGCATGCGCGATAGAAGATCCTGGATGCCGAAGGGCTTCACCAGGTAGTCGCTGGCGCCGGCGTGGGAAGCTTCCAATTGGTCCTTTGGGTCGCGAAAGACGCTCATGACCAGGATCGGGACATCAACGAGTTTTCGGATCCGGCGGCAGGTCTCCTGGCCGCCGATGCCCGACAGCTCGAAATCCAGCACGATCAGATCCACGTGACCGGCGGTTTTCGTTTGAAGTTTTTCCAGGGCCTCCTCCCCCGTGCGCGCTTCGTCAATCGCATATCCCGCGCTTGCGAGGGTGACCCGCAAGGCACGGCGAAGCTGCCCGTCAGCACCCACCAACAGAATCTTCGGCGCGATCATCGGTGCAATATTTCCCAGCGACTGCCTTGGCGGGACACGTCCTGGTGTCGACATTCTTGCCTCCGGATGAGCCTGGTCATTTCGCGAGCATGCATACAAACGGTATAACGAAGCCCTTGGAGAGACATAAAGAAGCGGTCAAGAAATCCTACGAGTTTTGTATGCACATAACGGACTGAATTCAATGGGCGCAATCCATTTATTGAATGGAGCGGCGAAGCTGTTTTTTGTATCTTCGGTGCTTGCGCCCGCGCAATGCCAGGGCCGATCGGCGCTGTTGAATCGTGAAGCTAAGCAGAGGGGAGACCGCGATGAAGCGTACGTTTTTTCTGATACTTTTGGCGCTTGTTCTTTCGAGCCCGGCGCTCGGCCAGAACGGTACGTCGTGCAAGGCGTTCTTCCAGGTGTTGCGTGCGGACACGCAATCTCCGGCACATCTTCGAACCGGCATGAGCGGGGCGCAAAAGGGCTGGTGGGAAAACGAAGGGCAGAAAAAATATCCAGGATTGTGTTTGGACGGTTCGGTGAGCACGGGCGAGAAGCCCCGATATCTGGTGATTTTGTCCCAATCGGGATCGATCGATGGGTCCGCGTGGGCGCCCGGCGAAGTCTATGGGCAATCGGCCAGCGCACTAGGGGCTACCGCTCCGAAAGACTGGATTTACGAACCTCGATTCGATATGGCGTCGATTTCCGTGCTGAGCGTTTCCTACGACGGCACCCTCGATCAGCCACCCGTGCATATGGCTGCAGGCGATCGCACCTGGGGATGGTTCTGGCCGAATAGCACCAAGGTGCTGAAAGTCGCCGTGAAATACCTCTCGCAAGAGCAGCCGTTCTACCCTGTTGTTAGTGACAGCAAATAGCTGCCGGCCCCAGGCGCCATGTCCAGGACTTGCAGTCAGCCGGGAGACAAACGAGAACGCAGCCCCGGGCGTGGGCTCAGATCAGTCTCACATTCCTTTCGATTGTCTTGATGACCATGTCCATCTTTCCGCTCAATACCTGTTTAGCAAGGCTAAGTGTGTAGCCTGTCGCCGTATGGAAAGGAACGTGGGATGGAAGCGACAGCGCGAAAGGATCGACCACCGCATCGACGACAACGGGGCCACCCTTGTGCGCCAGCGCCGCCGCAAGTCCGTCCCGAACGTCTCCGGGCTCTTCGATGCGAATGCCCTTCGCGCCCATCGCTTCGGCCACCTTCGCGAAATCAGGGTTCTTGAATTCCACGCCGAAGGGAATAAAGCCGGCCTCCTGCTGCTCTATATTGACGAAGTCGAGGGACCCGTTGTTGAGGATGATCTGAACCACGGGAGTGTGTCGTTCCACCTGCGTCAGCAAATCACCAAGGCCCAGCATGGTGAAGCCACCGTCGCCGCACATCGCGATTGTTTGCCGGCCTGGAAATGCCAATTGCGCACCAAAGGCGTTGGGCGCGGCGTTGGCCATGGACGCCCACGAAAACGAGCCGAAAAGTCTGCGATTTCTGCTGCCATTGACGTGTCTCGCCATCCAGATGCACGCCGTACCCGTGCCCACGAAAAACATGGCATCGTCGGCGGCGAGCTCGCTCAGCGTCGCGGCCAGGAATTCCGGACGTATGGGCTTGATCCCCGGCCCTTTCACTACGTAGTGCTGTAGAAGCTCGTGGAACGATTTCGTATCGGCGATGTGTTTTTCTAGAAAGCGGGTGTCGGTCTTTGTGCGCAAGCTCTTAAGCAGGGCGCCGACGGTCGCCTTGACGTCGCCAACAAGCCCGAGATCGACGGCCGTCCGGCGTCCGATGTGTTTTGGATTCTTGTCGATTTGGACTTTCTTTACGCTATCTCCCGGGAGGAACTCCGAAAAGGGGAAGGTGCCGAGAAGCAGCAGAAGGTCGGCGCCGTGGATGGCGCCGTAGGCCCCGCCGTAGCCGAGTAGGCCGGTCATGCCAACCGCATTGGGATTGTCGTGTTCTAACCATTGCTTGCCCCGGAACGAGTAGCCAACGGGTGCCTTCAACTTGGCGGCCAGTTCGAGGACCTCATCACGGGCCTCCCGACAGCCATCGCCGCCGAAGATGGCCACCGTCTTCGCATCGTCGATCATCTTCGCGAGCTGCTCGAGGTCCGCGTCAGATGGGCGCAAAATCGGCGCGGCGGGGATCTTGATTTCCGAAGATTGGTCGGCGGCATTGGCTGAGGCGACGTCACCCGGAATCGAGATGACTGTGGGGCCCTTTTCCGTGACGGCGGTTAGGATCGCCGTATTGATGATCGCCCGCGCCTGCTCGGGATTGACGAGCCGCCCGGTATAGAGCGATGCGGCCCCGAAGAACTTGTAGGGGTTGAGTTCTTCGAGCGCGGCGGTGTCTATGAGCTTCGACTCCACGTCGCCGGCAATGGCGATGACCGGAGCACCCTCCTTGCGCGCGTCCATCAGCCCATTAAACAAGTGGACGACGCCGGGTCCGGCAGTTCCGCACACCGCGACCGGATGGCCGGTCAGGTAGGCCTCGGCGACGGCGGCGAAGACGCCGTATTCTTCGTGGCGAACGTGGACGAACTCGATCTTGCCGTTGCGGCGCAGTGCGTCGATGACGGGATTGAGAGCATCTCCCACAATTCCATAACAGCGTTTGACGCCGGCATTGGCGAGCATCTCCCACAAGACATCCGCAACTTTTCGCGACATAAAGTGCACCCTTTGAAACTAGACGTCGGCCTGCTTCGCGCGACGCATTATAAACCCAGGGTGCCTCCTGCGCCCAAGAGCACCCCAGTAAGAGCTGATCGGAATTCGTCCATTTTTCACCGGCTGCTCTTTTGCCTCCTTTTGCGTCTCCGCGGTGCCCTATTGCGTTTCGTTGTTGATCTGAAAACGGGGCGCTCCTTGCTTCCTTCGCCTTTCTCCCACGACGGAAAACCGCCCTGGTGACGGGTGAAACTAAATCCCGACGGATCGGGAGTTATGGGAGGGCAGGGCTCGTCGTATAATCGCTGGAAATGAGTTGCTTCTGCCCCACGTTCTTTGGCCGCCAATACCGCGGTGCCTACACCGTGCTGCCGCGGCATCGACATCAGCACAGTTACCTCGCACTGGTCGTTTCCGGAGGGTACGAGGAGGCGGGTGACCAGGGGCGTCATCGGGTGCATGAAGGGGATGTGGTGATTCATGGTGGCTTCGAGGCCCACTTGAACCGCTACGATCGTACAGGCGCGGAGGTGCTGAACATCCCTCTTCCGGCCTTGATGGAGCCTCGAATGCCTTTGATGCGGGCGGCAGATCCCGATGCTGCGGTTCGTCTGGCGGAGCGGGACCCTCAAGAGGCGCTCGACTATCTTCTCTCCACGATGAAACCCCTGCCGGCTCAAGCGACTGATTGGCCCGACGACCTGGCCACAGCACTGTTGGTCGATCCGCATCTCCGGCTCCGGGATTGGGCCCATTTGCGAGGTTTGGCAGTTGCGACAGTGTCCCGCGGATTCCGGAAGGTCTTTGGCTTGAGCCCTTCTGCGTATCGAGCCCAGGCCAGGGGGCGGCTGGCGTGGAGCCAGACGGTTAGCGGGAGCGAGCCCCTCTCGTCAGTGGCCCTCGATTGGGGCTTTTGTGACCAGGCCCACATGACGCGAACGGTACAAGCCATAACGGGGAAACCTCCGGGCGCCTGGCGCAAACAGGTCAAATGCATTCAAGACGCTCCGCGCCGGGCTGCGGCATCCTGCCGGCATGAAAAGACTCAGGCCTTCACTCCGCCCCACTGATCTCCGAATCCAGTATCTCGCGGTGTTGCTTCTCATGGTCTTACCGGCGCCCTGCTGGGCTTCAACTCCAGGCGGCGCACTCTTAGAGCGTGCCCGCCATGCCGCCGGTGGAAAAACCTGGGACAAAATTAACGCGCTCAGCTACGGGGGCGCCGACAACTCTTCGGGCATGCAAGGCCGAACGGACTGCATCGACGACGTGAAAACGGGCCGCATGCTGCGCGAATCGGACTTTCAAGTGGTCCACTACAAGGAGATCTGGGACGGTGCGCAACATTGGCGTCAGGACATGACCGGCGGCGTACATCGGTTGGACTCCGAATTTGCCCAGGAAGCCACGGTCACCGACGAGTGGCTCACGAGACGCGCGTATTTGAAACCCGGCGCGGAAAACGCGGTCCTCGGGC
>CAZLWY010000232.1:0-10641 GCA_964563425.1 uncultured Acidobacteriaceae bacterium | reverse complement strand
GCCGGCATTCACGTACTCGAACGCGCCGGATTTATCGAGCACGCCGTAGAAGACGGTGGCGTAGCGATCTCCGCCTGCGCGTTCGGCGAGATAGCGATTCACGCGCGAGAAGACCGAGGTAAGGGGGATGTCCATCGATGCGGTGGTGAAGAAAATTCCCTGGAGCAGCGTCGCGAGCAAAGCAGCGGGTATGCCCTTGCCCGAAATGTCGCCCACGAAAAATCCGTGCCGCCCGCCGTCCAGGTCGATCACGTCAAAGCAATCGCCACCGACCGAGTAGCACGCAAGCGTCGAGCCCGAGACCGCGACATCGGGCAAGTTGGGGAGCTCTTTGGGAAGCAGGCCCTGCTGAATTTTGCTGGCGATTTCAATGTCATGATCGAGCCGGGCCTTGACGCGCGCAGCGGCGAAAAGGCGCGCATTGTCAATCAGGGTAGCGGCTTCGTGCGCCAGCGAGCGAACCACTTCGCGGTCGAGCGCGGAAAAGGTGCTCGAAGGAGCGCGGCTATCGAGATAGAGGATGCCGAGCAGATCGCTCTGGCGCGCGGCGACTGTGACGTCAACCGCTTCGATCACGGGCTTCTTGTCGATGGGAATCGCGACCACAGTGTGGAGATCGAGCCGCGTGATGCTTTCGCCGTGCCCCGCGCGCCCGCCCTCGGCGTCCATAGCGTCCCCGACGACAAGTTCGCGACGAGAAGCTTGGACGCGCCTTAACACGCCCTGCGAAACTTGCATGTCCTCGGGACGCAGAGTACCGCGCTGTCCATTCCGCGCAACAGCCGTTTCCATTTGGCCGGCGGGATTCGCCAGCAGCAGTACGCCCCGTTCTGTGCGCGTGATCGCAATCGCCGCATCGACCACAGATGCGAGAATGTCCTCGAGCGAGAGCCCGGAACTGAGCGACCGCGCGACGTCCAGCAAGACGCTCAAGTGATGAAGCTCCCTCGCGCCCGCTTCGGTTGGCGCCGGAGCCTCGATCCTCTCGACAAGCTCGTCGATCGTGGCGCCCTCGCCGACATAGACGACGCGGTAGGAATCGGGAACTCCAAAATCGATCTGATCACTCGCTTTGAGCTCGTGGCGTAGAATTTTTTCGCCGTTCACGAAAGTGCCGTGGCTGCTGCCCATGTCTTCAAGTACCATGGTGCCGCTGACATCCGTGATCTGAGCCTGCTGGCGGCTCACGCGGCTATCCCGCAGCGTCAGCTCGTTTCCTGCCTGGCGGCCGATGCGAAATGGAAATATCGTAATGGCGACGTCGCGCCGCGAACCGTTCGGATCGATCACCACAAGCCGTGGAGCGTTAGCCATAGTCAGGTATTGCCCCCACGCAGGGGGCTGTGTGATGCAGCAAAGCGGGGACGCGATGCACGGCTAATGGTAGGCAAAGTCGTGAGCGAAGTAAACAGGTAGGAGACAAGATGAGATTTGACGCGATCGTCATCGGGTCGGGGCAGGGCGGGAACCCGCTGGCCTACGCGCTGGCGGACCACGGCTGGACCGTAGCCATGATCGAGCAGGCCAATCTAGGCGGGACCTGCGTGAACACCGGATGTACCCCAACGAAAACCATGGTCATGTCGGCACAGGTGGCGCATTACGCGCGGGATGCTTCTCGCTGGGGTGTTCGCGCAGGCCCTGTGAGCGTGGACATGCCAGCGGTGATCGCGCGCAAGAACGAAGTGGTGCTCAACTTCCGCTCCGGTCACGAGCGGCGGGTAGCGCAGCGTCCGAATCTGCATCTGTATCGCGGGCATGGCCGATTTGTCGCGCCCCGAAAACTTCAAGTGGACGGCGATGTGATCGAGGGCGAGCGAGTCTTCATCGACGTCGGGACCCGGCCGGATCCTCCGCACGTGCCGGGGCTCGAGAGCGTCGCCTATCTGACGAACGAATCGATTATGGAATTGCGGGAGGTTCCCGAGCATTTGATCGTGCTGGGCGGCGGATATATTGGACTGGAGTTCGGGCAGATGTTCCGGCGATTTGGAAGCCGCGTGACATTGGTTCACAGTACGGATCGGATTCTGGCGCGCGAAGATCCCGAGATTTCGCGCGAGTTGCAGAAGTCGCTAGAAGCCGAGGGTGTCAAGTTTCACCTGAACGCGAACACCACGAAAGTCGAACAGCGGGGAGATCAGATTCGCGTGACGGTCGCGATGGGCCAGGTGACCGAGACGATTGCCGGAACCCATATTTTGGCAGCGACCGGACGACGACCGAATACCGACGACCTGGGAATCGAGAACTCCGGCATTACGCTCGATGCACATGGATATATCAAAGTGAACGGTCGGATGGAGACAGGAGTGCCGGGGATGTGGGCGCTGGGCGATGTAAAAGGTGGCCCGGCATTCACGCATATTTCCTACAATGATTTCCAGATTCTTTACGCCAACATTATCGACGGGAAAAACCTGAGCATCGAAAATCGCTACGTACCGTATTCGCTTTTTACCGATCCCCAGCTCGGCCGCGTCGGGATGACGGAAAAAGAAGCACGCGCGACGGGCCGAAAGCTGAAGATCGGAACGTATCCGATGGCAAACGTATCGCGGGCGATCGAACGAAGCGAAACGGCGGGGTTGATGAAGATCGTGATCGATGCGGCGACTGACAGGATTCTAGGCGCCGCGATTTTGGGAATCGAGGGCGGCGAGACTGTGCAAATCCTGGGTGCGATGATGCTGGCCGATGCGCCCTGGACGATTCTGAAGGGCGCCGTCTACATTCACCCCACCCTCGCCGAGGGATTTTTCGGGCTGATGGATTCGGTGAGGCCCCTCGATTGACGAATCGCCGAGCCTGCTCCGGCTACTGAGATGACGTTCGGAACGACCGGCCCAGTTTTCCGGCTCGCGCTCCGCGCAGCCCATATACAATATTAGAGTTGCGCAGACACCGTTCTGCGCCTCCTTCAAATGGTCACATTGCAGACGATTCAGGCCGCCGTCGCGCGCATCCGCGATTCGATTTTCCTGTCGCCTTTCGTTCGTTCGGAGACTTTTTCGAAGCTTACCGGCAATACGATTTACTTCAAGCTCGAAAACTTACAGATGACCGGGTCTTACAAGGAGCGCGGTGCGCTGAACAAGATTCTTTTGCTCACCGAGGAAGAGAGGCGCCGGGGCGTGATTGCGGCGTCGGCAGGAAATCACGCCCAAGCCGTGGCATACCACGCGACGAAGCGCGGGATCGCAGCCCAAATCTGCATGCCGTTGACCACGCCGATCGTGAAGGTTTCGGCTACGCGCGGTTTTGGCGCTGAGGTGATTTTGTCCGGCACGAACTACGACGAAACGTGCCAGGAAGCCCTGCGACGCTGCGCGGAGCAGGGGCTCACGTTCATTCATCCGTTCGATGACGAGGCGGTGATCTCAGGGCAGGGAAGTCTCGGATTGGAAATGCTCGGCCAACAGAGCGACATCGACGTGCTCGTCGTGCCCGTTGGCGGCGGCGGCTTGATTGGCGGAGTTGCGTGCGCGGTCAAAGAGACGAGTCCGAAAGTTCGCGTGATCGGAGTGCAGACTTCTAAGCTGCCATCCATGAAGGCGGCGCTCGAGCATGGTTCGCCGGTCAGCTTGCCCGCAAAGTCCACGATCGCGGACGGCATCGCAGTCCGCTGCGCGGGTTCAGTCACATTTCCCCTGGTGCGGCGCTACGTGGACGATATTGTTACGGTCGACGAGGAGGAAATCGCCAACGCGATTTTGCTGCTGCTGGAAAAGGAAAAGACGCTTACCGAAGGCGCCGGAGCCGTGGCTTCGGCGGCCGTGCTGCAGCACAAAATCCACCTTACAGGCAAGAAGGTGGGCGTTTTCATTGGCGGCGGCAACATCGACGTTTCGCTTCTTTCGCGGATTATCGAGCGCGGTCTGGTGAAAGACGGCCGTCTGGTGCGGTTGCGGATTCATCTACCGGATCATCCCGGCGCTCTGCAAAAACTTGCTGGAGTGATCGCCTCGCAGAAGGCGAACATCGTGGAGACGAACTACGATCGCGCTTATTATGGAGTGCTGCTCGGCGACACGGTCATCGACATCACCATGGAAACGCGCGGCCCTGAAAATATCGCGGAGTTGATGGCTGCGCTTGACGCGGCCGGGTATCCGCACGAACGCGTGCTCTAATGATCGAGCGCGTGGCGCCGCCGGCCGCCGGATAATCCATGTTTTCCAAGCGCAGCGATTGGAAGCTTCAGGAAAACGCCTATACCAGGGCTCTGCGCGCTTATCGGCAGAGCGGCAGGCCTGTTCTTGATCTGACCGCTTCGAATCCCACCACATGCGGCTTTCAATACGACCTCGACGCGACTCTCGCGTCGCTCCGCGGTCGCGAGGTGCTGCATTATGACCCCGATCCGAAGGGCTTGCTCTCGGCGCGAGTCGCGGTCGTCGCCTATTATCGGGAAATGAATCCCGGCGTGAGTGTCGATCTCGAGAATCTGATCCTGACGACTGGGACGAGCGAGGCGTATTCGCTTCTATTTCGTTTGCTGTGCGATCCGGGCGACGAAGTTGTGATCGCGCAGCCCAGCTATCCTCTGTTCGAATTCCTCGCTACGATTCAGGATGTGAGCCTGCGACCGTTTAACTTGATCTACGATCACGGCTGGCAGATCGATTTTCATGCGTTGGAAGAAACCATCACCGCGCGGACACGGGCGATTTTGCTGGTGCATCCGAACAATCCTACCGGACATTTCATTCGCCCCATCGAAGCGGAAAGGCTTCAATCCCTCTGCGCCGAACACGGTCTTGCCCTGGTGGTCGATGAGGTTTTTCTGGATTACAAGATCGGAACATCGGCAGCAGCCGCCCAAGGGTACGGGACGTTCGCGACCGGCGATCGCGCTTTGACCTTCGTGCTGAGCGGGCTCAGCAAGATTGCCGCGTTGCCGCAGATGAAGGTGGGGTGGATCGCTGCGAGTGGCCCGGAAACCCGCGTGCGCGATGCCATGGCGCGGCTCGAGATCATTTCAGATACGTATCTTTCGCTCAGCGAGCCCTTGCAGCACGCTCTGCCAGCGCTTCTCGCCCAGCGCGGAAAGATGCAACGGCAGCTTCTTGATCGGATCGAAGGCAATTTGAGCGCCTTGGACACGGCGCTTTCCGGCCAAAAACTTGTGTCGCGGCTTGACCTGGAAGGTGGTTGGTACGCGATCCTGCGGGCGCCAGCGGTCGAACCCGACGAAGATCTCGCGATTCGGCTACTCAAACAGCGTGGAGTTCTGATACAGCCTGGCCATTTCTATGAGTTTCCTGAAACGGGATACCTTGTGGTAAGCCTGCTGACACCGAGCGAGGATTTCGAGGCGGGAATTGGAGGCCTGCTCGCGTGCGTCGCAGGGTAAAAAGCGGCAACACACGCGAGCAATTTCGATTGAAGATCTTACTTTTTCTTACCGAAAGCGCTGCGGACGTACGCGACCACAGCCGAGATTTGATCCTTGCTCAAAGTGCTTTTGAACGGCGGCATATTGTTCTTGCCGTCGGAGACCTGCGTCGCCATTTCGGCGACCGTCATCTTCTGAACGGCGTCGGAGTGCAGATCGGGCGCTTTCAGCGCCTTTCCGGTCGGTGAGCCCGTACCGTCGGCTGCGTGGCAGACCACGCAATTTGACTTGAACACTTGCTCGCCGGCGGCATCGTCGGGAGCCGCTGGCTTCGCGGCCGCGCGCGACGTAAACCCAGCCACCGAAATCGCTATCACCGTTCCCAGAATAATTGCGCTATGACGAACTCGCATCGCGTGTCCTCGCGAAGCTTCGGTTGAACCGCACTGTTCGTTGTCGAGCATCGATCCTCCCCTTGAGATAGCCACCGAACCAAGAATCGCCGCAACGTGAGCTTTACAATGTGCCAACTGACGCACACTATTTTGCCCCACCCGCATTCGCTCTGCAAACAGAATCCCGGCTGAAACCCGTACCCCTACCAGATGCGGTTTTTGATCCCGAGGCGATGTTCGGCTCCGATTCAACGTATTGCCGTTGTCGGCGTTCCCAAGTAAACTGGGTCGCAACGATTCACACGGTTCGGGGCGTAGCGCAGCCTGGCTAGCGCGCCTGGTTCGGGACCAGGAGGTCGGTGGTTCAAATCCACTCGCCCCGACCAATTTTTTTAGAATCAATAATTTATATCACACCCAAGTGACACGAAAGCGCGAATAGCGCCTGGTCCGAAACCAAGCATTCTTGTCTCATGCCCGTTGGAAGCAAGCGCTCCTCGTTCTTTGAATTCATTGCTTTGCAACGGAAGGTTCGCTTTACTGACGATCCGGTTTTCGAGGATCAGGCTTTGGAACAAAAATTAAAAAGCCCGGTCCAAATCCTGCGCTCTGCCATGATGTCACTCTTCTACTGCGTTCATTGCGAGCAACCATCCAAGGCAAGATCTTCCACTCCCATTTTGTGCGAGCTGAAGGCCCTTCTGCGCGTATCACCAGATTGCTTCCGAGTTGCCGGTCATCCGACCAGAATGCATCGGAGCGCCGCAAGGCGCTTACCGGCGGCACAACCTGGAAGGAGCAGTTGCCTAGTGATGAGGCGGAGGGGTATGCTTCCGCACTCGAAGATCCTTCGCCCTAACTTTCACCAAAGGAGACCAGGACATGCCCTTGATGCCGGATCCAACCTTTTATCCTTCACCGGGCATGGCGATGAAAGCCGCGCCGGAACACATCGCTTACGTTGCTTTGCTCAATGTCGGCAAGAACGGCAAGCGTGATGCCATGGGGGTCATTGACCTTGACCCTGCTTCCTCCACGTACGGTCAGCTCGTCGGCCAAGTGGAGTTTCCCGACGGCAATAACGAGCTGCATCATTTCGGGTGGAATGCGTGCAGCGCGTGCCTCTGCCCCCAGAATCCGCATCCGCATATGGAGCGTCGTTACCTTGTCGTTCCGGGCATCGGGTCGTCACGGATTCACATCCTGGATACGAAAGCTGACCCCAAGCACCCCAAGATCGTCAAGGTGATCGAGCCGGAAGAGTTCATTAGGAAGACCGGCTATACATCACCGCACACGATCCACTGTGGCCCTGATGGCATTTATGGCAGCGCGCTCGGTTCAGCCAGCGGCGATGGTCCCGGCGGCATCTTCCTGATGGATGCCGACACGTTTGAGCTGAAGGGCCAATGGGAGAAGGATCGCGGCCCACAAAATTTGGCGTACGATTTCTGGTGGCACCTTGGGCACGACACGATGATCAGCTCCGAATGGGGTACACCGAATATGGTGAAGGACGGCCTCAACGCGGAGTTGCTGCTCGGTGGAAAGTACGGCCACAAGCTGCACATCTGGGACCTGGATAAGCGACGTCACTTGCAGGAAATTGACCTGGGCGCGGAGCAACAAATGGTGTTGGAGCTTCGGCCCTCGCACGATCCCAAAAAGACGTTCGGATTCGCCGGCGTGGTGATCTCCCTGAAGGACCTGTCGTCGTCCGTATGGATGTGGCACCGCGACGATAGCGGCAAGAACGGCAAATGGGCTGTCCGCAAGGTGATCGAAATTCCCGCCGAGCCGGCCGATCCTGAGACGCTGCCCCCGCTGCTGAAAGGCTTTAAGGCAGTGGCGCCCTTGGTGTCCGACATCAACCTCTCACTCGACGACCGCTTTCTCTATGTTTCGTGCTGGGGGACTGGCGAGTTCATTCAGTATGACGTCTCGGATCCCACCAACCCGAAGAAGACAGGATCGATCCACCTCGGCGGCATCGTGCGCCGGGCGGCCCACCCGAAGAAACCCAAGCAGGCTCTCAACGGCGGTCCGCAGATGGTCGAGATCAGCCGCGACGGCAAGCGCGTCTACTTCACTAACTCGCTTTACTCTCCATGGGACGAGCAGTTTTACCCCGACGGCGTGAAGAGCTGGATGGTGAAGATCGATGCCAAGCCCGAGGGCGGGATGAAGCTCGATGAGAAGTTCTTCGTCGAATTCGACGGATTGCGCGCGCACCAACTGCGGCTGCAGGGGGGCGACGCTTCGTCCGATTCCTATTGCTATTCGGATTAGCAATGACGCATGACGGGCTAACTTCGACGGCGTTGTGGCTGATGCTGCTCCTTGGCGCCTACCACGGACTCAACCCCGGCATGGGGTGGCTGTTCGCAGTAGCGCTGGGGATGCAGGAGCAAAAGGGCAGCGCAGTGGCAAAATCCCTCGTCCCCATTGCACTGGGCCACGCGCTGGCCATTGGCAGTGTGGTGCTGATCGCGCTGTTTCTTGGCATGACGCTGCCGCTCACAGTCATCCGCTACCTTGTCGCCGCGATCTTAGTCGGCCTTGGAATTTTTTGCCTGGTGCGACATCGGCACCCGCGGTGGGTGCGTATGCAGGTAGGATTCCGAGACCTGGCCGTCTGGTCGTTTCTGATGGCCTCGGCGCACGGTGCGGGTTTGATGGTACTGCCCGTGTTGCTGGGCAGCACGACCGCCCAAGCGGGCGGCGGAATGGAAGGTCATAATCACATGGCCTCGGCCACTAGTCCGCTGGCCGGCATGCTCGCGACCGGGGTCCATACGGCTGCTTATCTTGCGGTGACCGGACTGATAGCTTGGGTCGTTTATCGAAAGGTTGGCCTCGCGCTTCTCCGCAAGGCGTGGGTCAACTTTGAGTTGGTATGGGCTGCGGCGCTCGTGGCCACGGGTCTTGCCACTCTCCTAATCTGACTTGTTGAACGTTCGACTTGATCGGACGCAGCGATTCCTGGCAGGTTGTCGGCTAGTCAGCTAACGTCGCGGTCGCGCTATGCCGTTCTGGGAGCTGGTGGACGAATGTACTACTCCGAAATTGGTAGGCCTCCGACGAATGCAGCGGAATCCTGCTTTCCTCGCCGAGACCGGTCACGACTCTAAATTGTTCTAGGTACAAGTTAAGTACAACTAAGAGAGGGGAAATAACGCTCCGTGTCCCGTAAGCGACGCCAGAGAAAGCGTTTATGGGATTGGTTGTTCCTGGTTCGGGACCAGGAGGTCGGTGGTTCAAATCCACTCGCCCCGACCATTCTTTTCAATGGCTCAGGCGGCTCCCTGATAGACCCGTTGGTTTCAGCCCAGGTGTTCTGGCAAGAATCGCCGGCAAATCGACATCCTATGAGCGAAATCGAATGCTATCGCTGTCTCAAAAGTATCTACCGTCGGTATCCACATCAAAATCGGCAAACAAGCAAGCCGCGGTAACACATTGAATCGATCACAGGGTCGCAATTATTCGTACAGATTATCGTATGGGGCGACTAAGGCGTTCCGCCGCCAACGGTATTACCAGTCCCCAGATTCTTTACCATGGTCAAATCATTTGAATATTCATTGGACTGAACGTTGGCGCCAGTTGAAGCGCGATCCAGAACGATCGCGGTAGCCATGTTGTCGAACAGATTTCCTGTGATCGTACCGCCGCCCGCCGTGCTTCCCACCTCGATGCCGATTGGATAAACGCTACCTGGCGGACCGCCAATATTGAAAGAGTTGCCCGTCGCACTGTAAAGGTAGGCTTGCTGCAGATGAATTCCTGTTGCAGTGTTCGGTATGATAAATAGGTTCGCGCTGAACAGCGTGTTCGAAAGACTACTGCCGACGTAGATGCCAGCGGTTGCGCAATTGAACTGGCTGCCAACTACCGTCAGTTGATCCAGACCGCTGATATTTGGTGGAACATAGATTCCATAGTCATCGCCTACAAAATTCGACTGCGAGACAGTGAGTCCCTGCACCTGTTGACCGTAGACAATTCCCTTGGATAGGTAATCGAAGGTTGCACCAGTGACGTTGAACACGACGGCCGGATTATTGGTGCTGCCTTCCAGCACGACGCCAATGCCCTTGTTGGAGTAAGCGGCCCCGCCTGGTCCAGAGATGACGAGCCCCACAAGGTTCACGTTGGAGATCTGGTTGCTCTCCACGGCACGATCCCAATAGTCGTTCACACTATAGCCGTCAGCCCCGCGGATCGTAACATCGAACAATTCGGATAAGGCGTTGTCAGCCACACCGACGTTGTCATTTGTCTGGTTCAGCACAACCGCACTTCCAAGACCTGCGGAGCCGGTGGTAAGAGCCATGTTACGAAGATGGACTGAGTTCTCCGCGCCGACATAATCGATGGTCAGGCCCCCGCCCGTCGGCCAGTAGAGCTGAGTGACGTCTGCCCCGGCGCCTGTCAGCGTGATGGAGGCAGTACCGCTTGGCAACACGAACCTGACGTTGGATGCGAACGTAAACTGACCTGGCGGAAAAGAGACACAGCGTCCGTCGCCCGGATACGCATTCAACGCGGCGACCAGCGCAGCCCTGTTGTCCGGATTCGCCGGCGACCCACCGTACGCCGTGACGTCCGCACAGGTGCCAGTTCCGCTAGCGGTCGGAACCAATCTGGCCGTTTGCGCCGACGTCATTTGGATATTGCCGAGAACCATAAAGAAAGCGACAGCGAAAACGATCATAGGTTTCCTGCGATTCTCAGCTGGGCCCATTCCAAACCCTTGCGCTTTAATAGAGCTCATTTCAAAACCCTTCGTAAGGTAATCATGAAACAGGCGATATGAAAGAAAGCCTCATAAATGGTGATCGAGCGATCGTAGCGGACAACCAGCCGGCGGAAGTTGCCGAGCCAGGCAAGGGTGCGTTCCACCTT
>CAZLWY010000231.1:0-18232 GCA_964563425.1 uncultured Acidobacteriaceae bacterium | reverse complement strand
GCGCGCCGCACATTTCATCGTACACTCCCGGCGTTTGGAGATAACCGTCGCTAAGGAGCGGTGCTTTCGCAGTGTCGGCAGAGATCTTCATTCCCGCTCAGCGCGAATGACTAATTGTATTTTGAGAGAAGATCTCACGGCATCCGCCGCAAATCCAGAGTCAGGGGAAACGCCGGGTTACGCTCTTCGCTTGGGATCACGATGGTTCCCGGTGTGTGTCCAAGATCGCTAAATCGCGCCAGGCGGCGGCTCTCCGCTTCGAAAGCATTCACCGGGAAATACTCGTGAGCGAGCCCCCCAGGATGTGTCACGTGATACGTGCAACCCCCGATCGAACGTCCCGACCATTTGTCCACGATATCAAACACGAGAGGGCTATGCACCGGGATGTTTGGATGGAGGCAGGATGGCGGCTGCCATGCGCGGTATCGTACTCCCGCGACGAATTCGCCTTTCTCATCGGTCGAATGCAGAGGAACCGTTCGGCCGTTGCACAAAACGGTAAAACGAGAATCGACCATTCCCGACACTTTCACCTGTAGGCGCTCCAAGGAAGAATCCACATTGCGGACGGTTTGGCCGCCGGCAGCTTCTTCACCCAAGACATGCCATGGCTCCAAGGCACGGCGCAACTCGAGGTGAATACCGTTTTTCGTCACCGATCCGATCATCGGAAATCGAAATTCGAAGTGCGCCGCGAACCACTCCTGCTGAAACGCGAAACCGGCCTCGCGCAAAGTAGCAATCACATCGTCCCAGTCGAGCTGGGTAAAATAGGGCAGCATGAAGCGGTCATGAAGAGACGTTCCCCACCAAACAAGTTTGCGGCGATAGGGTGTTGTCCAGAAATGTGCAATGAGCGACCGCACGAGCAGTTGTTGCGCGAGACTCATGTGCGCGTGCGGAGGCATCTCGAATGCGCGCAATTCCACCAACCCGAGCCGCGCTCCGGAGGCATCGGGCGAATAGAGTTTATCGATGCAGAACTCGGCCCGGTGGGTGTTGCCCGTAAGATCGGTTAGAAGGTGCCGAAAGACGCGATCGGCCTGCCAGGGCAAGACGCCTCGAGAACCTTTGTCCGGAATCTGATCGAACGCAATTTCCAGTTCATAAATGGAGTCCGTGCGCGCCTCATCCACGCGCGGATGCTGGCTGGTAGGTCCGATGAACATCCCCGAGAACAGGTACGACAGCGAAGGGTGGTTGTGCCAGTAACCAACCATGCTTCGCAAGAGATCGGGCCTTCGTAAGAAGGCGCTGTCCGCGGGCGTCGGGCCTCCCATAACGATGTGATTACCGCCCCCGGTGCCGGAATGCTGTCCGTCCAGCATGAATTTCTCCGTCCCCAAGCGTGTCTCACGCGCAAGGGCGTACACCGTCTCGGT
Organism: uncultured Acidobacteriaceae bacterium; assembly: GCA_964563425.1. Taxonomy (GTDB): domain Bacteria; phylum Acidobacteriota; class Terriglobia; order Acidiferrales; family UBA7541; genus Palsa-295. The sequence goes on along the minus strand of CAZLWY010000231.1, from coordinate 16,847 downwards.
AGTTCGCACCAGCTCGTCCCAGGATTCCGCGGGATGAATGTTGACTTCAATTACGCCAGGATCGGGCGTCACTCTAAGAACGCGGATTCGCGGATCAAAGGGAAGTGGGTAGCCTTCGAGTATGACCGGCATGCCGAGATAGGCGGCTGTCTCCGCAATCGCAGCCACTAGATCCAGATAGTCGGCAACAAATTCCACTGGCGGCATGAACACGAACAATTTGCCGTCGCGCGGCTGTATGCAGAGCGCCGGACGTGCGACCCATGCCGCAGACTTGCCTTTCTCTGGCGGCTTCACGCGGTCCCCTTCTGGCGGCAGATAGTCCGTCGCGGGGGGCGCGGTGAAAAGTTCCGGCCTACGCGCGGGCCTGTTAGCCAGAACGTCGCGCTTAGCAAACGGATCAGGGTCAAAGGAATAAAGAACGTCTTCTGGCTTGGTCCAGGGAAGGGATTCGAGCGGCAGACGATACCCCATCGGCGAATCACCTGGAATTAGAAAGATATGTTCCGACGCGAGAAACCAGGGCCTGCTGGTCCAAAGCATTTTGCCCTGCTTGGTTGCAATCCGTCGAAGCGGAAGGACATAACCGATTAATTTACCCAAACCCTCTTCGAAAATGCGCGCAACCCTCCTGCGTTCGACGGGATCTTCGAGTTTCGGATCCAGCGGATCGACGTTCACCGGTAGGCGTCGATCTTTCCAGAGATAATAGAAACTGTCCTCGTAGGCAGACATCGCAACGGAGTTATCCACTTGTAAGCGCCGCGTCAGCGCCTCGAGAAACCGGCGCGCATCAGCGCCCGTGTAGCCGTAATCTTTGCCGTCTACTGCGATCAAGCGCGCATCCTCCCAGATGGGAACCCCGTCCTTGCGCCAATAACACGAGAGCGCCCATCTCGGCAGAAGCTCCCCGGGGTACCACTTTCCTTGGCCGTAGTGAAGCAGTCCCTGAGGCGCGAAGTGATCGCGCAACTTGCCGAGCAGTTCGACCGCGAGCTTGCGCTTATTCGGCCCCATCGCGGCGCTGGTCCATTCAGCTCCGTCGGCATCATCCAGAGAAACAAAGGTCGGCTCACCGCCCATGGTCAGCCGAACATCGCCGGCTCGCAACTTGGCATCCACCGAATGGCCCAGCGTTTCGATTTCGTGCCATTGCTGAACCGTATAGGGCTTGGTAACGCGAGGTGATTGGTAAATTCGCTGAACCGACATCTCGTGGCTGAATTCCGTATTGCAAGGATCGAGCAAGCCGGTGATCGGTGCGGCACTTACCGCATACGGTGTGCAGGCGAGAGGAATATGACCTTCGCCGGCAAGTAGACCGGACGTAGGGTCGAATCCAATCCAGCCGGCGCCAGGCAGGTACACCTCAGCCCATGCATGCAGATCTGTAAAATCGGCTGTAGGGCCGGGCGGTCCTTCCAGGGGCTTCACATCCGCCTGAAGCTGAATCAGGTAGCCCGATACAAATCGCGACGCGAGGCCCACGTGACGCAACAGTTCCACTAGCAACCATGCCGAGTCGCGGCACGAACCCGTTAGCAAGCCTAGAGTCTCCTCGCAACTTTGAACACCCGCCTCCATGCGAATTACGTATCCAATTTCGTCCTTCACGCGTCGATTGAGACCCACCAGATAGTCAATTGTCCTCGTCCGCTCGCGTGGTACTTTGGCGAGCAGCTCCGTCAGGCGGGGCCCCGCTGGTTCCAGTTCGAGATACGGACGCAGTTCACGAGCCAAAACAGGTTCGTACGAAAAGGGGAACTCCTCAGCGGAGGGCTCCAGGAAAAAGTCAAAGGGATTGTAGACACCCATTTCGGCAACAAGATCGACCTCTACGTAGAATTCCGTAGTCGGTTCCGGGAACGTCAGCCTCGCAAGATAGTTGCTTTGGGGATCTTGTTGCCAATTGATGAAATGCTTTTCGGGGCGGACCTTTAGAGAATACGAAAGGATTGGCGTGCGACAGTGCGGGGCCGGTCTCAGCCGTACAATTTGGGGACCGAGCGAAACTCGGCGATCGTAACGATAGTGCGTTTTATGCGTGAGAGCGACGCTGATAGCCATAGTTGATCGAGCAAAGCTGGAGCACACACTCGCGATACGGGGAAAAAACGTCACTGCAGCGAGTGAAATATCTTCCCCGCTGCGCTGAGGACCGCTCAGCACTCTTGCATATGACCAATGCCTGAACTTGCGGAGTCGCTTCCGATCATCCAGCGTCCTGGCGGGAAGTCGATCCAGGCTCTGGCTATCTTACGGAGCCCTTATCGTCTTCCCGGCTCCCACTTCTTCGGTTACGACCGCAAAGTTCGCTAACAAGGCAGTACCAAATGAGGTTGTTATCGCAACATCGGCGGCATCGCGTCCAGTGGCAATCAGCACTCGTCCAATTCGCGGCTGGTTGTTACGGGCGTCGAATGTCCACCAGCGATCCTCCAGGTAAACCTCAAACCATGCACTAAAATCCATCGGTGGAACAGGCGGGACACCGATGTCCCCCAGGTATCCCGTGGCATACCGCGCCGGAATGTTCAAACAACGGCAAAACGTTATGGCCAGGTGCTGGAAATCGCGGCACACGCCCTTGCGATCTGCATACACATCCAGGGCGGATTTCGTCGAACGCGCGAAAGGATATCCGAATGTAACGTTGGCCTGCACCCAATCGCACACTGCTTGCACGCGGGGCCATCCGGGCGGCGAATTGCCGAATAGATTCCCGGCAGTGTCTAAAAAGCGATCGACTTCGCAATACCTGGAGGCAAGCAAGTAACGCAGCACTTCCGGAGGCAGATCTTCCACCGGCAATTGGCGGGCATTCGGACCTGTCTCGTCGGGTTTGCCTGAGTCTTCGATCAAGGTCGAATGGTGTAGCTGAAGCTTGCCGGTCGGACCGACGAAACGGGTGCACACATTTCCAAATGAGTCTTCGTACTCATAACGAGGTACGACGGGGACGATGCGCGTTTCATCGGGCTCCCGCAGATCCGCACGCCGGGAATGATGCACATGGTACATCGCGATCATCGCAACTGGCGAAGGGATCTCAAATTGAATATCGAAACCTAGGCGAATCAGCATCAGGCAATTCTAGCCCCAGCTCCCCAAAAGCAGGAACTGCATCTCAAGCTGACAAGTGTGAGGCACGAAAGCCTCAGCGTGCACTCAGAAAAGCTATCGGGGTGATTGACGATTTCGATCAGGCGGGCCCCCATTGTCGGCATTACGCCGGCTATTTGCTTGTGGCATAGCGACCCTCATTGATCTTGGCATTTTCAGGTTCGAAATCGCGAGCATGGTCAAGATCGTCCAAGAGCCCCGTGTGTGTTGGTCGCCAATCCAACCGCTGCTGCGTGAGTCTACTGGACGCCGGCATGTCCAAACCGGCGAAGACTCCAAGCCAACCAAAGTGTTCGCCGGCTTGCTCGGCAGACAGGGAGACCGTTGGCAGCTTCAGGCCCCGTCCGATTGCCTCAGCGATCTGTCGAACCGGAACGCCCTCTTCAGCGACAGCATGATACCGTGCACTGCGAGATCCCTTCTCGAGCACCAGTCTGTAGAGGCGGGCACAATCCAGCCGGTGTACCGCCGACCAGCGATTGAGCCCGTCGCCCACATAGGCCGAGACACCCTTCTTTCGAGCAACAGCGATCGCATAGGTGATGAGGCCTTGCTTGACTCGGTCGTGCACCTGTGGGAGCCGCACCACCGACACGCGCACTCCACGTGACGCCGCCGAAGCAGCCGCCTCTTCCGACGCGCGGGGCATCCCGGCAGACGTAGGCGTGGGCTCATCTTCTTCCGTCGCGAGGCGACCTGGTGCAATCATCCCGGTCCCGGCGGTGACAATCAATGGTCGGTCAGAACCCTCGAGTGCGGAGCCGAGAGCCTCGATGGCTCGCCTATCAACCTCGCAATTCTCCTTGAATTTCGAGAAGTCATGGATAAACGCGGTGTGAATCACGCCGTCGGACATGGTCGCTCCGCTGCGCAGACTTTCGAGATCTTGCAAATCTCCTCGGAGCACTTCGGCACCAGCGGCAATCAGGGATTTGGCTCCCGCGTCGGAGCGAGCAAACCCGACCACCGAGTGCCCAGCACTGATAAGCTCCTGAACAACAGCCGAACCGATAAAACCCGTAGCACCTGTGACGAAAATACGCATTTTCTCTCCTCCTTCTAGTTTCGATAATTAATGGGTTCAGTCTTGCAAGCTCGATGGCCACGATGAAACGCAGCTAGGTGGCGGCTCGCGCGCTCGAGACTACGTCACCACGGGAGCGGGCCGGCCTCGTTCGAGAACGTGCCCGTCGGACCATCCGGACCGAGCAGCGCGAGGCGCACTGGTTCGCGGGCGCCCTCCTCGACAGTCCGCGTGCCTGTATAGTTGTTGAGGTTCGTCTTGGTATAGCCCGGGCAAGCGGCATTGACCTTGATTCCGGTTGACTCCAGCTCGATCGCCATGGCGAGCGTGATAGCGTTGAGAGCCGTCTTGGACGCAGGGTAAACGGGGCCGAAGGTCGAGCGCGATGGGGAGGCCGGGTCCGCGTTCCTCGTCAGCGAGCCTACGCTGCTCGAAACGTTGACGATGCGGGCTGTGGGTGCTTCGCGCAAAAGCGGCAGCATCGCCTGGGTAACGCCGAGGACGCCGAACACGTTGGTATCCCACACCGCGCGCACTTCATCCAGGGACACGTTACTCGGGCGAACCAACTTGGAGTACTCCTGGACGGACATGCCTGGCAGCTTACTCGTATTCGAAATAGCCGCGTTGTTGACCAGCACATCGAGGCGGCCAAGCTCCTTGCGGATGCGCTCCGCCGCGCCGGCAATCGAAGCCTGATCCGTCACGTCGAGCTGGAGCGCGCGTGCGTCCGGCCCAATCTCCTTGGCCGCAGCCTCACCGCGCTCGAGATTGCGCGACCCGACCAGTACGGTGAAGCCGTGTGCCACGAGATCTTTCGCGATCTGAAGACCGATTCCTTGATTGGCCCCGGTGACCAGGGCGACAGGTTTGTTCTGCATAGTAATCTCCTTATTCATTTGTTCCCTTCGAGCCAGTGCCTACGGATGACATGACCGCGAGTGCAAGCTGCCTCCATCGACCTTCAGTGTGTCGGCTGGGCCTCGGCCCGGACGCTTTCGGCGACCGCGTTGAGCTCGGCGATAACCTCGGAAGGAAGTTCCAGGGCCGCAGCAGTGAGATTTTCTCGAAGATGATTCATCGAAGAGGTGCCGGGGATCAGCAGAATGTTGGGAGCACGCGCGAGAAGCCACGCAAGCGCGACCTGCATCGGAGCGGCTTGCATGGATGCGGCCACACGATCGAGCACGGACGACTGCAATGGCGTGAACCCTCCCAACGGGAAGAACGGGACATACGCGATGCCCTGCTGCGCGAGAGCATCAATGAACGCCTCGTCATGGCGATGTGCCAGGTTGTAGAAGTTTTGCACGCACACGATCTCCGTAGTTTTCTGCGCCTCCTGGAACTGTCGTGGAGTGACGTTGCTGAGACCGATGTGACGAATCAGTCCCTGCCGCTTCAATTCCACAAGCACACTCAGTGGTCCCGCGATCGATCCCTCCGACGGCTCCGTGATTGCACCGACTCGGAGGTTGACAACGTCGAGCTGGTCGACGCCGAGGTTCCGAAGATTGTCATGAACGCCTTCGGTCAATTCTTTGCGCGAGAGTGCGTGGATCCATGATTGGTCGTCACCGCGGCGGCAACCCAGTTTGGTTACGATGACCAAGCCGGCCGGGTAGGGATGAAGGGCTTTCTTGATGATCTGATTGGTCACATGGGGTCCGTAAAAGTCGCTCGTATCGATGTGGTTCACGCCGGCGGCGATCGCCTCTCGCAGAACAGCGACCGCAGCATCGATGTCGCGCGGAGGGCCCCACACACCGGGGCCGGCCAGTTGCATCGCGCCGTAGCCCATGCGGCAAACGCTGATTGAGGTTCCCGAAAGGTCGAAATGGCCACCGAGCTTTGTCTCTTTGCTCATTTTGTTTTTCCCTCCCACATCCAGGGCAACTTCAGTAAAATGGAGACTGTCTCCGAATACTTAGATTACCGGAGACCTCCTCCGGTTGCAAGTTTTTTTGAGGGTGCCCATGAATCGTTCCCCATCTGCCGGCCGAAAGCCGCGAGCCGATGCACAGCGGAATCGCGAGCGAATATTGGAGGTGGCCAAGCGGGCTTTCACGCGATCCGGTGCAAGCGCTAGCTTGGACGACATCGCCAAGGAGGCCGGTGTCGGACCGGGAACTTTGTATCGCCACTTTCCTACGCGCGAGGAACTTCTACAGGCGGTTTATCGGTCTGAGATGGAAAAGCTGGCCGCAGCCGAGCGGAAGTTCGCTCAACGCATGCCGCCGATTGAAGCGTTGCGAGCCTGGCTATTGTTGTTCGTTGATGCTATCGAGACGAAGCAGATCATCGCTCCTGTGCTGAATACTCTGATTGGAGATCCCAAGAAAGTATTCGCAGCTTCCTACGCTCAGACCCATGAAGCGATTCGTGCCCTGGTAAAGCGCGCGATCAAGAGCGGCGACATACGCAGGGACCTCGACCCCATGGATCTCCTGCGGGCTCTTGTCGGCGTCGCCAACGTAGCATCCAGCCCTGACTGGCAGCAAAGCGCCAGACGCCTCGTGGATATCCTCATCACAGGTTCGCGGCCGATCCAATAAGCAGACCGTGTACGCTGTCGTCGTGCACATTTCGATGGAACCCTTGGAGGCAGCTTCCCGAGGGATGAGCCCGGAAAGCATCCTCAGTGCGGCGTCACGCGATCTGCCGAACCCATTGCCTCCTCCCGTCCGGCGCGCGCTGGCGACGCTTGCCAGTGCCTCTGCGGGATCGTGCGGGTTTGTTTCTCGTGCATGGACTGCTCGGGCCGCGGTTTCGCTTCAGATTCGTGTACCTTGCGGAATGAACCCCGGAACGCCAGTTTTCACCACTTCATTCAGCCTCTGTCTGGTCTGAATTCGATTGATTTCGTCCAGCGCGTCTTCCGGAAGGCGGGAGATGTCGAAATTCTCTCTCGCCCGGGCCGCACTCCTGGGCGTGGTAAGCAAAGCCGTTCCGCGCTGCACCGCCCAAGCCAGCAGCACCTGCGCCCGCGTTTTTCCAACTCGTTCGGCGATGCCCAAAATGACTGCATCTTCGATTAGCCCAGGCTTCATCCCATGACCTAATGGTGCAAAAGCCAAGAACACGATGCCCTTCCCCTTGCAGAATCCCACTAGTTCTGTTTCCGGCAGATACGGATGTGATTCTACCTGGACCACGGCGGGCTTGATTCTCGCTGATTCATAGATGGGCTGCAGTTCATTCAAACTGATGTCTGATAGTCCGATGGCCCGACACTTGCCACGATCCACAAGACTTTCCATCGCTTTCCAGGTATCGAGCAAAGTCACACCGCGGTCGTAAAGGACATTGCCGTTTTGATCCCGGGGGTCCTGGTCGTCGCCGGGTTGAAATGCAAACGGAGTATGAATGAGATATAGATCTAGATACTTTAGCCCGAGTCTATCCAGACTCGCCTCGAAAGCCGGTTCGACGCGCTCGGGCCGGTGATTGGAGTTCCAAAGCTTGGTCGTAACAAAAATTTCTTCGCGCGCGATCCCTCCAGCGGCAAGTCCTGCCTGCAACGCCCTGCCTACCTCGCGCTCGTTCCGGTATCGTTCCGCGCAATCGAAGTGTCGAAATCCGGCTACCAGTGCGTCTCGAGTTGCGGTGATCGTCACCGCTGCGTCGGGAATCAAGGTGCCAAAGCCGAGTGCGGGCATCCGGCCGCCTCCATGGCTGAGTGGAATTCTCGTCATCCGCAGGTCAGAAGATTCAATCATGGTTACACCTCCGAGCTATTTTGCGTCCGGCATCACCGCCCGGATTCAAAAATCAGATGCCGTTGCCTCCGACTGGTCGCCAACTCCTCATTAGCAGAACGCAGAATATAGGCGCGAACACGACCACAGGAAGCGCATTCGAAGGCGCGGTGGTCATTGCGGAGGCGGACAGAAGCCCCACGTGTCTGCCTTTGCCGAAAGAATATGGATCCGGGACTAAACCGCGCGATTCAGCGCCGTCCAAGCAGCTAAAGAGTCCATATAATCTCTCCAATGGACGATCTTGCTGTTCTCAATCGTGACAACCGAGATGAATCTGTTGTCATAGGCTGCACCACTCGAAACAACCCTGCCGTGCACTTCGTACTCGAGGATCACGACACGACGATCCTGAGTATGATGTATAACGAGTGCATCGCCCGAGTGAAGCTTGATCGTCTTTCCGTATCCGGAAAAGCTGGCGATCAGACTGGCGCGCCCTCGAATCGTTACAGGCCAACCCGGGAAGTGATAACGGGACTCGAAGATCGCGTCATCGGCAAACGTGTCGAAATAATGTTTGCCATCCACGAGTCCGCTGAGGCCTTTCAGGACGACTTCGAAGAATGGATTCAGGGCTTCAAAGGCTTCGTATTGGGATTTCGGCATCATCAACTTCCTAAGCGCTCCTCGAAGGAAGACTCTCAACGGCCTTACCGGCTTTTCGCAACGTCGCCCTCGGTCCCCAATAATCCAACATTGCCAGCACACCCGGTTGAGCTTTCAAGATGGACTAGAACTTGCTGTTTGGGAGTCCATCCGATGTACGGCAGGTGAAACGAGTGCACCGATGGCGTCGATCGCCCGCATCATGTCGATCTGCGGCAGCGAAGCGACGTTCATCATGAAGGACAGCCGCGAGATGCCGCCTAAGGCTTCCCTATGCCGAAAGATTTTATCGATGACGTCCTCCGGGCTGCCAATCAGCAGCGCGCCGTTGGGGCCGCGCTGTGCGTCAAAACTCACTCGCGTCATGGGTGGCCAGCCCCGTTCCTTGCCGACGTCAGTCATGGCCTTCGCATAGCCTGGGAAAAACGTGTCGGCAGCCTCCCTGGTGGTTTCTGCGACATAGCCGATCATGTGCACGCCGACCTTGAGTCGCTCCGGTGGATATCCGTGTTGTTTGCCAACCTCACGGTACAGGTCAATCAAGGGCCGGAACCGGCTCGGCTCGCCACCAATGATCGCCACCATCAATGGAAGCCCGAGCGCGCCGGCGCGCACGAATGACTGTGGCGTACCGCCAACCCCAAGCCAAATCGGCAGTGGATTTTGGGCGGGCCGTGGATACACACCCTGGCCGGTAAGTGCAGGCCGGAATTTGCCGGACCAATGAACAAACTCATTATCGCGAATTTTGAGCAGCAGATCGAGCTTCTCGGCGAAAAGCTCGTCATAGTCTTCCAGCCGATAACCAAACAGCGGGAAGGCGTCGATGAACGAACCCCGGCCGACGATCATCTCCGCGCGTCCTTGGGATAGCAGGTCCAACGTCGCGAAGCTCTGAAAAACGCGCACCGGGTCGTCGGCGCTCAGGACCGTGACGGCGCTGGTTAAACGGATACGCTGGGTGCGGGCGGCCGCGGCGGCGAGAATCACCTCCGGTGCGGAATCGAGGAAATCGCGGCGATGGTGTTCCCCTACACCGAAGGTGTCCAACCCCACTTCGTCCGCGTGCTGGATCTGCTCCACAAGTTGCCGCACACGGGCTGCGGGATCAACCGCACGGCTGCTGCCGTCGAATGCGGCGGCGAAGCTATCGATTCCGATTTGCATGTGTGACCTCGCGTGAGTTACGCGACTGAGAATGCTTCGTAGCGGCTGCGAATAAGCCCAGTTTTTTCAAGAGCGCGTGAAGCTGGCTCTTTTCGGCATTGTTCAGAATCGTCATCGCAGACTCGAGCATTTCCGCGTGATGATCGAAAACACTCTTGACCGTCAGTTTTCCCTTGGACGTGAGCTTTAAAACCTTCGCTCTCCTGTCCCTGCTAGAAGGCTTTCTGCGTATAAAACCCTTCTTTTCCAGCCGGTCCACGGCGGCGGTCATGGAGCCGCTGGCGAGGCCCACTTTGTCCTGGATTTGTGTGATCGTGAGCGGCCCCTTGTGCCATAAAGCTTCCAATGCCACGAAGTCTGTGAGGCACATTCCTGCTTCGCGAACGCTTTCCTCTGCGACCCGGCCAACTGCCCGCCAGCACCTCTCCAGGACGATGGCTAGGCGCGGGGCACCAATGTTCGCCGTGTTCTTCATCGGTTCACGCCCCCTCCAAATCGTGCCGTGCCCCACCAAAAGACGGCGCTTTTGTGGAAAGCGCATGGTCCACGGAAAAGGCCCCTGCCCCGCGGATCACGAGGACGGCCGCCATCGCGAGAACCAGCAGGTGATATTCGAATCCCTCTCCTTTCTGAGTTCCACTCCAATTCATGAAAAAGCCAAAGGTGCGATGCACCGTCGCTATGGCTACGACCATGTTCGTGGCAATTCCGAAAACAGCGATTCGCGTCAGGAAGCCAATGATCAGACCGATTCCCCCGAAAAACTCAGCGCAGATCGCCAGGAACGCCAACGGCGCCGGAATGTGCATGGTCCCGGTAAAGAACCCCATCGTGCCGGCAAATCCGAAGCCGCCAAACCATCCCAGCATCTTCTGTGCTCCATGTGCGAAAAAGACGACTCCCAAGACGAGTCTCAAAATCATTGTGGCAACGCTGTCGTCCGTGGAAATGATTCTGCGAATCATGTTTTTTCTCCCGGGATGCCTTGCATTGCCTCCATCGGCAACGCGGCACCTGGGATAATGGATGCGATATGCTTATATAAGGATTCATTATATCGAGATAATTCGCCAGAGAACAACGCCACAGATTCGGCCGAAATGGTGGTCGCAACCGTTCGTGCCCGGGTTCTACCTCGCAGTCTCAAGGGATTCCAGAACGCCACGTCGAACTGCGCGAAATCACGTTCGTTTCGAGTAGCCACGGTCGGGCATGGACGCAAGCTGTGGCGGCAATGATGTCATCCTCCCGCAGGGTATCGGAACGGGGGCGGCGCCATCTCGCGTCGCTCGCTCTTTACGAATGCTTCCTTTGGTCTTGGAGGCACCGGTTGCGGATGCCTGCTGACATCTGCTATACAGGCCGCCGGGTTATTACTCTAGGGGGTATGTCTCGTGCGCAATAAGATTCTGTTCGTTGTCACGGTTGCCGGTTTTTTCTGTACTGCCATGTTCGTTCCTACTGCGGCGCTTCAAGCATCGCCATCCGCAGCGCAGGGCGCGGCTTCGGGCCCATGCGACCGAAGCTGCTTGAATGGTTTTGTCGACCAGTATCTCGACGCGCTTGTGGCACATGATCCGTCGCGCCTGGCGGTGACAAAGTTCGTGAAGTACACGGAGAACGGGCAGCATATCGAACTGGGCGACGGATTCTGGCGCACGGCTACGGGCAGGGGCGGCTACAAATTCTACGTGGACGACCCGGAAGCCGGACAGGTGGGCTTCGAGGGCACCATGCAGGAAGCGGGCCACCCGGTAATCGTGGCGCTGCGCTTGAAAATCGAGTATCAGAAAATTTCCGAGATTGAAACGATCGTCGCGCGCGGAGGAATGGCCGAAGGTGGTGCCGCAAATCTCGATAAGCTCGGCAAACCGCGCGCGGGATTTGAGGATGAGATTCCGGCGGCTGAGCGCATGTCTCGCCTCGATCTCATCAAGACCGCCAACAAGTATTTTTCGGGCATGCAGAAAGATGACGGTAAGGGCGACTATTCGTTCTTCGGCGACGACTGCAATCGCCTCGAGAACGGCATGCAAACCACGAACAACATGACGCCCATGGGAGGCACGACCTCGAACGGCACGCCAAGGCCCGCGCCCTCCGCGAAATACGATCCCTCGACGAACCCAACGAGCTACTCGGCTGGATGGTCCTGCCGCGATCAGTTCCGGTCCGGGCTGCTGCATTTCGTTTCGCTGATTCGCGACCGCCGCTATGCGATCGTCGACCAGGAGCACGGGATCGTATGGGCTTTCGGATTCTTCGACCACCAAGCGGGCGACACTCGCAATTTCGAAACTCCGGACGGACGGCCCGTGACTGCGGGCCCGACCACGCCGTTCACCTGGGAGATTGCCGAGATTTTCAAAGTACGGCATGGGCAGCTTCACGAAATCGAGGCGGCGCTGACGCAAGGCTCCTACGGGATGTGTTCCGGCTGGAGCAGCTACGAGCAATGCCGGTCCGATCAACCGCAATGGTAGCCGCGACGCGTCAAACGATCGTCGCGGTGGCTACGGCCGGCCTGCTGCTGCTGGCTTTGTCCGCACGGCCGCCAAGAACGGCGGCCGCTGGCGCCGATTGTGACCGCGTCTGTCTCAACGGCATCATGGACCAGTACCTCGCGGCGATGGTGGTGCACGATCCGTCGAAACTTCCGTTGGCGAAGAACCTGAAATTCACCGAAGACGGCGTGCGGCTCGAGCTGGGCGACGGGCTCTGGGCCACGGCATCCAGCATCGGAAACTACAAGCTCTATTTCGACGAACCGGAGGCGGGAGAGGCCGGCGTTTACACCGTCGTCCAGGAAAATGGCGCTGGCGTATTCCTTTACGTGCGGCTGAAAGTCATCGACAGGAAGATCGCCGAGATCGAAACGCTGGTCGCGCGCAAGCAAACGACGTCGATTTTGAACACGGACAATTTGACGGAGGTACGTCCGATTTTCCTCGAGACAATTCCGGCCGCCGATCGACCGTCGCGCGCTGAAATGGTTGCGATGGTCGGAAAATACTTCGATGGGATCGAGCAGGGTAACGGGGATATCGTCCCGTTCGATAAGGATTGCGTTCGCATCGAAAACGGAATCCAGACGTGCCCCGGATCGCCCACTTCTCCGCTCGGAGCGCTAAGCTGCGGTGCGCAGCTCAGTACGAAGATTTTCACCTATATCCAGTCTGTCGATCCCCGCCGGTTTCCGATTGTCGATCGAGAGCGCGGTCTGGTTCTTGCGGCCGTGCGTTTCAATCATCCTGCCACGCAACAGACGGTCGACGTTCCGGGTCGCGGCAAAATGACCATGGGCAAGTACTCCCAGTGGCCCAACAGCACGCAAATCGCGGAGCTTTTCAAGATCAAGGACCGCAAGATCAAGGAAATCACCGCCGTCATCGTCGCCCAGCCGTACAAAATGTCCACGGGCTGGGAGTAGCGGCAATCCACTACTCAAGTTGCGCGACGATTCCTTGACACGCCCTTCACGTGTTGAAACGGACTCGCTGCGTTCTGTTGCGCCTGCGATTACGGTGTGATTAGATACCACTCTTCTCACTTGCAGGCGCAGCCGAATCGAGGATCTCTTGGAGACTGCCGAGCTCCGGCCTCTCAGTCTGGGCGAACTCCTGGACCGAACCTTCACACTCTACCGCGCTAATTTCTGGGTCTTCGTGGGCATCATGGCGCTCCCTGCGGCGCTGGGGATTCCGGCAACCTTCCTGCTTCTGCAAGTCAACAGTGCGTTGGGCATAACTCCAGGTTCACCGACGCCTCCGAATCCGGCGGCGATATTCGCTCTCCTGGGCTGGTACGTCTTGATTTTCGCCGTGGGCTCGGTGGTTTATTCGCTGGTGTATGCAATCATCGCTGCCGCGATGACCCACGCAGTTTCGGAAGCGTATCTGGGACGCAATCCCACGATCGGCGCGGCCTACAAGAGCGTTCGCGGGAAAGTCTGGCGGTTATTTGGCGTCGCGCTGAACGTCCTGATTCGCCTGATTGGAATCTCCATTCTCGTCACCATGGTTGTCGGAGGCGTCGGTATGCTGGTGATCGGCGCTGTGACTCTCGCCACGCGGTCGGTGGCGGCCGGAGCGTCACCTGCGGTGATCGGGATTTTCGTTGGGTTGATGGTCCTGGCACTCTACGCGATGATTATCGCTGCGATGGTGTACCTCGCTCTTCGGTACGCCGTTTCGATCCAGGCACTTGTGCTAGAAAACCTCGGAGTGCTGGCCTCGGTTCGCCGCAGCGTCCAGCTCACAAGGGGACGCCGGGGCCAGGTATTCGTGGCCATGCTGCTCGCTTTCATCATCAGCCTGGTCGGATCGATGGTTTTTTACATGCCGTTCTATATACCGACGATGCTCATGATCTCCCGCAACCACGTTGTACCGTCCTGGCTCAGCCTGCTGAGCTCCATGGCTGCCGCGATAGGAAGCTCCATAACCGGCCCCATTTTCATGATCGTCCTGGTGCTGTGCTACTACGACACGCGCGTGCGCAAGGAAGCTTTCGACCTGCAATTCATGATGGCCTCGCTCGATCGAGCGCAAGCCGCTGAGGGAACGGTGCCTTCCGCGTGAGGATCGTGCGGATCGAGACTGGCCGTTTGCCGGTTTTCTGTCTGCTGCTCGCAATTCTATCCGCGTGGCCCTCGACGACCTTCGCGCAGTCGCCGAATTCAAACTTTCCGCAAGCGCTCACTCTGAAGGAATACATCGCCGAATTGGATCGCTGCGCGGCAGTACTCAACGCGTCGCCGGTCAATCCCGCAGCGGTGGAAGCGCTACGCGATTCCCTGCCCTCCAACTGGACGGTGGAGGCCGAGGACGGCCATTACACGATCGGGACTCAGTGGCTTTCCGGCGATCTCGTTGAAATCGAAAGAAACCCGGGGGCAAATACCCCGGCGCTGGCTCAGGCCCGGCAGAAGCTTGCGCTTTATCGCGCGGACGCCCAGGCGCTGGCTACCTCAATCGATTCGCAGCGGGATCCGGCGCAATTGCGCAAGCGCCTGAACTCGATCCTGAGCAGTCGGGAGTTTCGCGGACAGCAAGGGCCGACGTGGTTCAATGTGCTGGAGCGGCGGATCCTCGATTGGATTGAGCGGCAGCTCGACAAAATCTTCGGGCCGATACGCAGGAGCAAGCTTGGCAACATGGTCGCGTGGATCGCGATCGGGCTGGTGGGGGTGCTGCTGCTGTTCTGGACGCTGCGGTTCCTGATGCGCACAGGTCAGAGCGCGGAGATGGATTTGAGCGGCGCGGCTCCCATCGGCAGCGACTGGCGGCGGTGGCTGCGCGAGGCACGCGATGCGGCCGGACGCGGCGATTTTCGCGCCGCGATTCACGCCGCGTATTGGACCGCGATCGTGCGGATGGAAGAGACAAGGTCGCTACCGGAGGATCGTGCGCGAACCCCGCGTGAATCGCTCAGGATGATCGCCCAAGACAGCAGCGCCTATGCGCCTCTGGCCCAACTGACGCGGCGTTTCGAACTGGTGTGGTACGGATACCGCGACGCCACGGCGGCGGATTGGGACGATGCCGCGCAGCAATTGGAGATCCTGGGATGCCTTCGTTCCTAGACTCGCGCGACGCGCGCTACTTGATCGGCGCGCTGGCGCTGATGATTGTGTTACTGGCGATTACCATCGCGCTGGGACCTGCGCCGGCGCCGCAGTCGCTGGGCTATCCCTCGAGCTACGCTTCGGATTGGAAGGGCGCCAAGGCCGCCTTTGTGTTGCTCAATGACCAAGGATATCGGGTAGAACGATGGGAAAAACCGCCAGACGAGCTGCCGCAAAGCGGGCCGGGCGACGTTCTGGTATTGGTCGATCCGTTCGAGGGCGGTACGTCCGGCGAGATGGCGGCGATTCGGCGGTTTGTCTCCGACGGCGGACGCGTCCTGGCGATCGGCGCGGCCGCGAAGGATCTGGTGCCCGATCTCACCGCTGCCGAGCCCGCGGAATACGACCCGGACGAAAGGACGTTTTCGGCTCTCCTGCCCTCTCCGATCACTCGAGGAGCGCCCGAGATCACGATGACGTCGCCGGACACGTTTACATCGTCACCTGATCCGTGGCTCGCGCTCTACGGAACAAGCGATCAAATTGGAGTGGTTTCCTACCGCATCGGAAAAGGCGACGTCATCTGGTGGGCGGCGGCGTCTCCGCTGACCAACGGCACGATTCGCGAAAAGAACAACCTGGAATTCTTCCTGAATTGCATCGGGCCGCAACAGACCGCGCACGTTTACTGGGACGAGTATTTCCATGGGGCGCGCGAATCGATCTATTCGTATTTCGCGAAGGGGCCGCTCCCATGGGCCGGCCTGCAGGTCGGAATCGCGCTGGTCGCCGTGCTGTTCACTTTCTCGCGGCGATCGGGAGCGATGCGGCTGCCGACAACCGAGTCCCGGCTTTCGCCACTTGAGTTCGTGGACACGCTCGGCGATCTTTATCAATCAGCGCACGCGTCGCCGGCGGCCGTAGCGGTGGCCTACCGGCGATTTCGCCTGGTGCTTTCGCGCAAGCTTGCGGTGTCCGCGAAAATGAAGCTGCCCGAGCTTTGCCGCTTAGCCTCTTCGCGATTCGGCTGGCTGGAGGAGCCCCTTCTGGATACACTTTCCCGCTCCGAGCGAGCGATGCGAAATATCAATCTCGACGAAGGCGAGGCGCTCTACCTGGTGCGCCAGCTTCACGAACTCTCGGCGCGCCTGGAACCCAAAGGCCGCGCCGATCAGGAGACACCTGCATGGCGATGACAGCAGCGGAATTGGCCGCACACGTCCGCAAGGAATTCTCGAAGATCGTAGTGGGCCAGACCGAGGCGGTGGATCAGCTGCTGGTGGTCGTCCTGACGGGAGGCCATGCGCTGATCGAGGGCGTCCCGGGGCTTGCGAAAACTCTGGCGGTCAAATGTCTGGCGCATCTTTTCAACCTGCAGTTTCAGCGCGTACAGTGCACGCCCGATTTGATCCCCGCCGACATACTGGGCGGAAATATTTTTCAGCCGGGCGAGGGAACATTTCGGATGAATCGCGGACCTGTGTTCACCGACCTGCTGCTGGTGGACGAGATCAACCGGATGCCTCCGCGCACGCAGTCGGCCCTGCTGGAATCGATGGAAGAGTTTCAGGTGACGATCGACGGCGTGAGCTATCCGCTG
>CAZLWY010000230.1:0-1929 GCA_964563425.1 uncultured Acidobacteriaceae bacterium | reverse complement strand
TGCTTCATGCGGTCGTCGAGTTGCAAGGGGGTAATACCTCCTTTGAACTCTATACCGCAATTTTAGGGCGCTGGCTAGCCCGGAAACAAGGGCTCCGTCGTAAAGGCTTTCGCCACGGTAACTCCCTGGCCGAGGCCCCTTCCGGGCCTATTCCAGGGCCAGACCGGCCCCCGGCTGGAAATTCCGCAGCGCCTCGAGAATCTGTTGACCGTAAACCTCCGTCTTTCGCTCGCCAAACCCCGATACGCCGCGAAGCTCGTCGAGCGAGGCCGGTCGTTTACGGCACAAATCATCCAGGGAGGTGTCGTGCATCACCACAAACGCCGCGACTCGGCGCTCTTTCGCCGCCAGGCGCCGCCATTCGCGCAAATGTTCGCGAAGCTCCGGATCCACGTCTCCGGGGATCGGTCTCTCCCTGCGTTTCCCGTCCGCGGCGGACTTTTGGGCTGCGCGTCGCGCGGATGGTTCGGCGCGCCGCGGGGACGGCGCCCGTGAAGCCACCGTGGCTTTGCGCAACCACGTCGGCTCGCCGCTGCACGTATCGCAAGCCTGGCACGATTTCCACTTCGGGTTTTCGCCGAAATGGACGCATATCTGGTGATGCCGGCATTTTCCTGGCCCCACGAAGGCTTTTATCTCGTCGTACCGTTTCCAGGCGCGCTGCTGTTCGTCCGCATCGCCGATCTGCTTGATGAAATGAACCAGCAGCGCCGTGTCGCGCTTCTGCCACAGCAGCAGGCAGTCCGCTGGATCGCCATCGCGACCTGCGCGGCCCGCTTCCTGGTAATACTGTTCGATCGATTTCGGCAGAGAAAGATGGATGACCGCGCGCACGGCCGCTTTGTTGATCCCCAGTCCGAATGCGACGGTGCCCACGAGCACGCGCACTTCATCCGACATCCATTTTTCCTGGTTCGTCCTCCGCGTCGCCGGATCCATCTTCCCGTGGTAGCCGATGGCGGCAATGCCGTGCCCCCTCAGAAAGTCCACGGTCTGTTCCACCCGCGCAATCGTCGGCGAATAAACGATGGTGCTGCGGCCCGAGTGTTTTCGCAGCGCGGCGAGCAAAAGATCCGGCTGCGTTTTCGAGTCGCACTCTCGCGCGGCGTAGGTAAGATTCGGCCTGTGGAAGCTGGCGATGTATTTGTCCGGATCGCGAAGCTTCAGCTGCTCGACGATGTCGTGGCGCACTTGCCGGGTGGCGCTGGCCGTGAACGCCGCAATGGGGCAATCCGGAAAATGCTGGCGCAGCCGGCTCAACTGCCGGTACTCCGGGCGGAATTCGTGCCCCCACTCCGAAATGCAGTGCGCCTCGTCGATGGCGAAGAATGAAATCGGCGCCCGCTTCAGCCAGTCGACCGTGTCTTCGCGCGCCAGCCGTTCCGGTGAGACATAGAGCAGCCGGAAACTCCCGGCGCACGCGTCGCGGATCACCTTCGACTGCTCCGCCGGGCCCAGCGAACTGTTCAGCACGGCTGCGGCAATCCCCATCTCGGCAAGTTGCGCGGCCTGATCCTGCATCAGCGCGATCAGCGGCGAAATCACCACCACCGTTTTCCCGTTCATCATCGCCGCCGGCAGCTGATAGCACAGCGACTTGCCGCCGCCCGTCGGCATCACCACGCAGGCGTCGCGTCCGCCCACGAGACTGCGCACGATGTTCTCCTGCATGGGGCGAAACGATTCGTATCCCCAATAATGGCGCAGCGCAGCGAACAGCTCCGTCTTCGAGATCATCGGGAAAGTATAGTTCACGGGAATGTCGCCCGCCAGGACGTGGAAATCACGGTGTCTTAGCTCCATAATATTGTCACCCCCTAACAGCAACGTGAAAATGTCACCCCATGAGCCAGGAGACGTTTCGCGTGAGCCAGAAGGAGTTGCAACGAGTGGCAGTGATCGCATCATGTGTGAAGGGAGATCTGGCGT
>CAZLWY010000229.1:0-5004 GCA_964563425.1 uncultured Acidobacteriaceae bacterium | reverse complement strand
GCAGGTGACGACGTTGATGAGCGTGCTGAATCCGGACCGCGAGGCCGTGGCGACGGCGGCGACGAACGTGTCGCACACGGCGGACGCGGTAGTGGCAAGCGTGCAGGGCGCGGCGTACGATCCGGCGGCGACGCTGCGGCTGTTGCGGAAGATTTGCGGCGATGCGGACGAAATTTCCGGAGACGGCGAGCAATCGGCGGCGCAGGCGGCAATGGCGATCCAGTCGCTTTTCGTGGCCTACGACCGCGACGCGAAAGTGGCGAACTCGGCCGACATCCGCGCGGCGATCAGTGCGCTGTTTCAGCAGCTCCAGACTCCTTCTTCATACGATCCGCGGAATTTTTCGCGACAGATGCAGCAGGTGAATGCCCTCCTGAGGTGAATCGTGCGGCAATTTGATCTGGTGGTGATCGGCTCGGGCCCAGCCGGCGAGAAGGGCGCGGCGCAGGCGGCGTATTTCGGCAAGCGCGTGGCGCTGGTCGAGTGCGTTCCGGAGCTGGGCGGGGCCTGCATCAACACGGGAACGCTACCGAGTAAGATCCTGCGCGAATCAGCGCTTTATTTCTCGGGGCTGAAGCAGCGCGGGCTCTACGGGATCGACTATTCGCTGCGCGAGGGATTGACGGTGCAGAACTTCACGCATCGAAAGGACGTGCTGGTGGGCATGGAGCGCGAGAAGATCCGCGCGAACCTGGCGGCGCACGGGATCGAGCTGGTCTCGGGGACGGCGTCGTTTGAGGACGCGCACACGGTGTCGGTGACGCGCTCTGCGGGCGGCGTGGAGCAACTGCGGGGCGAGGCGATCCTGATCGCCACCGGTTCGCGGCCGCATCGGCCGGCGGAGATTCCGTTCGATGATGAGGCGATTTTCGATTCAGACTCGATTTTGAAGATGGGGCGGATTCCGCGGAGTCTGGTGGTGGTGGGCGGCGGGGTGATCGGGTGCGAGTACGCGTCGATTTTCACGGCGCTGGGCGTGGAGGTGGCGCTGGTGGACGGGCGCGACCGGGTGCTGCCATTTCTGGACGCGGAAATTTCGGCGGCGCTGCGCGAGCGGTTGGCGGGGCTGGGCGTGAAGTTTTATCTGGGCGAGCGGATGGGTCCGATCGAGCGGACGAAGCAGGGCGTGAAGATATCGATGCCATCGGGAACGGCGATCGAGATGGAAGCGGCGCTATTTGCGGCCGGGCGGCGCGGGGCGGTGGACGAGCTGCGTCTGGAAAAAGCCGGGCTGGCGGTGAACAAGCGCGGTTACATCGAGGTGAATCGGTCCTACCAGACCGCGGTGCCTTCGGTGTATGCGGCCGGGGACGTGATCGGGTTTCCGGCGCTAGCTTCGACGTCGATGGAGCAGGGGCGCGTGGCGGCTTGCCATGCGTTTGGGTTCGACTACAAGCAGAGGCTGGCGTCGATGCTGCCGATGGGGGTTTACACGATTCCGGAGATTTCGGCGGTGGGGGAATCGGAAGAAACCTGCCGGGAAAAGAAAATCGAGTATGAAGTGGGGCGCGCGCGGTATGCGAATAATGCGCGGGGGTTGATTGCGGGTGATCCGGCCGGATTGTTGAAGTTGATTTTCCGGCGCGAGGATCATTTGCTGCTGGGAGTGCACATTATTGGGGAGACCGCGACGGAGTTGATTCATTTGGGGATGATGGTTTTGGAGTCGGGCGGGTCGATCAATCTTTTTATTGATTTCGTATTCAATTACCCCACGCTTTCGGAGATGTATAAGTATGCGGCGTACGATGGTTTGGGGAATTTGGCGGGGCATAAGTTGCGGCAGGGGTAGGACAAGAAAAACCAAGATGCCGCGCTGAAGACCGCGGCGCTACATTTGCTTCCACACCTTTTCCCTCTCGTCGCTGCCTGGGCGGGGATTCGATCACCGCCAGGATTTCCGACACCCTATTGCGTGGGGTTGCGGGGGAAGTGCAGGTAGGGGAGGCGGACGCCTTCGATCGTGATTTCGTCTGCCTGGATCGACAAAGGGGCCTCGTAGCCCACGCCACCGCCTGCCGTTACGTAGTCGTCCTGATCGACGCCGTCGCCGCTAACGCCGAGGCCTCCCACCAGTTGCCCGTTCACGTAGAGCGGTTCCGATCCCGGGAAGAATACGATGCCGCTTTGATTGATGGCGGGCCAGGAGGCGCTCGGCGTTTGATATCCCTGCGTGCAGGGGCTGGCGACGTCCTGCGTGTAGAGGTTGAAGAATGGGCCGGGCGACGTGCCGTTGATGCCCGGCGGGAACAGCGGCTGGGCACCGAAGCCGATGGTGCGGTTGGTGACGGCGGTGCCGATGGGGACGCCGTTGAGGTCCTGCGGTTGGCGCGCGGCGCTGGAAAAGTAGACGACGTTGCGGGCTTTCGACGCGGCAACGTCGATGCTGAAGACGGTGCCGTCCGGCATGCGGTAGAGGCCGATGATGTTTCCATCGAGATCGCTGACGGCAATGCTCATCTCCGCGCGCACTCCCACGGGCAGCCGGATCAGGGCGCGCGTGACCATGGCGGTGTTCACGGCGTTCGTGATGATGCTGGTGACCTGGGCGGCGGTGAGGCCGCCGACTCCGTTGGTCGCCGGGATCAAGTAGCCCTCCGGCGGCTGACCGGGGCTGTCGATGGGAGTCTTGCTGTAGTTCGCGGAGTTGAACGTGCCGGGGACGTTGCCGGAGGGCGGGGTCGTTTGATTGACGAAGGGGAGCGCGATGCCGTCGATGATCACTTCGCCGGGGGGCGGAAGAGCTGCCACATTGTCGAAGACACCGTCGAAATTGATCTGCGTGGCGGTGAAGGCAGCGTATTCGGCGGTGAGCGGATCGACTCCGGCGACACCGATGCCCCCGACCATGATGCCGTTCTTGAAAATGGGGACGCCGCCGGGATTCACGGCTGCCGGGTCGCTGTCCATCACGTCGGCCTTGCCGGTGGCGACGCCGAGGCCGGGCCGAGAGCCGTCGATCAGACCGGCGGGCGGAATTGTCGCGGAGAGTCCGGGAGAAAGAATACAGCCGCGATTCGTGTTTTCGATGCCGTAGAGCGCGGCGTTGGGCGCGTTCATGACGCCGGGCGGGAAATGGATTCCGCTGATGAATCGAACGGTGCGTGACGACAGAGGCGATTGGTCGCTGCTGAAAAACGCGCCGGTGCGCGCGACCGAGACGGCAAGCTCGTCGGGTGGAACCATGTTGCCGAAATTTCCGGTGACCAACGCCGGTGCGGACGGGCCTTGGTAGATAGCGAGAATCCTGCCGAGGCGGTCGACCACGGCGATGGCCATCGTGTCGGATTGCGCGGCCGTGGCGGCGCCCTGGACCAGGGCGTCCACGTCCTGACTCGTCAGCATCTGCGACGATTCGGGTGGCGGGGGCGGAGGAGGATTCGACCCGCCCCCGTTTTCGACGCCGCTCGAGCCACCACAGGAGGACAGGGGGGCACTCATCGCGATACAGAACGCCAGGGGACAGAGAATCGACGCGGAGGAATTTCGATGCGCGGTGCGATGCATGCGATGGCACGCTATTGGTAGCACAGATGGGGTGTGGACTCAATCGGTCCGGGCTGGCCGGCGCCGCGGATGGAATGGCGCACGGAGGCTTCAAAAAGACTTGCCCGGCGCTGAGTAACGGTGTTACCTAGACGCGCACGAATTTTTTCCCGGACCAGCGACGATTTTCAGGATATTGAGGATGCTTGCTGCATCCAACGCCCTCCCACGAGTCGTCCTGATGATCTCGCTTGCCTCCTCGCCTTCGTTCGCCGCCCTGAAAATTGCCGCCATGACTGCCGAGCAGCAACAGCTGCCCGGCAAAGCGGCCCAGAAGACAGGCGCGGTGCAGGGCATGGTGCGCGACGCGAATGGGAGGCCGGTGGGCGGCGCGACGGCTTCCCTGCGGAATCTGGCAACCGGCGAGATTCGCAAAGCCACTACGAATGCCGAGGGAGTGTTCCGGCTCGTGGATGTGCCTGCCGGGCAATATGAATTGAGCATTGCGGGCGCGGGCTGGGAGACTTTGGTCCAGGAGAATGTGACGATCGCGGCCGGTGATTTGCTGACGCGAGAGATCAAGCTGGTGGCTGCGGCTGGCGCGACGCCGCCTGCGCCGCCGGGAGGCGAGCAGCTTCCGCCGTCGACACCGTCGTCTACCGGCACGGAATCGACGGCGCCGGGATATTCGGGCGCGAAGCAGAGTCCCGATCTTCAGCCCGGTGCACAGCCGAACACCGCGCCCCAGACATTTCCCCCCGACGGCGAGGTTTTTCAGGCCGAGCCGAACCGCTGGCGCGTGACGATGCCGGAATGGAATCGCTATGGCACCGGCGGCGAGCATCCCTACGTGCACGGAAGCAAGTGGGATCCGTTCGACAAAAACAAATGGAAGGGTGATGTGCCGGTGATCGGGCAGCAGATCTTTTTCAATTTCACCGGGATCAGCGACACGTTCTTCGACGGTCGGCGGCTGCCGGTGCCGAGCGGCGTGAGCACGGCGCAGCCCGGAACGCCCGGATTCTTCGGCAAGGGCGAGCAGATTTTTCTGGATCAGCTTTTTATTTTCTCGTTCGACCTGTTTCATGGCGACGCGGCGTTTCGTCCGGTGGACTGGCGGATTCGGATCACGCCGGCGGTGAGCACGAATTACCTGGCGGTGCGCGAGCTGGGCATCGTGGCGGTGAACGTGCGCGACGGCACCACGCGGCTCGACGGGCATCTGGGATTTCAAGAAATGTTCGGCGAGCTGAAGCTGCACGATATCGGGCCGAATTTCGATTTTGTTTCCGTACGCGCGGGAATTCAGGAGTTCAACGCCGATTTTCGCGGGTTTTTGTTCGTGGACGAGCAGCCCGGCGTGCGATTTTTCGGGAATCTGGATTCGAATCGCTGGCAATACAACCTGGCGTATTTCAATCTGCTCGAGAAAAACACGAACAGCGGGTTGAACACGTTCGAGCGGCGGAAACAGCAGGTGATCATCGCCAATTTGTACCGGCAGGATTTCTTCTTTCA
>CAZLWY010000228.1:0-30267 GCA_964563425.1 uncultured Acidobacteriaceae bacterium | reverse complement strand
CAGGTATGATGATGCCGCCCTTAACGGTTTCTTTCTCTTCCAGCCGGCGGACGAGCACACGGTCGTGGAGAGGAGTGATATTGACAGCCATTTTTGCGATTCCTCCGATGGTCCCGCACGGGGCGGGATGGTTTGCTGAGTTGTGGCCTTGAGGAAAGCGCCGTTTAGCACTCTCATAAGGCGAGTGCTAATATAGCAAAGAATGATCGGGTGTCAAAGGAATTTTTATGGGTCGACGGGGAGATTCCGATCAGGCCCATGTCTGGTAAGGGCAACAGTATCATAACGGTATGGCTATGGCGCTGAGCTCGAAAATCGAGGGATTCGTTTTAGCTGGTGGACGAAGCGCGCGGATGGGGCGCGAGAAAGCTCTGCTGGATCTGGGCGGGGTGCCGCTGATTGTGCGCACGGCGCGGCTGGTTGAATCGGTGGCCGGATCGGCGACGGTAGTTGGCGAGACGGCTGGTATTCGCGCGCTGGGACTCGCCACCGTGGCCGACGATTGGCCCGGTGTCGGACCGCTGGGCGGAATTGCCACCGCGCTGCGAGTGTCGCGCGCGCCGTGGAGCCTGGTTGTGGCGTGCGACTTGCCGTATCTCACGAAGGCGTGGCTCGACTACCTGGTGTCGCGGGCGCTGGCTTCTGGTGCCGATGCGGTCATCGCCATGAATGCGAGCGGTGCGGAGCCGCTTTGCGCCGCCTATCGCGACAGCGCCGAGTGGGCGATCCGTTCGGCCCTGTCGCTCGGGAATTTAAAAGTCCGCAGCATGCTCGAAAATCTGCGCGGGGAAGTGATCGAACCGGAAGAATGGAAACGATTTGATTCCGACGGGTACCTGTTCAAGAATATGAACTCTCCTGAAGATTACGACCAGGCGCGGGAACGACTGGGCAAGGGCGAGGCGCCTGACCCGGGAGCGGACTCGGACGGACGATGAGCGGCCACTACCTCGAATTCAAGAATGTCTCGAAAGCGTTTGACGGCAACGCGGTGCTGAACGACGTAAGCTTTTTCGTCGATCAGGGCGAAACGGCGGTGATCATGGGCCGCAGCGGTGTGGGGAAGTCCGTGTCACTGAAACTGCTGCTGGGATTTCTGGAGCCGGACGCCGGGCGAATCGTTGTGGCGGGCCAGGACGTTACCGGATGGACGGAAGCGCAGTTTGAAAAAATCCGGCGGCGCGTGACGATGGTTTTTCAGTCGGGGGCGCTTTTTGATTCGCTGACGGTGCGGGAGAACGTGGCGTTTCCGCTGGTGGGGCGCAGCGACAGCGCCCCGGAGGAAGAAATCGACCGCAAGGTCAAAGAGCTGCTCGAGATGCTGGAAGTCGCGGAGTTCGCCGATCGCCTGCCGGCGGATCTGCCGACGGGGACGAAGCGGACCGTGGCGATTGCGCGGGCGCTGGCTGAAAATCCCGAAGCGATTTTATATGACGAGCCGACGACGATGGTCGATCCGCTGATGGCTTCGCACGTGAGCGACCTGATCGTGAAATTGAAACAGACGCTGCACAAGACCTCGATCGTCGTGACGCACGATACGCACTTGGCGAAGAAACTGGCTGACCGCGTGATTTTTCTGAACGAATGCCGGGTGGCGTTTTTCGGCACGTGGACGGAACTGGAAGCCTCGAAGGACCCCTTCTTGCACAATTTCCTGCTGCAGGATGAACTGATACCCGCGCTGGACGAGACCGCGTGAGCGACCACAACTCATCCGATCCCAAGAATCAGCTGCGTCGTGCGATCGGACCGTGGGATTTGCTGCTGTTCAACGTGGCGTCCGTGCTGGGGCCGCGGTGGATTGCCGTGGCCGCGAACAACGGCACGTCGTCGATCAGTCTGTGGGTGCTGGCCGCAGTTTTGTTCTTTCTGCCAACCACGTTCATCCTGACCGAACTTTCCACGCGCTTCCCCGAAGAGGGCGGGCTGTATGTCTGGACGAAAAAGGCGTTCGGAGAATTCCACGGGTTCGTGGCTGGATGGACGTACTGGGTTTACACGGTTTTTTATTTTCCCGGACTGTTGATGGCGAGCGTGGCGATGTGCGTGTATGTGGGCGGGAACGAAGCGGCGCATCTGGCGGACAATCGAACGTTTCTATTGGCCGGTTCATTTCTACTGCTGTTCGCGGCCGTGGCGCTGAATATCGTGGGCGTGGGAATCGGCAAGTGGCTGCAGAACTGCGGCGGCATCGGGACCTACGTTCCGCTGCTGATGCTCGTGGGTATGGGGGTCTACCTGTGGCGGACGCATGGAGCAGCCACACATTTCACCTGGGCGAACATGCTGCCGCAGTGGAATTGGAGCACCCTGAATTTCTGGCCGAAGATTGCGTTTGCCTACAGCGGTCTGGAGCTGGCTTCGTCGATGAGCGAGGAGGTCCGCAATCCTCGGACGACTTTTCCGCGGGCCATCGTCGGGTCGGCCATTTCGATTGTCTTGATTTACGTGGCGGCGACCATGGCGCTGCTGGCGATTCTGCCGGGGAATATGGTCGATCCGAAGAGCGGCGTGTTTCAAGCGCTGACGGCGGGATCCACGACGCTGCATATCGCGTTCTTTGGCATCTTCGCGGCGATTCTGGTGGTGTTCGGGAATGCGGGCGGCGTGGGCGCGACGGTGGCGGGCGTAGCGCGAATTCCTTTCGTGGTGGGGATCGACCGCTACATGCCGGCCGCGTTTGGGTGGATTCATCCAAAGTGGAAGACTCCCTGGGTCGCGATGCTGGTGCAGGCGGGAGTTTCGCTGACGATTCTGCTGGTAATACAGTTGGATCATACGGCGGACAACGCGTACTACTGGCTGGTGGACGCGTCGAATATTCTGTATTTCATACCATTCGTCTACATCTACGCGGCTGTTATTCGGCTGGCTTACATTGAAAATCGCGATGCGAGCGGCGACGCCGTGCTGATACCCGGCGGGAAATTCGGAGTGTGGCTGGCGGGATCCGTGGCGATGGTGGTTACCGTCCTCGCAATCGCGTTGTCGTTTATCCCGTCGGCGACGGAAACAAGGAAGTGGCTATTTGAGGTCCAGCTGCTCGGGGGAACGCTTGGATTTATCGGGATCGGGCTTATTCTTTATTATCGGGGATGGAGTGCCAAGAAGCGCGAGGCCACTCTGCGAGCGGCTGATTAGGCTTATGGGCGGATTGAGTTGCCGTACGCCCGGATGGAAGCTGACATTCAACAGAGACTCTACCGAGAAGACACAGGGATTACGGAGTAAGGCTGGAACCCGCCGCCGAGATGCAGAGGGCGTAGAGTGATTCAAGCGCGCCAGTCGTGAGACTCGCGCTCCCAGATTTAAATTCGGGAGTTACGTCGACTTCAATCAGCCTTGTCTTGCGACCACGCATGAATTCTCCACTTATTTTTCGGGCGAGCTTTCGCACCGGCATCACGCTGAAGGGAATTGACGGCCTGCTGGAGGCTATCGGCGGGGTCCTGCTGTGGTTCATCAAGCCGGAACAGCTTGGCACGACCCTGCAGGAAATCTTTGAACACGAACTGCTGCGCGATCCGCACGATATTCTGGCGAGGCACCTGTTGCATACGTCCGAGAGAATCGCCCAGAGCGACGCTCTGTTCGCTTCCATCTTCTTGTTGAGCCACGGGCTGGTGAAGGCGCTGCTGTCGGTACTGCTGTGGATGAACAAGCTGTGGGCGTATCCGCTGGCGATTGTGGTTTTTTCGGCTTTCGCGGTGTTTGGGATTTATCGTTACATGCACACGCACGCCACGCTTCTGATCGTGATCGCGGTGTTTGATTTGCTGATCGTGTATCTCACCTGGGAAGAGTACGGCGTCGAAAGGAAAAAGCGCGCCGCGGGGAAGAATTAGCCAATCGCGCCGATGGGGACATTGGCGATCCCAGGATTGCTAGCGTTTCGGCAGCAGGCTTTCCACGTACTTGGCCAGGATGTCGATTTCGAGATTCACTGCGTCGCCGGGCTTCATCACGCGGACATTCGTGTGCGCGTGCGTGAATGGGACCACCGCGATGTCCGCCACTCCTTCGTGCCAGCGGGCTACTGTCAGGCTGATGCCGTCGACGGCGATCGATCCTTTCTCGACCACGTAGCGGCGCAAATCCTCCGGCACTTCGATCGAGAGCCACCAGCTTTCCCCTTCCGGCACCAATTTCGCCACGCGGCCCACTCCGTCCACATGGCCTTGCACGAAATGTCCTCCCAGGCGCGCACCCGCGGCCAACGGCCGCTCGAGATTCACGATGTCGCCGGCCTTTTTCTCGCTGAACGAGGTGCGGCTCAGCGTCTCTGGGGATAGATCGGCGGAAAAGTGATCGCTCGCCAACTCGGCGACAGTGAGGCAGCAGCCGTCGACGGCGATGCTGTCGCCGCGCTTCGTCTCGGCGGCGATTCCCGGCGCCTCGGCCAGGCTCAGGCGCATGCGGGCATCGCTGCCGCGGCGGTCGAGCGCGTCAATTTTTCCCGCGGCTTCGATAATTCCCGTAAACATCGTGTAGATATCCTTGCACGGCGAAATCGGGCGCGTGCTGGTGGATCGTTACGTTTTGAAGCGCCCCCCGCTTCGATCCCGACTTGCCCGCCGAAGTGCGGGCGAAGGGAACGCCTCCGGAGCCCATGAGCCTGGGAGCATAGAAGAGAACGACCTTGTCGACAATGTCGGCTTCGAGCGCGGCGCCATTGAGCGCGGCTCCGGCTTCGATGATGGCATGCAGGATCTCGCGGCGTCCGAGCTCGGCGACGACCGTATCCAGGCAGACGCGGCCGCGGCGATTTCTGGTGCGGAAGATTTCAACGCCGGCTCTCGCGAGCGCGCGGGCTTTCGCCGACGCCGGCGATTGCGTGGTGAAGACGAGCACGTCGCCGTCGGATGACCTTGCGACATGCGATTTCAGCGGAAGCCGCAGGCGCGAATCGAGAATCACGCGCAGAAGCTTGCGGCGGCGCGGTTCGCCGGTGCGATCAGTCAGGAAAGGATCATCCGCCAACACCGTGCCGATACCGGTGAGGATTGCGTCGGCCGAATGGCGGAGGCGCTGGACAGCTTCGTGCGCCGCCTGGCCCGTGATGGGCGTGGACCCGCCGGGGCGTGCCGAGATTTGTCCGTCGAGCGTGAGCGCCGATTTCAGCGTGACGAACGGGAGCTTCCTACGAATCCATTTCGCGAAGTCCTCGTTCAGTTCGCGGGCCTGTGCTTCGCTGACGCCGGTTTGGACCTCGATGCCGGCGGATCTGAGTTCGTCCAAGCCGCGGCCGGCGACGGCCGGATTCGGGTCGGCCATCGCGGTGACCACCCGCGCAATTCCGGCGGCGATGATAGCTTTCGTGCAGGGTCCGGTGCGTCCACTGGTGCAGCACGGTTCGAGAGTGACGTACAGCGTGGCGCCGCGAGCCCTCTCGCCGGCCTGTTTGAGCGCGACGATTTCGGCATGATCGCGGTTGTCGTAAACGTGAAAACCTTCGCCGACCTTTTGATGCCCGCGCACGACGATAGCGCCAACGCGCGGATTCGGATGCGCGAGAGCCGTGGCGCGCGTGGCCAGTTCGAGTGCGCGACGCATCAGCGTAGCGTACGCGGCGGGCGGTGTCGCGTCGCTAGTCGAAGAGGGAATTGACATAGGTTTGCGCGTCGAAGGGGACGAGATCGTCGATTTGTTCTCCGGTGCCGACGAAACGAATCGGCAGATCGAGCTCGCGGGCGATGGCCACGACAATGCCGCCTTTTGCGGTACCGTCGAGCTTGGTGAGCACGATGCCGGTGACGCCGGCGTGGCTCCAGAATTCGCGCGCCTGGTTGAGGCCATTCTGGCCGGTGGTCGCGTCGAGCACGAGCCAGACTTCGTGCGGCGCACCCGGGACGAGTTTGGCGGCGGTGCGCTTCATTTTGTCGAGCTCGGCCATGAGATTTGATTTCGTGTGCAGACGGCCGGCGGTATCCACAATGACGACGTCGGCGGCGCGGGATCGCGCGGCGGAAAGCGCGTCGTAGATCACCGCGGAGGGATCGGCGCCGGATTTTTGCTTGATGATTTCAACGCTTGAGCGGCGCGCCCAGATTTCGAGCTGTTCGATGGCGGCGGCGCGAAAGGTGTCGGCGGCGCAGAGGATGACGGTGGCGCCTTCTTTTTTCCATCGATGGGCGAGCTTGCCGATGGTGGTGGTCTTGCCGGTGCCGTTGACACCGACGACGAAGAGAACCCGCGGCGCGGCGACATTCGCGCCATCCGTGTTGACGCCGGCTGGCCGGCTGAGGATCCCTACGATCTGGCGCTTGAGTTCCTGGCGAAGCTGATCGGCATCGTCGATTTTGTGTTCGTTGACCTGCTCGCGGAGCGCGGCGAGGACTTCTTTGGTGGTACGCACGCCGATATCAGCGCTCAGCAGCGCGGATTCGAGCTCCTTCAACAGCTGCGGATCGACGGGGCGGTTGCCGGTGAGCAGCTGTTCGACACGCGCGGAAAGCTCCGTCCGCGTTTTGGAGACGGATTGTTTGAGCCGCTCGAGAAGCGAAGGACCCGATTTTCCGAATAGGGAGATCATGAATGCTGGCGCCTGTTTTCGAGCGATTATTTTAGCAGGGGATGAACCGGCGTGCCGCGGTAAAGGCCTCGGAGCTACAGGCAGGCTTCAGTCGGAGACGATTCCGCCGAAGCTTCGCCAGCGCGCGCCGTCGAACTGCATCAGGAAGAATTGGTGGATGGGTTGGAAGTCCGTTGGCGTGGTGCGGAATTTGATGCCTGCGCGCAGCATCGGAACCGCAAGGTCAAGATGGGATGCTTGCCTCATGACGTTGGCACGCGTGAGGTCGTTCCCGCATTTCGTAAGCAGCTCGACCAGAGCTTCGGCGCGCTCGTAGCCCGCGACGTTATTCTGGTCACGCAAGCTGGCTTGCGGATTGTATTGGTGCATCCAGCTGACAAAGTCGCGCACCTCGGGATCGGCCTGCTCGAAG
Source organism: uncultured Acidobacteriaceae bacterium (assembly GCA_964563425.1). Classification (GTDB taxonomy): domain Bacteria; phylum Acidobacteriota; class Terriglobia; order Acidiferrales; family UBA7541; genus Palsa-295. Next base: position 23,320 of record CAZLWY010000228.1, on the reverse strand, counting down.
TCCCTCAGCCAGCCTTTGGAACGCGCGTTGGTGACGACGCCGGCGCTCTTCTCGAGTCCGGCCGGTTCGAGAAACGCGGCGACGGAAAGCGACGCGTTGGGAATGAACTGCATCGGATGCCAGTCGAGATCGTAGGCCTTGCGAATCGCCTGGGTGGCGAACGGGCCAATCGCGAAATTCAGAAAGATATCGGCGCCGGAATCTCTGAGCGCCTGGATTTGCGCATCGAGGCTTGCATCCGACGGCGAGTAAGAAAGTTCCTTCACGATGATGGCGGAGGCTTTCGAGACGAGGCCGTCGTGGGCGCCCGCGAGATAGTCCCGGCCGGAATCGTCGTTGGCATAGAGGATGCCGATTTTCGCGTCCGGCTTGATCTGCAAAATATATTTCGCGTACGCGGCGCCCTCGCTGCGGAAGGATGCGTCGAAGCCCATGGTCCAGGGAAAATGAGCGGGATCGTTGAACACCGACGAGCTCGTGTCGATGAAAAGCTGCGGGACCTGCCGATCGTTGAGGTAAGGCCGGATCGCCAGATTGGTGTCGGTGCCAAGCGAGCCGAAGATGAGCAGGACGTGTTCTTCCTCGACCAGCTTGTGCGCCAGGACGAGCGAAGTGGCGGGGTCGGACGCACTGTCGAGCGAAATGAAATTGATTTTTCGGCCGCTTACGCCGCCGTGATCGTTGATCATCTGGAAGTAGGCGGCTTCCGCGTGGCCGATGGCTCCATACGGCGAGGCCCAGCCCGTGTAGGTCATGATGTTGCCGATCCTGATTTCGGTGTCGCTGACGCCCGGGTCGTATTTCTTGTCGGGAAGCGAACACAATGGCGCAGCCGCCGCGAGAATCGCTAGGAGGGCGAACAGCGCGCGCAATCGTTGGCGTGGAATGGGGCGCTTCGTGGCCATCGGCGATATCCTAACACGGCGCGCTGGGACGAATCCGGCGCGCGCAACTCTATAAATAACCGGTGATTGATGCTAGCGTCGAGGTGCCGTTGTACATTCTGACGCGGCGGGTGCCATGGTTGAGCGATTCGTGTTTTCCGATCTGCGCGAGCTGTTCGCCAAGGCGAACGAGGAAAAGTCCGGCGACCAACTGGCCGGCATCGCCGCGCGGTCCGAGCGTGAGCGCGTGGCGGCGAAGCGCCGGATTGCCGATCTGACGCTCGCCGAAATCGTGGCCGCCCCGCTGATTGACCCCTCCGAGGACGAAGTTTCCCGCTTGCTTCTCGATTCCTACGATCGCGAGGGCTTCGCGCCGCTGAAGAGCCTGACTGTCGGTGAGCTGCGCGAGACGCTCCTGGACGATGCCACGGGCGAGACGGAGCTGGGCCGGCTCGAACACGCGCTGATTCCGGAAATCGCGGCGGCGCTGGCGAAAATCATGAGCAACAAGGATCTGGTGCTCGCGGCGGCGAAGATTCGCAACGTGACGCGGTGCCGCAATACGATGGGCGAGCACGGCGTACTCGGAATCCGCGTACAGCCGAATCATCCGGTGGACGATATCGGCGGAATTCTGCTCGCGGCTTTCGAGGGCCTGCTGTACGGCTGCGGCGACGCGGTGATCGGCGTGAACCCGGCCTCGGACTCGGTGGAAACGGTCGGCGCGATCCTGCACGCGCTCGAGCGGCTGGTCGAAACGTATCAGGCGCCGACGCAGACCTGCTGCCTGGCGCACATCAGCGCACAGCTTTCGGCGATGGAGGGTGGCGCGCCGGTCGATCTGCTGTTTCAATCAATCGCCGGGACGGAGAAAGCGAACCGCAGCTTCGGAATTTCGCTGGCGACGCTTCGCGAGGGACGCGAGCGCGTGCTCGAACACCATCGTGGACGCGAAGTGAAGTGGGTAGGCTCGCAGGCGATGTATTTCGAGACGGGGCAGGGGAGCGCTCTCTCGGCGGAGGCGCATCTCGGCGTCGATCAGCTGACGCTGGAGGCGCGCGCGTACGGAGTGGCGCGGGCGTTCGATCCGTTTATCGTCAACAGCGTCGTCGGCTTCATCGGTCCGGAATACCTTTACGACGAGCGGCAGATTATCCGCGCTGGCCTGGAAGATCACTTCATGGGCAAGCTGCTGGGCCTGCCGATGGGCTGCGACGTCTGTTACACGAACCATGCCGCGGCCGATCAGAATTCCGCCGACAATTTGCTGCTGCTGCTGGGCGCGGCCGGCTGCAACTATTTCATGGGCGTGCCGTGTTCAGACGACGTGATGCTGAACTATCAATCGACGAGCTATCACGACGCGCTTGCCGTGCGCCGCCTTTTCAATCTGCGGCCTGCGCCGGAGTTTCTCGCGTGGCTGGAATCGAGCGGGATCTATCGCGGATCTCAGCCCGCGCTGTTGGATGCGCCGGCACGCCGGCAGCTGATGCAGAAGCTCGAAACGTCGCTCGGCGAGATTGCCTGAATGGTGCGCGACCGGTCGCTTGCGGCTGCGGAAATTCCAGAGATCCTGCGCAAGATCCGCGCGCGGACGCCGGCGCGGCTGCTGGCGGGGCGCGCCGGGGCGGCCTACCGTACGGAAACGCAGCTTCAGTTGCGCGAGGCTCATGCGGCGGCGCGCGATGCCGTGCGCGCAGAGCTTGAATTGAGGGCGGTATTCGGCGAGGCATTTCTCGAGCGCTGGAAATTGCTCGAGCTTTCCACGCTGGCGCGGCTGAAAAATGAGTATCTGCTGCGGCCGGATCTGGGCCGTCATTTTGACGGCGCCTCGGGCGCGAAATTGCGGGCCGACTGCCCGCGTGGCGCCGATTTTCAGATCGCCCTCGGCGATGGACTCTCGGTGCCGGCAGTCGCCGCGCAGGTACCGGAGCTTCTGCCGCTGCTCGTCGATGGTGCCGACGCGCGAGGATGGAAGCGGGGGCGAGTGATCGTGATTCACCGGTGTCGCGTGGGTATTTTGAATGAGATCGGCGAAGCGCTCGACCCGCGCGTTACCGTGCTGCTGATTGGCGAGCGGCCGGGATTGGCCACCGCGGAGAGCTTGTCGGCGTATATGGCCTACCGGCCGCGTCCCGGGCATACGGATGCCGATCGGAATCTCATTTCGAATATTCACAGCCGAGGATTGAGCGCGAGCGAAGCCGCGGCGCGGATTCTGAATTTTGCGGACCGAATGATGAAGGCGGGAGCGAGCGGATTCAAGCTGCGTGAAGAAAAGGCCGTGATCGACGGCGGACGATTTGGTAGCCCGTAGATCGAAGCTCCGGGAAACGTCCGTCGATTCCTCCGAGCTTGCGGGCTATTCGATGACGCTGCGTGGTTCGCAAGAGCACCGACAGGCTTGTCGCTGCCACCCCAAAACCGATCATACTTCTACGAGCGTGGCGGAGAGGCGGAGCTGGCCGGCGGCGATGGCCTTTTCCAACGCGGCAACGACATTGGCATCGAATTTCGACGTGGCGAGGGAGCGGATGCGCTCGAGCGCATAGTCGAGATCCATGGCGGATTGGTAGGGGCGGTTTGTGGTGATGGCGTCGAACGTGTCCGCCACGGCGATGATGCGCGCCATCATCGGAATCGAATCGCCGGCGAGGCCGTAGGGGTAGCCACCCCCGTCCATGCGCTCATGGTGCAGCTCGATGCCCGGCAGCATGTCTTTCAGCTGCGCGACGGGGCGCATGATGTTCGCGCCTTTCACCGTATGCTGCTTCATCAGCTCGAATTCCTCGTCGGTCAGCTTGCCGGGCTTTTTCAGCACGCGGTCTTCCACGCCGATTTTGCCAACGTCGTGCAGCAGAGCGGAAATGCGCAGACGGTCGAGCTCTTCGGCATTCAGGCCGAGACCGTCGCCCAAAATCAACGAGTACTTCGCCACGCGGCCGGAATGGCCACGGGTGTAGGGATCCTTTTCGTCGATGGCCGCCGCGAGCATGCGGATGGAGCCGAGAAAGAGTTCGCGGTTCTCTCCGGCCGCCAGTTTCAGCTTGTCGACATAGTCCTCGATATCGCCCGCCATCTTGTTGAACGTTTCCGACAGCTCGCCGATTTCGGCCGTGCCCGTCACGGGAACGCGCTCGTGAAATTCCGCCCGGCTGATGGCCCGGACGGATTCGACCAGGCTGCGAATCGGACCGGTGATGCGCAGCGCGAAGAGATATCCGAGCACAAGCGCGACGAACGTGACGCCGACGACGAAACGCAGCGCTTCGGCTGTCAGCTCGTTCACGCCGGCGTCGATTCGCGCGTCATCCAGGCTACGCTGCGCGATCACCGCCCAGCCCAGCTCCGGAATGGTGCTATAGGTGCCGATCATTTCGACCGAGTGTCGATTGTCCTTGGAAGGGACGAAGAAATTCGTAGTCTGCGTGGCGCGAAGCTCGCGCGGCAGTTCGGCGATCTGTCTGGCCAGAGGCGAACTGGATGTCACGTCGCGGCCCGGCACCATCTCGAACGGGTCCGGGTAAGCCACGATCTGTCCGTGCACGTTGACGATGTACACCTTGCGATCGCGCACGCTCGCGTCGCGCAGGCGCGCCTGGAGCTGGTCGAGCGAAACGACGGCGCTGAGCATTCCGGCGAATTGGCCGTCGGTGAGAAGCGGCACGGAGACGACGAGTGCCGGGCGATTGTCCTGCCCGAGCGCAAACGGCTCACTGAGCGAATCGAAGCCCTGCATGCTCGACGTGAACGCGCGCTTCCAAGCGGCCTCAACGAAGGGATCGCGGTCGGCGCTAACGCTGCCCGCCGAGGGCCCCTTGGCGTCCTTGTTCACCGCGGTCACGTAGAGGATGTCGGAATTGCTTTCGACGAACGTCTGGAGCATGCGCGCGAGCTGCGGGGCGTGCGACGGATCATCGACGTTCTGGATCCAGCCGGTCAGCGCCAGCGTCTGACGCTGGCTCAGCAGCTGCTCTCGCAGGTTTTGCTCGAATTGCAGGGTTTCGTTTGCCAGCGAACGCGTGATTTCGCTCTGCTGCACCCGCTCGGTGTCCTGCAGCTTTCCCTCGCTCAGGTGCAGAGCCTGCCGGTGATAGAGCCACAACGGCGTCACGCTGACGAGCAGCAGCGCGCCCATGACGATCCACAGAATGCGCAGACGTCGCGTCGTAAATCGTTTGAGGGGTGGCCTGGGCATAATTTCCCGCATGAAAATGCTAGCGGAGCGCAACGGGCGTTACAACGGGACTCTGGTACAGGCGGTGTTGAATAAGCCACGGCTTATGTGGGGATTGGCGGATCCCGGAACCATCGAAAACCGGCTGAATCGCGCCGCTATTTGGAGCCCAGCCGCGATTCGGTGCCGGCGGCGAGGCGGCCTATGTTCTGGCGGTGCTTGGCGATGATGAGAGCCGCGATCAGGATGGTCCCCACGCTGACGTAGGTCGGCGGCGCATGGCCTCGTTCGTAGAAGAGGTAGACAAGGACGGGCATGGCGCCCGCTGCAAAGATAGAAGCAAGCGACGAATACCGCCAGAAGGCGACCACGAGCAGCCAGATTGCCGCGGCGGCGGCGACGGCTTGCCAACAGATCGGGAGCATCACGCCCAGGCCGGTGGCGACGCCTTTGCCGCCTTTCCAGCGGAGCCACAGCGGAAATACGTGGCCGGCGACTGCAGCGGCCGCTGCGGCGATCATCCAGCGGGTGTTCCCGCCGGTCGCGCGCGCGGCGAGCCAAACCGCCAGATAGCCCTTGCCGGCGTCCAGAAGCAGCGTCAGGACGCCGGCGCCGGCGCCGGCGTTGCGCGCTACGTTGGCCGCGCCGATGTTGCCGCTGCCGGCGGCACGAATGTCGCCGCCGCCCGTTGCTTTCACGACCAGCAGGCCAAAGGGGATCGACCCGAGCAGGTAAGCGATACCGACGAGCGCGTAGGGGTTCACGCCGCGGTCCTGACGAACGAATAGCTCTGAATTTTGCGATATTCGGCGCCGCCGGGTTTGAGATTGCTCTCGAAGAGGTGAAATTCTGTTTCGCGCGACGAGCCGAAATCGCGTCGGGCCCACTCCTCGGACTTTTTCGCGAGCGCGCTCACGCCTTCCGCTGATTTGAATCTCGCCAGCGTCAGATGCGGCACAAAGGCGCGCTCCTCACGCGGAATTCCCAGCGGCTCGAGCGATCGCTCGATGTCGGCGGCCAACATCGCGAGATTCGCGGACGCTTCGATGCCGCACCACAGGACGCGGGGGCGGCGCGCATTCGGAAAAAACCCGATCCGGCGATAGCGGATATCGACCGGCGCGGCCGATTTCACCGTTGCCAACGCCGCACGCGCTGCACCGAATTTTTCGGCGTCTGCGTCCCCGATCGCGTGGCCGATAAATTTCAGTGTCACGTGCATCCCTTCCGCTCTTGCCCAACTTGCCCCGTAGCCGAACGGCTTCAGTTGCGCCATCCGATCGATCAGCGCCGCACGCACGTCGCCCGGCAATTCGAGCGCGACGAAAAGCCGCATCGCTAGGCGCGACCGTGAGCGGGAAAGAGAAAGTACCGGCGCACCAAGTCCAGGGCGCGCTGCGTCGAAAACATGCGGATGCGCTCGCGGTCTCCCGGCAGCTGGATCGCGGTTTCCCGCGCTCCCCGCTGGTCTGCAATGGCCAGGTGCACCAGACCCACGGGCTTTTCCGGCGTACCGCCGCCCGGGCCGGCGATCCCGGTGACGCCCAAGCCCAGCGTCGCGCCGGTACGCTTGCGAATTCCGGACGCCAAAGCCTGTGCGACCTCCGCGCTCACCGCACCTTTCGACTCGATCAGCTCCGCGGGCACGCCGGCCATGCTCGTCTTCAGATCGTTGCTGTAGACGACCGCACCGCCCAGGAAATACGCCGAGCTGCCAGCCACGCTCGTCAGCCGTTCGGCGAGTAGGCCGCCGGTGCAGCTCTCGGCGACGGCTATTGTGGCGTGATTCTCGATGAGCAAATGCGCCACGATCTGCTCGAGCGATTCGCCTTTCGTCGAAAACAGATATTCGCCAAGCGCCAGCGACATGCGGCTGACCATCTCGTCCAGCATTTTTTCCGCTTTGGCGGGATCGCCCGACCACACACGCGGATGAAGCTGAATGCCGGTTGGCGCGGCCAGGATGGTGGTGTCGGAATCGGGGTATTCCGCGTAGAGCGGTGAGACGCGTTGCTCCACATCGGATTCGAAAATTCCCGTGATGCGCAGCTCGCGCGTGTAAAGCCGCTCGGGCAGGCCTAGCGCCAGCAGGCGCGGCTTCACTTCGCGCTCCATCAGCTCGCGGAGCTCAGCCGGAACGCCGGGGAGAAGCACGATGATTTTTCCGCGTGATTCGATCCACAGGCCGGGCGCCGTGCCCCGCGGATTCTTCAGCACCACAGCGCCTTCGATCACCTGCGCCTGGCGTTCGTTGATCTGGGGCATCGCGCGGCCGAAGCGGCGGAAACGCTCGCGAATCGATTGCAGCACTTCGTCGTTGACGTAGAGCTTGCGGCCCAGCAGGTCGGCAACGGTTTGGCGCGTGCGGTCGTCCTCGGTAGGGCCGAGCCCGCCGGAGGAGACCACCACGTCGGCGCGGCCGAGCGCGTGGCGGAACGAGAGGCACATCTCATCGGGCAGGTCGCCCACCACGGCTTTGTGCACCACGCGCAGCCCCACCTGGTTCAGCTCCGAGGTAAGGAAAAGGGAATTGGTGTCGAGACGAAACGGAGTGAGCAGCTCGGATCCGACTGCGATGATCTCGGCCTTCATGTCCTAAGAGTTTTACTCGATGAAGGCGAACAAGCGCAAGCCGGGGAAAAAGACGTGACACCCAGTTCACAGGGAACCCGCCGAAGGACGGAGGGAAAACCAAAGAATCCGCGGCGGAAACGCATAGAAAAACGCGAAGCCGTTAGACCGTCATCAAAAGGCCCTCGACGTCCCAGTCGAGAGCGAACAGCGCGTTGTGCGTGGTGATGAACGCGCGATGCGTAGGCAGCAGCGCGAGGCCGACGATGTTGCTGCCGCCGAGGACGATTTCGGGCTGCGCGTCGGGCGTGAGCCGCACGATCCCGCGCCGTCCGCTGAACGAAGCCGCCACGTACAGGTTCCCCGCGCGATCGAACGCCAGACCCTGCGGGCGACCGAGTCCCCGGTAGAACGTGCTGACTTCGCCGGCCGGCGTGATGCGATAGACGCGCTCGAAGCTCGACGTAGTCGGGCCGGTGACGTAAAGATCGCCGGACGGGCTGAACGCCAGATGATACGCGGCGAGCGAGGGTTCCAGCGTGGCGAAAACGAAAATTTCACGGCCCGGCCCGATCTTGAAAATCGTACCGCTGCGGTCGCCGCAATAGAGATTCCCCGTGCGGTCGAACGCCAGCCCGGTCGCCACGCCCATCCCCTCGATCCACTGCATCGACTGGCCCTCGGGCGAAACGCGGTGAATCGTCCCTTCATGCCTGCAGGAAACGAAAAGGTTCCCGTCGCGATCAATCGCCAGCCCCGTCGGATTCATCAGGTCAGTCGTGTAGGGTTTCACCACGTGGTTCGAAGTAACCTTGTACAGTGACACCGGGACTTTCTGCCCGCGCTGTCCGCTGAAGGTCACATAAACGTTGCCGCTCGCATCCACGGCCGGGTTGCCAACCGGATGCAGGTTGTCGGCGATCTGGGTGCCAAGCGAGATCGGGAATGGCGAGCTTTCAATCGCGCCCATTTTCACGCGTACTGCCCCGCCCGAAGCCCCCTCCGGCACCGACGCGATGAGCCTGTTCTCCGAAGCCAGCATCACGGTGGCATCGGTCAGGCCAAACTGCACCTGCGCCCGCGTATGATTTCGCGCGCCAAAGCCGCTTCCGACGAGCGCCACTTCGCCGCCCGGCAGCGCCGCGGCCGGCTTTACGCTTTCGATTTTGGGGACGCCGTTCATCATGAGGACCGTTTCGTGTTCCGAGTCGAGCGCCGAGAGTTTGAAGCGCAATTCCCGAGCCGGCTCACAGTCCGGCCACTCGCGCGAGCCACAGCAGGATCGCCGCGTAGAACCCGGCGATCCAATCGTCGGCCATGATTCCCAAGCCGCCCGGAAGCGATTCCGCCTGTCGCGCGGGGAAAGGCTTCCAAATATCGAACGCACGAAAAAGTATAAAACCCAGCAGTAGATATTTCCAGTAGAGCGCCGAATGCCAGGTAATGTTCCCCAGCAAAGAGGCCTCGATCGCGCGATGGGGAACGAAGAACGGGAGCCCGCAGCCGACCATGATCGTCAAATATTGTCCCGAGACTTCGTCGATCACGACGCGTTGCGGGTCGTGGGTGTCCCAAAACCGTGCCGCTCGACTCGCGCTCCAAACCCCCATGACGCACGTAGCCAGGAACACGGCCAGATGCACCCGCGGATCGTAGTCGAGCAGAAAGTTGCCGTAGGGAATCGTCGCGACAGACATGCCCACGGCGGTGACCAGCGCGACGCCGCCGACCGAGCCCCACGTGCCCGGCGCTTTGGGAAGATAGCCGAGGCCGCCGGCCGTGGCGATCAGCAGCGCGAAGCGCGGCTTCTTTCGCGGCTGCGCGGCGTCGGGGGATGACGAGACAGTCGTCGCGCTCACTTCCTTGCGTCCTCGTCCTCGCCGGAAATATCCTTCTCCAAATTTTCAAACATGGACTCGTCGAAAGCGGGCGAGCTGATCACGTATTTCTCGCTGGCCCAGTTGCCCAGATCAAGCAGCTTGCACCGCTCGCTGCAAAACGGGAAATCGGCGCCCGTTTCCGACTCGGTCGGCTTCTTGCAGATGGGGCAGGTCGCCTTCACTCGATGAGGATACCGCAAACGGTCATTTCTGCGCGGCTATTGCTTCTTTTCGCTGGCGGTGGCCAGGCTGCCGCCGCTGCGTGCCTCTGTCGACACGCCGGGGTCGATGCCCAGATGCACCATGCCCAGGTAGTGCGCGGTGCGCTCGAATTGCGACGAAAGATGCCCGCGGTAAATCGACGCGTCGCGATAGTAGCGCTGCATCCGCTCTCCGTCCTTGGCGGCGCTCGAGCCCGACGTGCGGAACATCAGCTCAATCGCTTCCCACGAGAGCCGCCCGGCGTGTTGCAGGCTGGTGACGAGCTTTAAATCTTCCTCGAGAGAGAACGGCTCGCCGCCCTCGAATCCGCGCCGGCAGTATTCCATGTAGACATCGGCGGAATGCAGCACCAGCCGCTCTGCCGCGTCGAGCATGCCGAGCGCGAGTCCGACGTAGCGCTGGTAATCCGGATGCGTGTAACGCGGCTGGATCGGAGGATAGAGCGTATTCTTGGTGCGGGTCAGGTGAATGTATTCGTCGAGCGCCGCGTATCCCAGGCCCACCAGAATGGCATCGAGCTCCGCGCGGAAAAACGAAAGGCAGCGGCCGGCGTACATCGGATTGCCGTGAAGGCGCGAGCCAGGCGTACCGTGCGCGATATCGGGATTCAGCATGTCCAGCGGAATCACGTGGTTCGCGGGCAGGCGGGCGCCTTCGACCAAGATGGAGTTCGAGCCGCTGCCGCGCATTCCCAGAATGGCGCCCCAGTCATCGAGCATGGTCCACTGGGCGCGGGGGATCAGCGCGACTCCCGCTCGTGGAGGACCGCCGGCGTCGCCTGAAACCAGCACCGTTGGCAAAAAGTGCGTGGCGTAGGGCGCGCCGCTCGCATAACCCCATTTGCCTTGTACCAGCCAGCCGCCGTCGGAGGTGGGCGTAGCGGTTCCTCCCGGCGCTGCGACGGAGGGGCCGTGGAAATTTCCCTCGGGACCGAAGCCGGCCGCCTGCGCTCCTTCGCTGAAGTACGCGCCGAGCATCAACGCATGACCCGCTCCCAGAATCACGCACCAGCCCGTTGACGGATCGCCGCGCGAAAGCTCGATCGCGAGGCGATAGTACGATTTCAGATCGAATTCATAGCCCCCAAATCGGCGCGGCTGTATCGCGCGATAAAAACCGGCCTTGCGAAATTCCTGGTGGAGCGATTCGGAATGAACGCCGCGCCGCTCGGTTTCGTCTTGTTCTGCGCGCAAGCGCGGACGCAGGGCCACGGCGCGCTCAATCATCTCCGCCGGCGTAAGGTTAGGCTCGGGAACGGGAACGGTTGCCGATGCGGCTTCGACTCGTGTGCGCATGAAGGATTATAGACGCGGATCCTTCATACCTTAGATAGAGCCCGCGAATCAATTCCCTGGCGGCTGCGCGGCGCTCGGAATCAGCGCGGTCGACGCGGCGCATGAAATCGGCCCACATCGCAGGGCCGTCGATCGGCGTAATCCATCGTCGATTTCTGCGCCGCAGTCAGTCGTGAGGATCACGTCGCGCTGGCGTGCTTGCGCATGGAGCGGTCCGCTGCGTGCCGCCAGAATTGCGATTGGCAGCAGTCGTTTCGCCAGCCGGTTCATTTTCGCGTCAGCGCGACGCCAGGATGGGGAACGGATCTTTCGCGGCAGGGGGAATGTGCTGCGCGGACGGCGCGGTGAATTCGACGACGCGGCCGATGAGATCGTAGTCCTTCGTTTCGGTGACTTCGATGGTCGCCAGTGTGCCGGGCGCGGGCAAATCGGCGGCTTCGTTCACGCCCTCGAACTCGGTGATGTAGACCCGGCCATCGATATCGGGCGCCATACCCTGTAGGCGCGCTTCCCAGATCAGGTCGGTATCCTTCGACGGGCCTTCGAGCATCACCGGCAATCGTTCGCCGACCCTGTGCCGCAGTTTGCGCCGCGAAATCTGCTTTTGCAGCGCCATCAGCGCATCCCTGCGGCGCGCGATGGTCTTCGCCTCCACCTTGTCACCCAGATGGAAGCTCTTTGCCGCGTCTTCATCGGAATAGGAAAACACGCCCATCCAGTCGAACTCCGCGGCGCGAACGAAATCGCACAGCTCACCGAATTCCTGCTCGGTTTCGCCCGGAAATCCGACGATGAACGAGGTACGAATGGAAACTCCCGGGATCGTCTGGCGGATTTTCTCGAGCTGTTTCAGGAATGCGTCGGCACTCGATCCGCGCTTCATGCGCGCCAGCACCGTGCGGCTGGCGTGCTGCAGGGGAATATCGAGATATTTCACCAGGCGCGGGTGCGCGGCGATGGTTTCCAGCAGCTTCGTGGTGATGCGATTCGGATAGCAATAGAGGAAGCGGACCCAATGCAGATCGTCGACCTGCGCCAGCCGTTCGAGCAGCGTGGGCAGGCCATCGCGCAGGCCGAGGTCTTCGCCGTAATAGGTGGTGTCCTGGCCGATCAGATTGACTTCGCGCACTCCGGCCGCGGCCAGATTCTGCGCCTCGCTGATCACCGACTCGAATCGCCGGCTGCGGAATTTGCCGCGGAGCTGAGGGATCACGCAGAAACTGCACGGGTGGTCGCAGCCTTCGTTGATCTTGATGTAGGCGGTATGGCGCGCCGTCGCCAAAATGCGCGGCGTCAGGTCGTGATAGAGATACGTGGGCGTGCCGGCGGATTCCTCGCTCGCGCGCAGTTCGCCGTTGCACGCCTCGAGGATTTTTTCCACCTCGCCCGTGCCGATCACCGCGTCTACCTCCGGAATCTGTTCGCGGATCTCGTTGCGGAACCGCTCGACCATGCATCCGGCGACGATCAGCTTCTGAGCGCGGCCGAATTTCTTGTACTCGGCCATTTCCAGAATCGACTGCACGGATTCCTGCTGCGCCGGTGCGATGAAGCTGCACGTGTTCACGACGAGCACGTCGGCGTCGCCCGGCCGCGCCGTGATTTCGTAGCCGGAGCGCGCAAGAATGCCCATCATCACCTCGCTGTCGACGAGGTTCTTCGGGCATCCCAGGCTGACGAAACCGACTTTAGGCATTTCCGCGCGGTCCTTTGAGCTATCTTGAAACGATCAATTCTATCATGCCCGCTCGATCGCGTGCCGGAGTCGCAGCATGCGGACGATCCAGTAGGCGGAAACGGCTGCGGCCACATGTTTCAGCGTGTGGCCGCTGACGAATTTGAGCGCGGTGAAGATCGGGCGATCGGCGGCTTCCAGCAGTTTTGCCAGGGCGTAGAGCGCGAGAGAAACTCCGAGATCCGCGGTTCGCGTATAGCGCGCGGGGAAGAGAAATAGCAGCAAGACGAGAACCAGCAGGGAACCGAACTGCGCGAAGGCGTACGGCCGCAGATCGCCCCGGCCTTGCTGTTGCGTGGCCTCCCAATACAGGACGGACCCCACGCCGAACGCGACCATCGGCACGAGCAGCCACAGCCCCGCTGGGACGCTGATGCGTTCTGCGAGGTTCGCTGCAACCAAGGACATGAAGCCGATGGTCATCGGAATGCGGTCCCAGACCAATGTCGCGTCCTTGGGATTCAGGTGATACCAGGACGATCCGAAAGCGGTAAGCGTGACGCCGATGAAGAACATCGCGTAGGGCCAGCGCTCCCGCGGATCAGGGAATTGCGCGCGGCGAAAGACCGTTCGCAATCCCCACGCACCCACAAAAAGGAAAAACACGTTTGACAGAACGTCCAGGCCGTTCGGAACTCCCAGCAAAGCGCGCTTGTCCGCGAAATTGTGATACGCCTCGCTCTGCGGAATCGCCGGGAATAGAAACAGGGTGCCGACGGCGGCGGCGATCGCGCCGATCAGAACCCACAAACGCCATTTCATGTGCGGGCTGGTTTTCGCGCGCGAAGCATTTCGCGGATCGTGCGGAGCAGCGACGACATCTGCTCGGCGGGTGCCGCTTGACTGCCGAAGCGCGCCGAATGATACAGCTCGGTGAGCTGCGCGACGGGCGCGGAGATATTCGAAGCAGGAATCGTCGCCGCGAATTCGCGTGGAGTCTGCGAGTCTGGTTTCGTCCAGCCGCGTTTTTCGAGCAGCCGCAGCATTTCCGTATATTCCAGCGAGGCCAGCGACGCGGTCACATTGCCGCCGCGCGCGCGGAGGCGCCAGCGAGCCACGGCGAAGCGAACCATCCAGCCTCCGCGCAGGCAGAACAACGCCACCAGGAGGCATACCAGCACGCCGGGCAGAAAATATCGCGAGCCTTCCGTCCGGCGATCCAGCGCCAGGATGCGATCGAGGACGAGTTGTTGTTCGCGGTGATAGAACGCCCGCATGTGATCGTTCCAGGTGCGCGTGGAATCATGAACGTTCTTGCCGAGAACCAGTTGGTGCGAAAAGTCGTAATTGATGAACCACTCGTTCCACGTCAACTGAAACCAGTCCCAGTAGAGGCCGAAGCGGTTCAGCAGCCCGCGCTGCTCGTTGCTCGGGGGAGTGGGATCGAACGTAATCCAGCCGTAGCCATTGAAGAAAACTTCGACCCACGCGTGCGCGTCGCTGCCACGGATGATGTAATCGCCGCCAACATCGTTGTATTCGCCGGGCAGAAATCCGGTGACGTAGCGCGCCGGGATGTCGATCGAGCGCAGCATCACCGTCATCGCCGTGGCAAAGTACTCGCAGTGGCCGGCGCGGCTGGTGAAAAGAAAATAACTCAGCGGATCGGAATTGCGTCCGGTCGGGCCGGCGAGGTCGAGCGTGTAGGAGTAATGTCCGATCAGGTAGCGGCGGATTTCGGCGGCGCGGTCGTAGTCGTTGGTCTGGCGCGCGGTGACATCCATCGCAAGTTTCTTGATTCGGGGATCGATCGTCGACGGCAGCTGGAGATAATCCTCGTGAATCTCCGGCGGGAAATCAGTGGAAGCGGCGCGCAGATCCGCGGGCGTGGCGAGCGACAGTCGCGCCGTGCCCTCGTAGCGAATTTTCGAATTGTTCCGCGTCGGATTGAAAAGCGAGCCGGTGCGATCGATGAAGAGATAGCCGCGGCTCAGCGCGGCGCTGGCAGGCAGTAGAAATGTCCTGGCGTCGCTCGGACGATGGATCGGAACGCCGTCCAGCCCGAATCTGCCTGTGATCGACTGCACGGCCGGGGCGACGAAGATGGCGTCGGTGGCGATGGGCTCCATCAGCACTGTGTAATGCAGCGAATTGAAGCGGTCGCCCGTCCGCGGCGGCGGGCCGAACAGATACTGGCCGCCGACGTTGGGCTCGATTTCTGTCTGATCCTGCTGCGGCGTGGTCCAGCTGTTCCCGGTGAAATTCGTGAGCACGATTCCGCGCCAGTGCATGTCGGAGGCGCGCGCAGGGTCGCCGTCGATTCGTATGCGCATCACGACCGCTGGATTCTTCTTGATCTCTCCGATTTGGCCGAGCGCAACGTTGTCGCTGAAACCGGTCAACAGGCCGGGCTGCAAGCTTAGAGAGCCGAGATAGCCCGTCGTGAACCGCGGAATCAGGAAGAACAGCACGATTCCGACGGCCAGCACGCTTGCGGCGACCAGCAGTGACGTGAAACCGAGCGCGCGATTGAGTTGGCGCGCGGTTGCCGAGCCCGGTTCAAACGGCGGAGAAACGGCGCCTACCGAGCTGCGGCGGATTTCGAGCGCGACAAACGTGGAAACGGAGAGCACCAGAAAGATCGCCAGTGCAATCAGAAAACCCGTCTCAACCGTCAGAATCGCCGAAACCAGCATCGATGCCACTGCGAGCACGGCGAGAAAGGCGTAATCCCGATTCGATCGTGCGGAGTAAAGCCGGACGAGCGTGGCGAACAGAATCAGGTGAATCGACGAAAGCAGCGCCGCGTACAGCGGGGGATTCGGCGCGCCTTCGGAAAGGCCGCGTGACAAAACCCACAGGTCGAGCGGGAAAAACAGAAAGTAGGCGAGCACGAGTCCGGTCGCGGCGCGCGGCGTGATCTCCGGGCCGCGTCCGCGCTGCATGCGGATGCCTTTGTAGATGAGCGCGAGGGACGGAATCAGGACCGAAACGATGTCAAGCTTGCCGGTGGAGACGATCGAGAGAACGCCGGTGGCGACCAGCAGGAAAAGAGAAATTTCAAAGTAACGCTGCACCGCGGGCAGAGAGGGAACGGGTGCGGGCGCAGTCGTCGTCGGCACGGCCGAGGCCATTTCAGAATCCTAGCACCGCACGGGGGCCGAGCTGTGGACGGGCGGACGGCGTCGCGGCGAATCGGCCAATACGAAGCAGGGATCTAGAGAAGTTCCGTGTGGCAGCGCGTGCTGGCGGCTCCGGAAGCCTTTGCCTGGGGGCCTGGCGGGAAATGATTCATTGTTTCACGGGCTTCGCTCCTTGCTGGCAGCGGCGGCTATTTTGCGCGTGGCGCTAGAAACCGGGAGCCGCGCGAGGCGACTGAGCGCGAGGACACGCGTGCGAGGCAGTTTCGGCAATTCCGCGACTCGCGCAAGAAACGGCAGCAGCGTGATGTCGCGGAAGGTGACGCCGTGCCGCGCGGCCGAGAGCGGCTCGAGCTTCAGCGCCACACTGTTGAGGTGCAAAACCTCGCGCACGTGCGCGGCAAGCTCGGACTCGGGGTCGTTGGCGACTTCGACGGCGGGGAATTGCCACAGGCGGGAGAAGAGAACGTCATCGTGCGCGCCTGGATCGCGGACCAGGATCGTGCGGCCGCGCGGATCGCGCAGGATCGCCGCAGCGATCAGGATTTTCACGGGCGCTCGTTTGCGGCGCGGCGCGGGAATTTCGCCGGTAAGCCCTAGCAGTCGCGCGCGACAAGAACGGGACACGGGACATCGCGGGCAGCGCGGATTTTGGGGCGTGCAGATTACTTCGCCGAGCTCCATCAGGCCCTGATTCCAGTCGCTGGGCGCTTCCGGCGGTAGCAAGCTTTGGGCGAGTGCGGTGATGGCGCGCCAGCGGCCGGGGGCGCGCAGGTCGCCACGGATCGCTCCGAGCCGTGCCAGCACGCGGGCGACGTTGCCGTCGAGCACCGCGAACGGTTGATCGAAGGCAATGCTTAGAACGGCTGCAGCCGTATAGCTCCCGATGCCGGGCAAGGCGAGCGCTTCGTCGAGCGTCCTCGGGAAGTTGCCGTGGTGGTGCGCGACGAGTTCCTTCGCCGCGCGGTGAAGGTTGCGGGCGCGGCTGTAGTAGCCCAGTCCCGACCAGATTTGCAGCACTTTTTCCTGCTGAGCGCGGGCGAGCGACGCGATGTCGGGGAAGGCCTCGAGGAAGCGGTCGTAGTAGGGGAGCACCGCTGCGATGCGGGTCTGCTGGAGCATGATTTCCGCGATCCAGATACGATAGGGATCTCGGCTGGCGCGCCAGGGCAGGTCGCGGCCGTGGGCGCGAAACCATGCGAGCAGGCGCCGCTGGAAATTTTTCCGCGCGCGGCCGTCCAGGTGAGATTTCATTCGGCCGTATTGTCGCATAGCGTGCCGGACGGATGCGTCACGGCGGCACTCGCGAAATTGGGCGGATTTGCACAAATACGGATAGGCGGGGCGGACCCCGCGGGACGATTGAGCCGCAGGTCCGGGAGCTTGCGCGGTGTTCCGGTGGTCTTGGTATTTGGCAGCACACGGATGGCGCCGCGCCTGCGGCGCTTGGATTTACAGCGCGTGACCCTCGGGCTTTTCGCGGGCGTATAGGAATAAGGCGGCGAGGCCGATCAGCAGGACGGCGGATTCCAGGTCGACGGAGATGCCGTGCAACTGGTCGAATTCGGCGCGCCGCGGGTCGCTGGGGGGTGTGGATTCGACTGAGATCATTTCGCGGCGTAGCGTTTCCATCCGGGGGATCACTGTTCGCTGCGATGCGAGCGTCAGCAACAGCATCACCAGCACGCACACGGCTGCCGGACGCGCCAGGGCTTTGATCGACATGGCGATGGCGGCGGAGGCGATCAGGTAGGCGATGGCTGCGATGATTCCTACTTCGTGGAGACCCGCGAGCGTGAATGCTATCAAAGGGCCGGCCTGGTCGGGGGTGAGGAGGGCAAACGCGCCGCGCGTGACGATGGCGATGAAATAGATGACGGAACCGACCCAGGTTCCCAGAGCGAGGGCCTGAATGAATCGAGCCACGTTTCTCAACCTGCGCATCCTTGGCGAGCCTGGCGTTTTGAGAAATACCGGTACCCGGCGAGGAATCCGATGGCAAAAATCACCAGAGGTATAACGATGATCGGAACCAAATGGTAGTGCACGATCAACATCATCCCCGATCCTGCTTCGTCGCCGCCCGGTTGGGCGGAGGGGTTCATGAACAGTAGCGAGAGCGCGATGAAGCCGCCGATGAATGCGGCCAGCGCGACGCTCGCGATGCCGACAGAGACGCTTCGAAGAACCAACGGAGTCATTCCATCAAACTCCCGCGATTGCCGACGTTTTCGACCGCGAGCCCGCGTGAAATATTACCCGACGGTCCGAGCGGCGCGAAATGAATTAGTCTGTCAAACAGTGGGGGGCAGCGACGGTGCGTCTAGTCCGTCTTCTCGGGAAACAATCCCGGCATCCAGCGCGCGGCCAGGGTCGCGGGGAAGACGAGGCGGAGCGGCGCGCGCGCTGTCTGCCGTCAGCACGCCGCGCTCGAGCAGCGCCGAGACAATGCGGCGCGTATGGCGCTCGCCCGCGCCCGCCGCGTCCGCGCGCGGCAACTCTCCGCGGTAGAGCACGGCCTCCAGGATATTGCCCGACTTGGGCGGCAGGGAATCCCTCGGACAACAAACCGACTACATTTCCAGCCATGGAGATACCCGGTGCGAATAGCCCTGAATATTGATGACATAATCGGGCGGGGACTCACGCGGATGTTTTCAGGCCCTCCGGAGGAAGCCACTTTCTAGGCACACTCGTTCAAATCAGGCGTTCAGGCATCCTGCTGGATGGTGGGAGAATCAAAGCCAGGGAAGTGGTGGGCGACCAAGGACTTGAACCTTGGACCTCTCCCGTGTGAGGGGAGCGCTCTAACCACTGAGCTAGTCGCCCGACCGATGGATCGCTGTCAATCAGGAACTTCAGCGGCCGAAGCCGCAACCCAGGGACCGCAGCGCAGCGTTCAAGTTCGCTAACTTTTTGTAGCAGAAGGGCCGGGGAATTGCAAACCGCTACGAACGCCAAGACCATCGATTTCAGCGCGCGGCTGGCTGAGCTGCAGCAGTCGATTGGGCGCGTGGTGAAGGGCAAGCCGGACGTGATCCAGCTGGCGCTGACGACGCTGCTGGCCCGCGGGCACCTGCTGATCGAAGACGTCCCGGGCGTGGGCAAGACGACCCTGGCGCAGGCGCTGGCGCGATCGTTTCACTGTTCGTTCCAGCGGATCCAGTTCACTTCCGATTTGCTGCCGAGCGATGTGATCGGCGTAAGCGTCTACAATCCCGCGGGGCAGGAGTTCGAATTCAAGCCCGGGCCCATCTTCGCGAACATTATCGTTGCCGATGAGATCAACCGCACGACGCCGAAAACACAGTCGGCGCTGCTCGAGGCCATGAACGAATCGCAGATCACCGTCGATAATCACACGCATCCGCTGCCGCAGCCGTTTCTGGTGCTGGCGACGCAGAATCCGATCGAGCATCACGGGACGTATCCGCTGCCGGAATCGCAGCTGGACCGTTTCTTGATGCGGATTCGCATGGGGTATCCGGCGCGCGAGGGCGAAAAGGAAATTTTGCGGAATCATTCCGCCGCCGGACACGCCGAAAAGATTGTGCCGGTGATGGATACGGCGGACGTGTTGGCGATGCAGCAGGTTGTGTCGCAGGTGAAGGTCGAGGAGAGCTTGCTGGATTATGCGCTGGAAATCGTGGAGCGGACACGGACGACAGAGCAGCTGTCGCTGGGCGTGAGCCCGCGGGGGTCCGTCATGCTGCACCGCGCGGCGCAGGCGCGGGCGTTCCTGGAGAGCCGCGACTACTGCCTTCCGGATGATTTCAAGCGGTTGATCGTGCCGGTGTTTGCGCATCGCGTGGTGGTGAGCTCGCGTTACGTTTCCACGCTGAAAAAATCGGAGCAAGCCGAAGCGATCCTGCGCGAGATTGTCGATTCGACCCGCGTTCCGCTGTAGAGCGCCGATGACGACGCCCGATTCCACCCTCGCGCGCATGTGGCGGGCGCGCGACCGCGCGGGATGGCGCAATTTTGCGATCGCCATGTCCGCGCTGGCGGTGGCTTTCTTCTTCGCCCTGCTTTCCGCGGCGGCGGCTCAAACCGGGCGCATCTGGTTCGCCGGCATCACCACGGTCATTTCGCTGGGTATTGCGGCGTGGGTGGCGGTCACCATCGTGCCGGCGCTGGCGCGGCGCACGAGTCTTCGCTGGATCGCTTACCAGATCGACTACCGGCTGACCCGCGACGGCATGATCTACCTGGGTGCGGTTTCCATCCTGGTGCTGGCGGCGATCAATACCGGAAACAATCTTCTGTTCTTGATTCTGGCGTGTTTGCTGGCGGGGATTTTGATTTCCGGCGTGCTTTCGCGCGTGGTGCTGACGGGAGTGGAAATGAGGTTCGATCTGCCGGAGCACATTTTTGCGGAGCAGCCGGTGCTGGCGGAAGTGGAACTGCGCAACGAGAAGCAGATCTGGCCGTCGTTTTCGCTGCGGGTGATCGGTGGCAAGAAAAAGTCCACGGCTTCGGAGATTCTGGCCCAGCCGGTGTTTTTTCCCTACGTGCCGCGGATGAGCGCGGTGCGGCAAAAGGTGGAGCTGCGATTTCCCCGGCGGGGCGTTTACCGGCAGGATTCCTTCGGGATTCGGACGCGATTTCCTTTCGGGTTTTTCGAGAAAACGCGCGAAGTGGGCTCGAATCTGGAGATCGCGGTTTACCCGCGGGTGGAAGCGGTCGAACAGTTCTTTGAGGTACTGCCGCTGCTGACCGGCGAGATGGTGAGTTTCTTTCGCGGGCGCGGGCACGAACTGCACTCGTTGCGCGATTACGTGCCGACCGATAGTGCGCGGTTTGTCGATTGGAAGGTGACCGCGAAATCGGGGCGGCTGGTTGTCCGGGAATTTGCGCGGGAGGACGAGCGGCGCGTGATGCTGGTGCTCGATCCGTTTGTGGGACCGGCGCGCGCCGATCGGTCGCCACTGGCTGACGCCGAGCAGGGAGAACGATTCGAGCGGGCGGTCTCGCTGGCGGCCTGCATTGCCTGGCACTTCAACGAAATCCATTCGGTCATGCAGTTCCGCACGAATACTTTTTCGACGCGGATGGCGCCGGCCGGCGAAATTATTTACGACGCGCTGCGGGAGCTGGCTACCGTGCAGCCCGACGCGAGCGGGGCCGGCGGGGAATTCATTGACGAGCTTTCAAGCGATCACGAGATCTTCAAAATTATCCTCACAACGCGAGCGCAGCGGTCGATTCCGACGGGGCTTTGGTCTTCCTCGTATTTCCTCTTCATCGATCAATTGTAAAGACGGCGGCCATTTGGGTTGCGTCGATCGCGGTCGTGCCCGGTCATCGGAAAAATGCCGGCGGGATGCCGGCGCTACCCGGCGCGTTTTCGTGCGGTGATGCGCCTGATCGCGATCGCGCGCTTCTTCACCGTGGCGCGTTTCTTGGCGGGCTTGGGCTTGGTGATTTTGCGGGCGGCTGGGCCGGCGAGGGCCACGGCTCGCCACATGTACCAGCTGGCTACCGTCCGATAGGGTCGCCAGCGTTCTCCGAATTTCAGCAAATCCTTCGGCTTCGGGATCATTTTCTTGCGGTACGTCAGCGCCCAGCCCTTTTGCACGCCGTAGTCGTGGATGGGCAGCACGTCCGGACGGCCCAGGCGGAAAATCAGGAACATCTCGACGGTCCAAGCGCCGATGCCCCGGACCGAAATCAGGCGGTCGACCAACTCCTGGTCCGACATTTTCTGCGCGGCCTCGATCGTGGGCACGACTCCGTCGATGGTTTTCCGTGCCAGATCGCGGACGGCCGCGACTTTGGCGTTCGATAGGCCGCATTTGCGCAGTTTTTGTCTGCTGACGCGCAGCAGTTCCTCGGGCGTGGGGGCGCGACCGTCGGTGCCGAGAGCCTTGATGCGCGAGTAGATGGCCTGCGCGGCTTTGCCGGCGATGCTCTGGTGCATGATGGCTTCCAGGAGGGATTCATAGACGCTGTCGCATTCGTCGAGCTTGAATCGAAATTCGCCGACCCGCTCGATCAGCGCCGAGAGATGCTTGTCGTTGCTCGAGAGATGAGCGTGCGCCTCGACGTGATCGAACGGCAACGGGATCGTGCTGGTCGCGGAATTCATGGCGCGATGCTAGTTCTGATCCAGCAGCATTTTCAGGCGAGCCCAGGAATCTTCGCGGGCTTTCCTGTTGGCGTCGCTGGCGTCGGGAGCTTCGCCGGCGCGCATGAAGCCGTGGCCGGCACCATCGTACGTGACGCCCTGGTAGGCTTTGTCGGCGGCTTTCATACCGGCGGTGGCGTCGGGGATCGTGGCATCGATGCGGGCGTCGTTGCCGGCGTAGAAGGCGTAGACGGGCGCGTGGATGCGGGGCATGGCGTCTTTGTCGGGAGGCCCGCCGTAGAACACGAATGCGGCGGCGAGATCGGGGCGGTTCGTTGCGTAGCGAAAACTCTGCGAGCCGCCCCAGCAGAAGCCGGCCACGAAGAGTTTGCCGGTTGAGGCGGGGAGTTTCTTGGCGTAGTCGGCGACGGCGTTCAGGTCGGCCGTCACTTGATCCGGGTCGAGGTGGCTGACGGCTTCCATCGCTTTGCTCTGATCAAGCGAGGAGCTGCGGCCGCCGTTCGGCCCCATGCCGGAAAGCAGATCGGGAGCGACGGCGATGTAGCCGGCCGCGGCGATCTGGTCGGCGAGATCCTGGACCCAGTCGGTCATGCCGAAAATTTCGTGGATGACGAGGACGACCGGACGCTTGTCCTTCGACTCGGGATAGGCCACGAAAGTTTCAACCGAACGATCGCCGTGTTTTACCGTGATCCACTCCCGGTGGCGGGGGGACTTTTCGAGCGCGGCCTGCGCCCAGTCCTGCGCCGCAGCCGCGTGCGCGATCAGCAGAACCACCATCAGAGAAAAATATTTCATCGCATCACCTCCGTCGACGATTGGAGAGGACAAAATGATAGCGGCCTGCGCGCCGCGAGGCAAGCTACGGCCCCAGGGCGCCCGGCCATTCGCGCGGAAGCGGTCCTTGCCGGCAGCCGTGCTAGTATCGACAGCTTATGCAAACGGGAATAATTGGGTTGCCGCAGGTGGGGAAGACCAGCTTGTTCCGGATTCTGACGCGGGCGGCCGCCGCGAGCGGGCGCAGCGTGCCTGGTCAGGCGCACATGGGAATTGCGCGCGTCCCGGACGCGCGAGTGGCGAAGCTCTCGGAAGTGTTCAAGCCGAAGAAAATCACCTACGCGACGATCGAGTACGTAGACATCGGCGGATTGCAGAAGGACCGCGAGAAGAATTCGGCGTCGCTCGTGCCGTTGCGCGAGGCCGATGCGCTGGCGCACGTGGTGCGGCTGTTCGAGAATCCGGCGGTGCCGCACGAGG
Organism: uncultured Acidobacteriaceae bacterium; assembly: GCA_964563425.1. GTDB lineage: Bacteria > Acidobacteriota > Terriglobia > Acidiferrales > UBA7541 > Palsa-295. Next base: position 131 of record CAZLWY010000228.1, on the reverse strand, counting down.
GCGGGTCGATCGACGCGCTGCGCGATATTGTGAACGTGGACCTCGAGCTGATCTTGAACGATCTGGAGCAGTGCGCGAAGCGGATCGAGCGCGTCGAGAAGGATTTGAAGAAAAAGAAGGAGACGATCCTC
>CAZLWY010000227.1:0-2107 GCA_964563425.1 uncultured Acidobacteriaceae bacterium | reverse complement strand
TTCAAATCGCCGGATCCGGCGAAGCTCGCCACGTGGTATCGCGACCACCTGGGCGTCGCCCTCAAACCAGGGGGTGAAGGTGCCAACGCGCCGCAATACGCCATATTCGAATGGCGGACGAAAGATCACGCGGATACCCTGGGCGCGACCGTATTCTCGATTTTCCCGGTGAGTTCAAAATACTTCGATCCGACGACGGCTCCTTTCATGATGAATTTCCGCGTCGCAAATCTGGATCGCTTGCTTGCGCAACTGAAAGCCGAGGGTGTGCAGGTGGACGCAAAAATCGACGATGAGTCGAATGGGCGGTTCGGATGGGCGACGGATCCGGAGGGGAGGCGCATCGAGCTTTGGGAGCCCAAATAACCTCGAACAAAATCAGAGGCGGCCGAGACGAAGGCCGGAACTGAAAGCCGGCGAGACGCCGACGCTACTTCACGTCGACCTCGACAGTCTTGTTTTTTGTGTTCCCCGCGGCGTCGGTCGCTGTCAGCGTGTAGGTTGTCGTCTTCTTTGGCGTAACGTTTACGCAGCGCTCGAATGCGGGCCAAACGGCATTGGACTGTGGCTCGAGCGTCACGGATTTGGCGTTTGAGACGCTGTAGCAAAGCGTGGTCGAATCTCCCCGATGGATGATTGCCGGATTGGCGTAGAAACCCAGGATATCGAAGCGGTCTCCGCCCATCGCGTCAAAAACTCTTGAATCGTGCTGGCGTTCGGCGTCCGCAGCTTGCGCCTGAATCACGCGACTGGAATGCCACCTCGAATAGAAAACCCCGCCAACATAAATCGATCCGATCACGAACACCACCAGAGTCACCACAACGTACCAGCTCATTGCTGAGCGCGGCTCAGGTCCGGGCTCCGTCAGCATGGACGACTCCTTCCGATTTCGGGGGCGGACTAATTCTGCGGCTGCGACGGAGGCTGTTGCTGGGGTTGGGGCGTTGTCGGATTCACCAGCGCGCCGCCAAATCCAGGATTTGTCGATCCCGGGTTACCAAAATTGGATGTCGAGCCGGGTACGCTGGTAGCGCCGGCGCCGCCCTGGGTCAGGCCGCCGAGGCCGGCCTGGATCGCGCGAGCCTGATCTTCCAGAGGATTCCAGATAAATTCCCAGTCCTTGTATTTCTTGCCGCCGCTGACGACTTTGATCGACGCCGCATCGGAATCGGTGCCGCCGCCGACACCTGTGAGCAGGCCGCCGAGCACCGGGCCATCGACCGGGCCGGTGGGCTTGAGCAACGACAGCGGATTCACGGGCGGGCCAAAGCCGCCCGAGGAGTTCGAAGACTGGGTCTGACTCGACGAGGAATTTTGAGTGCCGCCCTGTGCGGAGTTGTCGCCGGTGCCGGCCGTTCCGGTCGAGGATTGCGACGGGTTCCCCGGGGAGGTCGAGCTTGTCCCGTTGGGCCCGGCCCCATTCTGGCCGGTATTGTTAGCGCCGTTCGCGCCGGCGGCCATCGCGGCTACCGGCGTACCGATGGAACCGAGCGTCGCGTTGAGTGGAATCGTGCCGCCATTGAGATCCATCAGAGCCATTTGCTGCAGTGTGGCGTAACGGACGCTGCCGATGATCTGGCCAGACGCGTTGATGTAGATGAAGCGCCAAGCGCCATCCTTGTCTTTGGCCAAAGGATCCTTGTAGGCGGCGTAACGCAGGAAATGCAGCTCGGGCATCCCCGTTTTCAGATCGTCCATCGTCTGCGGGTAGTGACCGGTTTTGCGGAAATAGAGCCGAATTGCGCGAACGTATTGATTGCCGCGCCAGATCATTTCGTCCTCGCGCGCACGACGGCCCTGCGTGAGCATGTTCTGGAGCACAGCCTGCGCGAGGACGGCCATAATCAAAATCATGCCCATGACCACCAGGAAGGCGTAGCCCGATTCCCCGGAGCAACGACGCGGGCTCCCAGACCTGGGGCGGGCGACGGCAGGGCTGCGCAGCCCGTCGAGTATCGATTGAGCCGTCACTGGTTCCCGGCTCCCTGATCCGGAGGCTGCACGAGCGGCAACGACGCGTGCCGTCCGGAGGAAACCTCTTCGACGTCCGCCGATTCGTTGCCAATGTGGATCAGGCGATAGTTATTCAGGAATTTGTCGCCTT